>JAFAXE010000024.1 GCA_019241305.1 Vulcanimicrobiota bacterium
GCGAACGTGATGTGCTTCAGCGCGATCGCCGTGCCGTATTCGGATTACAGGCTCAGTTCTAGCGAACCATGATTCCGATCGGTGACCGCGACCGGTCTCCGGTATTCCCCATCGTCGTCTACGCGATCGTCGTCCTCAACGTTTATGTCTTCGTGCGTGAGGCGCAGACGCCCGCACCCGATGCGTTCGTCAACGCGTTCGCCGTTATACCATACGACGTAACGCACGGTATCGTGCTCGCACCGCCGAGCCCGCCGCTGCCATGGTTCACGCTGATTACTTCCCAGTTCTTGCATGGCAGCATCCTGCACATCTTTTTCAATATGCTGTTTCTGCTGGTCTTCGGTCCGGAGATCGAGTATCTGTGCGGACACTTCCGCTTCGCCGTGTTTTATTTGCTCGGCGGCACGATTGCGGGACTCACCCAAGTCCTCGTGTATCCGGGCAGCCACGTGCCGTCGATTGGCGCGTCGGGTGCGATCGCCGCGGTGTTAGGCGGGTATATCGTGACCTTTCCGACGAACACCATACAAACGATCGTGCCCATCGGCTGCTTTCCGCTCTTCTTGCGCCTGCCGGCAATCCTCGTGATCGGTGTGTGGGCAGCCGTTCAGTTCGTGACCGGTTTCGGCGCGATCTCGACGCGAGTTGCCTCGGAGCAAGGCGGCGGCATCGCCTACTTCGCCCACATCGGTGGCTTTCTCGCTGGAGTCCTTCTCATCGGCTTCTTTCGAACGCGCCCACCTGGCTCCGTTGGGCGGCGCTACCGGTACTATTATCGATGATGCGTTTGAAGGTCGCGATTCTCGGAGCCGGTGCGATGGGGACCCTTTATGGTTACGCGTTAGCCCAACACAACGACGTGACGATGGTCGATGTGCGCCAAGACGTCGTTGAAGATATCGCGGCAAGCGGCCTCGTAGTCGACGATGGACCACCTCGCCGCGTCACCGCCACGCAAGATCCCGCGCGGGCGTTCGGTTGCGCGTTTCTCTTCGTGTTCGTCAAAGCCGGGGATACACTGGCGGCGGTCCGGCCGTTTGCACGCCAGTTGAATCCCTCGACGCCAATCGTTTCGCTGCAGAACGGTCTTGGAAACGAGGAGGCGATCAAAGCGGCCCTCGGAGAGCGCGTCGCGCTCGTTGTGGGGATTACGACAGAGGGCGCGCTGGCGGTGGGGCGTGGCCAGGCGCGGCGTTTGGGCATCGGCTCGACGGTACTGGGTTCCGCCGGCGCTTCGGGCGCGACGCTCCAGTCCGTCGCGCGCTTGTTGGAAGACGCCGGCTTATCGACGTCGATCGCCTACGATATCCGGCCGCACCTCTGGGGCAAGCTGCTGGTGAACGCAGCCATCAGTCCCGTCGCCGCGCTGCTGGATCGCCGTAATGAGGCAATAGTAAACGACGCCGACGCCGCAGAACTGGCGCGCGCGATCGCGGCGGAGGTCGCTGCCGTGGCGCGTGCGCTCCGTATTCATCTGCCGACGGCCGACCCTTGGGAATACGTTCGGGAAACCGTCGCTGCAATGGCGGAACAGCGGAATTCGATGACGATCGATCTCGAGGCGCGCAGGCCAACGGAAATCGAGCAAATCAATGGCGGGATTGCCGCTGCCGGGCGGCGCGCCGGCGTGCCAACGCCCTACAACGACGCGGTGCTTCGCCTCATCCGCGCCAAACAACGCTCCCGGTAACGCAACGAAGTTTGTTACAGCGCAGAAGAAGGTCGCTCGAATAGGCGATCGACTCTACAGTCTCATGCTGAGCGGAACGAGCTCAGCGTTGCTGAGCGAGTGCAGTCGAAGGACATAGCACCCAAAGTCGAAGGGCCTTACGGATACACGACCTTCGCGCGATGCATAGAACTGGCGCCGTTGCGCCACACCGCATAGTCGAGCGTGAAGCTGGAATTCATCGAAGCCGCCCCGATCTCTCCCTGAGGATTGATCGCGATGACGGCTGCCTCGGCTCTCGTCTTGGTAGAGGCATCGGTGCGAACCATGTGCTGCAGACATTCCTCGCAGGCAGCTTGCGGCGAACGTCCCATCGACATCAACATCACGATGTAGAAGCTTGTACAGTAGTTTTGCATGATGTCGCCATTGCCGGTCGCGGAAGCCGCGCCGGCATTATCATCCGCGTACACGCCGGAGCCGACGAGGCCGGAATCCGCAACGCGCCCAGGCAACTTCCACTCGAGCCCGCTGGTCGAACACCCCGAGACGACGTGGCCGTTGCTATCGGCCGCCACGAGTCCGATCGTGTCATGATGCTGCTGGTCGATCCAAAACGTTTTGTGGTGCGGATCGTTCTTCCACTTGAGCCACTTCGCCCGAGACTCCGCTGTCAATAAGTTCATCGGCGTGAAGCCCATCTCACGCGCAAATCGGTAGGCGCCTTCCCCCGCCAGCGTACTATGAGTGGTTTTTTCGATGACGAGGCGCGCCACGGAAATGGGATTCTTGATGCGGTGAAGGTTCAGCGCCGCGCCGACGCGATGGCGTGTCCCGTCCATGATCGCCGCGTCGAGTTCGACCTCGCCCTCGGCATTCGGCAAGCCACCGTAGCCGACGCTCTCCACCTTCGGATCATTCTCGGGCACATTGATGCCCTTCTCGACCGCATCGAGCAACGACCCACCTGAATGAAAGACCTGCGCCGCGTGATCCACCGCCGGACGTCCGAAACTCCACGTCGCCAGGAAGACGACGGTGCCGCCTTGCTCCGGTTGCGCCGCTTTAGCCAAATTCTCAAGCTCCAACGTCGAGGCAGCCGCCGTTGCCGTCGCCGCTGTGATGAAGCGTCGTCTATCCATGGATTTCATGCAATCTCCTTGTGAGAGGCGGCGAGTTCTTCAGCGAGTCCAATGAGAACATCTTCAGGTCCGCGGATGTAACAGAGGCGATACACGTCCAAATATTGGACTACTTCACCTACCAGTCGCGCGCCACGCTTTTGGAGCCTCTCAAGCGTGCCGTCAATGTCGTCTACGGCAAACATAACGCGAAGGTAACCGAGAGCGTTCACGGGAGCGTTGCGATGGTCCGCAAGGATGGGCGGCGTGAGAAAGCGAGAGAGTTCGATCCGGCCGTGGCCGTCGGGCATACGCATCATCGCAACTTCGACGCGCTGATCGCCCAGGCCAGTGACACGTCCAGCCCACTCCCCTTCAATCATGCCCTGTCCTTCAAGTTCGAGGCCGAGCTCCCGAAAGAAGTCGACCATAGCTCCCAGGTCTTCAACGACGATCCCTATGTTGTCCATGCGTTTGAGCGTCATGCGTCCCAATTTACGATGTATCAGTCTTCTCTGACAAGAGCCGGAGCTGATCGCGCCGGGCGAGCGCGGCTGTTCTCTGTCGCATGAGGATCCCTGCAAACACACGGCAGCGTCGGCACGTCCTTGAGAACCGTTCACGGTTCAATATCCCGGCCCGCCCGGCGCTGGCTGTGCCTAACGGTCGCGTTCGCGGGCGTATCGCTCGAGGATTTGTATCTGCGGTCGCACACCGTCCTCGTGGGGATAGAGCGCTGCACCGCGTTGAACTCGCGGCCACATTTCTTCGAATCGTAGCCAGCGTGCCAACGGTTCGAGATCCACCGACTGATTTGGCCACCCGATGGAGCCGTTTTCGTTGATCTCTAGGTGCGCGACCAGGTCGCCAAGGTGTGCATCAGCCGTCTCTTGCAGCGTGCCGTCGTATACGGAAAAAAGGAGTCCGTGTGACCGAGATAGGCGAAGGACTCGTAAAGGCTGGAAACGTGATTGAGCGTATGAGACAACAATCGCGCGGGCGCACCGCTGAGGACGTACCGAAGTTGAGCGATGAGGAACCTTTCGACTGCGCTGCGGCGCCGATCGGACCAGCTCGCATACCCGGCTTCTGCAATACGGGAGAAGGCCATAGTGATATCATATAAGGGCGACCCTAAACCGTCGCTGCACCAACGCGGAACAAAGTAAGGAACGTCGGATGCTGATCCGAGCGTGAGGCTAATACTAGCGACGACCGATTCAACATCCTCCTCGCTCAGCTCAGCCGCCGGAATCGTTTCTAGTCTTGCTATGAATTGAGGATCGTTACAGCAGGGGCAGGCTATAACCGGAATTCCAATCGCAGCGTCCGCGAACGCCTGATGTACCTCGAAAAGGCGCTGCGCCACCATAGGGGCTGCGGCATCGCGTCCAGGTGACCGTTCAACCTTGCCCCCGAGCCGAGCCCTCATGTCACGACGTATCCGCACGAGGAAGTCACCAACCTCGTTCGCCAGTGCGCCGAGTGTTCGTTCGAATTCGTCGTCTCCCACGTTACATTTCCTGTCGCCGCCTATCGCGCCCAGCTAGACTCTTCGGGCGCACTCTAGCGCTGCTTTTTTGTTGTTGATCTTCGGTTTGAGGGACGCGAGGCGCGCCTTTGCCCGTCTATCAATGCGAGACCTCTGTGCCGTGAAACACGGCTTCAAGGCGATAGCCGTCGCGGTCAATCACGAAGCCTGCAAAATACCGTGGCCCGTACTCCGCGTGAATGCCCGGCGCTCCGTCGTCGAGCGCTCCGCGAGCCAGAGCCTCCGCGTGGAAGGCGATCACGGCTTGTTCGTCCGATGCTGCGAAGGCAATGTGAGAATGGGTGCTC
>JAFAXE010000045.1 GCA_019241305.1 Vulcanimicrobiota bacterium
TGGAGCAGAGGTCGGCTTCACCTCTGCGGGCGCTGGTGCGCTTGGTTCCCTCGCACTTCTCGGACTAACGAGGCTGAGCGCGGCTCAAGTCGTAGGAACCGACCTGACGAACGCGCTTGCACTCGCCACGATCGGCGGGGGGATCCAGCTCGTCGCCGGCAACTGCGATGTGGCGCTGCTGATCAAGCTGCTCGCTGGTGGCGTGTTCGGGGCGGTCCTCGGCTCGATGCTGGCGATGCGGTTGCCGTCGCGCCCTTTGAAGTGGGCGCTCGCGGTCTGGCTTACCGTCCTTGGGATCCAGCTGTTCGTTCGAGGCCTTTCCTAGAGCCGCGGGCTCCCGCGCTTTTTTTGCGGAGGGGATTCGTCCGTTCGCGCGAAGGCCCCGAAGGCGGTATCAGTACGCCTTTCTTTTTTGGCGTTGGGTTCGACTCGGGTAGTTGCTCCTCGGAAGTTCTGCGCGTGACGCGTTGCACGCCCAGGACGCAACGTCGATCTTCGCCGTTCGCTCTGAGGAGACAGCCATCGAATTCGTGATTGGGTTCCTCGTCGCGATCGCGATAGGGCTCGTTGGCATGGGCGGGGGCACCATCATGAGCCCGGTGCTGATTCTGTTCTCGGGGATGCCCCCGGCGCAGGCAGTCGGGACGACGCTTCTCTACGCGACGGCGGTGAACTTCATCGTCTTCCTTATCTATGCGCGTCGCGGCCAGGTGCACTTCTCGACCGGCAAGTGGATGCTCATCGGCGGCCTTCCGGGGGTCCTCATCGGCGGACTGCTGCTCGCGCATCTCAACGGCACCCACGCGGGACATCGTTTGCTCTACGCGTTGCTCGGCGCCATCATCGTCTTCGCGTCGCTGCTCAACATGTACCGTCTCGCACGCTTGGGAGGCGTCGCAGACGGCCGGGGCCAGAACCGTCCGCGACTTCTCTCGTGCCTCATGTTTCCGGTGGGAATCGAAACCGGCTTCTCCTCGGCTGGTTCAGGCGTGCTCGGGTCGTTGGCGATGCTCGGATTCACGTCGCTGACCGCCGCAGAAGTCGTCGGGACGAGTGTCTTCTTTGCGCTCTGCATGACGCTCTTGGGCAGCAGCATCCAGGTTTTCGCCGGGAATTTCGACGTCGCGATCCTCGTCAAGCTCTTGGCCGGCGGATTTGTCGGAGCATGTGTCGGCGCGACGCTCGCGACCCGTGTCCCATCGCGGCCGCTCAAGTGGGCGCTTGCGGTCTGGCTGGGGATCCTGGGCGTGCAACTCGTCTGGCGCGGTTTCTCGTGACCCGCGGAGGGATTGATGCCGCGGAGCCCAGGGAGGGGCGGGAGCGTCCGTGAGTTCCGCCGCCGCGGTGCAAACATCGGCGGAGCACACGAGCGCTCCGTCGCTGCTACGCCTTTTTCTGATCTTCTTGCGGATCGGATGCACGACGTGGGGCGGCTTCATGACCTTCATCGCCGTCGTTTCGAAGTCGCTTTCGGCCCGCAAACTCGCGCACGAAGAAGACATCACCGACGCGATCATGGTCGCTCAGATGCTTCCCGGTCCCGTCGCCGTCGACATGACGGTCGCCATCGGTTATCGGTTACGTGGCATCGCGGGCGCGGCGGTGTGCTGGCTGGGTTCGGTGACGCCGTCGTTCATCGTCGTGACGACGCTCTCGGTGCTCTATCTGCACTACGGAAAGATTCCAGCGATCGACCGCGTCTTCAAAGGTTTCCCTTCGGCGATGGTCGCGATCGTCGCGGTCGCCGCCTACGAAATGGGCAAGAAACAGGTCAAGAACGTCGAGCAAGGGATCATCTGTGCAGTCGCCGCACTGGCGATACTTCTGCAGGGTGCGCTCTTTCCCGGCGCCTGGTGGGTGACGCTCGGAATCGTCGTCATAGCTGGGTTCGCCGGATTTCTTTTGTATCGCCAGAGCTCCGGGACGCCGGCCTCTACGCCAGTACAGCCGAGACGCGCGAAATTACAGTCCGTCGTCCCGTTTTTCGCCGCTGCCCTCCCCGCGGCCGGGACAGGCCTCGTCATGAAGATTTTTCTCACGTTCGCGGGAATGAGCGTCGTGCTTTTCGGCAGCGGCTACGTCTTCATTCCAATCATCAAGAGCACGCTGGTTCACAACTTGCACTGGCTCACCGCGGACGAATTCACGGCGGGACTCGCGCTGACGCAAATTACCCCTGGTCCCATCCTCATGACCGCAGCGTTCGTCGGCGTAAAACTCGCCGGTCTTTGGGGCGCGCTCGCCGGAATGCTCGGTATGTTCGTTCCGCCCGCGATCTTGACGCTCATCGTCGCGCATGCGCTGCAGATCATTAAACGCTCTTCCGGTGTCACGGCAGCGCTCAAGGGAATCCGCCCGGCAGTTGTCGGGATGATCTTCGCCGCCGCGGTCGTCGTCGGTGAATCGATGCCGCACGATTCCGTGTGGCATATCGTCGCGTCCGCCCTCATTCTCGTGGCGGCGCTTGTCGCCATCCTTCGCCTGCGCGTTGAAGTCGCGCTCATCATTCCGCTCGCCGGCGTCGCCGGTTTCTTTCTGTTCCTCAAGTAAATGACCAACCCAAAGGAGTTCCCTCGGTGAAGATCTTCATGATCGGGACACAGCGGTCCGGATCGAACCTCTTCCGGCTGATGCTGAATCAGCTGCCGGAAATCGCAGCCCCGCATCCTCCGCACATCCTGATCCGGCTCATGCCGCTCGTTCCAACCTATGGCGATCTTGCCGACCCGGAAAGTTTCCGGCTGCTCGTCGATGACGCGTGCCGGCTCGTCGAAACGAATCCCGTCGAGTGGGAAGGCGTCAAGCTCGACCGCGTTGACATCGAAGGCCGCTGCGACCGCCGCGATTTGTACGCCGTCATGGCAGCGATCTACGACGTGCTGCGTGAGGTCTGGGGCAAGTCGTCATGGTGCTGCAAGAGTCTCGGAAACGTGAAATACGCAAGCGAACTCGCCGACCGGTTCCCCGACGCGAAATTCATCTACCTCTACCGCGACGGGCGTGACGTAGCGCTTTCGTTCACCAAAGCGATTGAAGGCGAGAAAAACTACTACCATATTGCCAAGGTTTGGGACGCCGATCAGCAACTCGCGCTGCGATTGCTGGACCGCATCGGGCAACAGCGCGAACTGGCCATTAGCTACGAGGCCCTGACGCAAGACGAGCTCGGGACGATGCGCAATGTCTGCGACTTCCTGGGTGCCACCTACAGCGAAAGCGCGATGGATTTCTACCGCACGGAGGAGGCGAAGAAAGCCGCCACCGCCAGCAACTTGTGGGAGAACGTTACCAAGCCGGTCATGAAAGACAATACGCGTAAGTTTTTGACGCAAACGAAAAAGGAGGATCTGCAGATTTTCGAGAGCGTCGCAGGACGTTCGCTCGACGAACTCGGGTATGAACGTGTGGCCCTCAAGAAAGGCGAGGAGCTGGAATTCGCTCCGGATCAGATCGCGTCGTTCACCGAAGACAATGAACGCTTGAAGAAGCTTGCGTGGGAGAATCTCGACCCTGAGGATCGACGGCGCCGAGCCGAGCAACGTGCGGTCCTCGACGAGATCGCTGCGCGCAATGCTCGTCGCGCCGAAGCGGTGGCGGTATCATGATCCATCCCCACGGAGGAATGCTCGTCGACCGCACGCTAAGCGGACGCGAGCGGCAAGACGCGTTCGAAAACGCCCACGCCCTGCCGCGCATTGAGCTCTCGGAACGCGGCGTCGCCGACCTCGAATGCATCGCCACCGGCGTGTACAGCCCCCTGGAGGGCTTCATGCCTGAACACGACTACACGAGCGTCATCGATCAGCGCCGGCTTCCGAGCGGCGTCGCGTGGACCATCCCGGTTGCGCTCCAAGTCGATGAAGACCGCGGCACACGCGTGCCCGTCGACGCGCACGTCGCGCTGGCTCTTCCTGACGGCGACATCGTCGCGACGATGCTCGTGACGAGCAAGTACCGTCCCAGCCAAGCGCATGAAGCGCATCGCGTGTTCCGCACGACCGATCAGGATCATCCCGGCGTCGCCACCATGTTCGGTGAAGGCCCGGTCTACTTGGGCGGACCGGTCACCCTCGTGGCCGATATCCCTCACGACGAGTTTTTGGAATACCGGCTCACGCCGCGCCAGACGCGCGCTGCTTTCGAGGAGCGCGAATGGAACACGGTCGTCGCGTTTCAAACCCGTAACCCCATCCATCGCGCGCACGAGTACATCACCAAGACGGCACTCGAACTCGTGGACGGCCTCATGATCCAACCACTCGTCGGGGGCACCAAGGCGGACGATATTCCTGCCGACGTACGGATGCAGTGTTACCTCACACTCATCGAACACTACTATCCGAAGGCTCGCGTCATGCTTGCGACCTTTCCTGCAGCGATGCGCTATGCCGGCCCGATGGAAGCGATCATGCATTCGATCGCGCGGCAGAATTACGGCTGCACGCACTTCATCGTGGGACGCGACCATGCCGGAGTCGGAGGCTACTACGGCACGTACGACGCGCAAAAAGCGTTCGATGAGTTCTCCCCCGATGAGCTCGCCATCAGTCCCCTGCGCTTCGACAACGCCTTCTTCTGCACGCGCACCGGTCAGATGGCGACCGAAAAGACATCGCCCAGCACGCCGGAGGAGCGGCTCTCTCTCTCCGGAACGAAGCTGCGCGCGATGCTGGCCGCCGGCGAGATCCCGCCGGAGTACGTGACGCGGCCAGAGGTCGCGAAGGTTCTCATGGCCGCAATGGCGATCGCGCGCTAGCACGGATTCACCCGCTCAAATTCGGAAAGGAACGATACCCACACGATGGACACCCTGGGAGCGACGGTCTGGACGACCGGCCTTAGCGGCTCCGGCAAGACGACGATCGCTCGCGAACTCGCCTCACGCTTACGAGCGCGCGGCGCGAAGGTCGAGATTCTCGACGGCGACGTTGTGCGGACCAATCTCTCGAAAGGTCTCGGCTTTAGCAAGGAAGACCGCGACACCAATATTCGCCGCATCGGATTCGTGGCGAACCTGTTGTCGCGCAACGGCGTGATCGCCATCACCGCTGCGATTAGCCCGTATCGCGCAATTCGCGACGAAGTGCGGGCGACCACCGAGCGCTTCATCGAGGTGTTCGTCGATGCGCCGCTGCACGTCTGCGAGTCGCGCGACGTGAAAGGCATGTACGCCAAGGCCCGCGCAGGCGAAATTAAAGGCTTCACTGGGATCGACGATCCCTACGAAGAGCCGCTCCATCCCGAGATCGTTTGCTACACGGCGACCGAAACGATCACTGAGAGCGCCGACAAGATCGTGACGTATCTCGAGTCGCACGGCCACATTCCCGCCGCGGTTGCAGTCTCCTAAAGCGAACGTCCTCGTCACCGGCGGCGCCGGGTTCATCGGAAGTCACCTCGTCGACGGATTGCTCGCCGACGGCCACAGGGTGCGCGTTTACGATGACCTCGACCCGCAGGTGCACGGCGACGGGCCGCCGTCCTATTTGAGCCGCGACGCCCAGTTCGTGCGCGGCGACGTCTGCGATGCCGAGGCGCTCGATGCTGCCCTCGACGGTATCGACGTCGTGTTCCACTTCGCCGCGGCGGTCGGCGTAGGCCAGAGCATGTACCAGCCCCTGCGCTACACGCGCGTTAACACGCTCGGCTCGGCGACGCTGCTCGACCTGCTCGTCAATTCGCATCGTTCGCACGTTCGTAAAGTCATCGTGGCTGCCTCGATGAGCGAGTACGGTGAGGGACTCTACCGCTGCTCCGAACATGGCGAAGTCAAACCGTCCTTGCGCTCCGATGAGCAGCTCGCGCAGCGGCGGTGGGAGGTGTCGTGCCCAGCGTGCGGTCGAACGCTCGTCCCGATCGCGACGCCGGAACGGACGCCTCTCGGTTGCAACTCGGTGTACGCGCTGAACAAGCGCGACCAAGAAGACTACCTTTTGCTCATCGGCGCGACATTCGGGATCCCGACCGTCGCCCTACGTTTCTTCAACGTCTATGGCCCGCGACAGAGTCTCTCCAACCCTTACACCGGAGTGGCAGCGATCTTCATCAGCCGTCTGAAAGCCGAGCGGAATCCGACGATTTTTGAGGACGGTCACCAGTCCCGGGACTTCGTCTCCGTGCATGACATCGTCTCCGCATGCCTCGCGGTGATGAATGACGCTCGCGCCGATGGAGAGGTGTTCAACGTCGGCTCGGGACAGCAGATCTCTATTCTCGAATTGGCAGAACTCATCATCGCGGAATACCGCAGTACGGCGCAGCCCGAAGTCGTGCAACAGTTCCGTAAAGGCGATATCCGCCACTGTTTTGCCGACGTCTCAAAGATCGAGGAACGCCTCGGTTGGAAGCCGACCGCCGATCGCCGCGCCGCGCTTCGTGAGCTGATGGCCTGGAGCGAATCGGCGCCCTCGCAAGACACGTTCGACGAGGCCGCAGCCATCCTCAAACGCAAAGGCATCATTTAATGGCCCAATGATGAGAGCTTGTCAGACGCAGGTGTCATCCTGACATGAAAATGCGCAACGCGCCGTCCCAGGAGTCATCCTGACATGAAAATGCGCAACGCGCCGTCCCAGGTGTCATCCTGAGCGGAGCGAGCGTAGCGAGCGAAGTCGAAGGACGAGCCGAGGAAAGACGACTCGTTTCCGTCGTCATTCCAACCTTCAACTGTAAAGCGATGTTGCGTGAATGCCTCGAGTCGGTAGCGGCGCAGACCTATGCGCCCGTTGAGATCATCGTCGTCGACAGCTTCTCGACCGACGGCACCCCAGAGTTGGCAGCGCAGTTTGGCACGGTGTACTCCTACGGACGTGACCCGTCGCAGAAGAATGTGTTCGCCGTCCCCCATCAACGCAACTACGGCGTGGCTCAGGCGAACGGCGAGTACGTGTACTGGTTCGACTCCGACATGCGGATGCGACCCACGACCGTCGCGGACTGCGTTGCGCTCATTGAGCGAACCCATGCCGACGCCGTCATCGTCCCCGAAGAGTCGTACGGCGAAGGCTTCTGGGCGCAATGCCGGCGGCTCGAAAAAACGTGTTACAACCGCAACGCCGTCTCACTCACCGACGCCGCCCGCTTCCTTCGCAAAGCAGTCTGGACCGCCGTCGGCGGTCTCGATGCAACGCTCGGCGGGAATGACGACTACGACTTTCAGCTTCGCCTCAACGACGCTGGGTACACGACGGTCAAGCTCGGCGACTCGATTCGCCACTACGAAGGGCGGCTCAACCTTGGCAAACACTTGCGTAAGAAGTTCATCTACGGCAAGACTGCCTTGCGCTATTTTCGCAAACACGCCTCGCGCAAAGCTTTGCTCGCGCGGCAGTACGCGGTGATCCGCCCCGACTTCATCGCGCAGGGACGTCTGTTGCTGCGTGAGCCGATTACGGCGGCCGGCATGGTCACGATGAAGCTGCTGGAATACTCCGCGGCCGCGTGCGGCCTTATCTACTCAATGCTGCGCCACGAGGACGTGCAACTCCGCACGTCCCCGTAGACCGCCGTCACACCGTTTGCGTCAATCGCTCCAGAACCGGGCGCCACGGAAACGGCGGCGCTCCGGAGACCACAAAGTGCGGATTGTGGAGATCCGGCTTGTTGAACGCGAGCGCTTGCTCTTCGGTGTCGGTCACCGTCCCGCCAGCTTCTTCCACGATCGCGTGGGCCGCGGCGATATCCCACTCCATGGTAGGACCGAAACGCGGATAGAGATTCGCGGTTCCGTCTGCAACGAGACAGAACTTCAGCGACGAGCCGGAACTCACGCACTCGGGATTTCCAACCGCTTCCAAAAAGCGCGGCATCAATTCGCCCGCATGCGACCGGCTTGCAACGACTTTGAGGCCCGAGTCGCGGTAATCTGAAACGCGAATCTGCTCCTGGCGTGAACCCTCCACCGTTCGATACGCCGCCCCTCCCGCACGCGCCCAGTACAGCTGTCCCAAAGCGGGCGCGTAGACGACGCCAAGCACAGGCCGTCCTTCTTCGATGAGTGCGATGTTCACCGTGAACTCGCCGTTGCGCTTGATGAACTCTTTCGTACCATCGAGCGGATCGACGAGCCAGAAGCGCTTCCACACGCGCCGCTCTTCGAAGGGAACCGACTCCGATTCTTCGGAGAGAATCGGGATGCCGGCGTCGAGGGCGCTCAGTCGTTGAACGATGCAGTCATGTGCGGCACGGTCCGCTAGGGTAAGCGGCGACTGGTCGTCCTTCAGCGTCGTGCCATGATCGGCTCGTCCGTAAATCTCCAGAATCGCTTCGCCGGCCGCGCGAGCGATATCGCAAACTTCCGCAGTCCCAGACACCGTGCGAACGTTTCGTGAACCGCGATACGTGTTCTTCCCAGGAAGCGCGTGGCGCGACTTTTGTCGGGGTGGAATCGGCGAGGAGAACGATGCGCTAAAGACGGAGACCACGTCATGGCGATCCCGCTCGGCGTGCGCCGGCAGCCTCTACCTGAAAATCAGGACGAGTGGCGGCGGCGGCGTTTTCAAGACCGCTTTCTGCAGCAACTGGACGTGGAGATCGCCGGCGACGTGCTCGATGTCGGTTGCATGGATGGCCGTTTCACGGCTCGGTTTGCCGAACGCGCTCGCTCGGTCGTCGGTCTCGACATCGTTCCGCACACGATTTGGGAACGTCTACGGGGACCGAACTTGCGCTTCGTCGTGGGCGACGCGCAACGTCTTCCGTTCGCCGACGCAGCGTTCGATGTGGTATTGGCCGTCGCGATGTTACATCACACCGCTTCGCCGATCAGCGTCATTCGTGAGATGGCAAGGGTCCGGCGGCCCGGAGGAACGCTCGTTATGGTCGAGCCGAACCGGCTCAACCCGGTAACCTGGCTCCATCTCACGCTCTTTTCAGACCACGATCACTTCAGGACGAAGCCGTTCATCCGCCTGGTCGACCGCGTTCTGCCCATTCAGCGCTTTCATCGGTTCGAAGCGCATCTGTGGCCGCCCGGCGACGGGCCGCTTCTTCGTGCTCTCGAACGGATGGACGATGCCCTCGGCGGTACGCGATGGTGGCGTCCCTTCGCGCTCTGGAACGTCGTTCTCGCGTAGCTAGAAATCCGTATCAGGTGGACGCGCGTGCACGTGTTCGTGGACGTTGCTTGCTCTACCACCGCAGCCCGCGACCACGACGGCTGCCGTCACGAGGATCAAGCCAAGAAGGTTTCGCCTGGGATGGACGATTGAGTGTGTCAGGGGATCCATACCTTTTTCGTGTGATCGTATATGCGAATCGCTCGCGCGGGATTACCGAGTAAGACGGTATTGGCTTCGAAGGACCGGGTGACGACGGCATTCGGCCCGACGACGCAGCGCGGCCCGAGCGTCACGCCCGGCAAAATCGCCGACCCGATACCGATGAAACACCCATCGCCGATCGTCACGGGCGCCTGGCCCTGCATCGGTTGTTCCAGGATGGCGCGCTCTGGATCGGTGTATCCATGATACGAATCTCCAATGTAGACGCGGTCCGCAACCGTCACCGCTGCTCCGATGATGACGGAGTGCGTGCACGCGATCACGACGTCGCGGCCGATCATCGTTTGGTCGCCTACGACAAACACCGGCGTATAGCGGACGCCCAAGTATTCGTCGCAAATCGAAAGCGTGAGGCCTGCTCCGAAGAAACAGCCGCGGCCGATGGAGGCGTATTTCGTCCCCAGAACGCGGCGCGCCGGCGGCACGATGATCGAAGCTGCGCCGAATGTCTCGAAACGAAACAGCCGTTTCTCGACGGCATGAAGCAGTGCGATCCCAAGATGCTTTGCGGTCACTCGTTCGATGGGGGGGAGGGCTGTCTCACGCCGAACTGCGCAAAGCTGCGAAGAGGTCGAGAGAAAAGTGACGCTCATCGTCGTTCGCGAGCCCGCTGCGTTCCACGAGAAAGCGTCGCATTGGCTCGTTCCGCTCCGTCGGCACGAAGGTCGCTTCGAGCAGGCGGCACCCTCGTTCTCGTGCATGCTTGCGCGTTTCCTCGAGCATTCGCTCCTCGATACCCCGAAAGAGAACGCGGCAGCTCATCACAAAGTCAACGATCGTGCAAACGGTCCCCTGCACCGCAACGGATAAAGCGCCGACGATCCCATAGTCGGCGAAGGCATCGTGCGCACGGGCGACCCAGAGGTCGTGGCCTTCCACGTCGAGCCACTCTTGTAGCTGGCTCGCGGTGAAGCGACGCGTCGCGAGGTTGAACTGGTTCGTTTTGTTCAGGAGCTGTAAGACGCGGGGCAGATCGGCCGGGAGCGGCCGGCGTACCTCAATGGACGTTTGAACGCCGCGTGGTTCGCACGCAAGCGCGCGGGCGGCCACGTAGTTTCGCGTGCGCGCGAGATCCTCAGCGGTCACCTCGGGCACGTCGAAGACGTTGAGCCGTCGCAACGACTCCACAAACAGCATGGGATTCGCCGGCCACGCCGGCACGGTAAGTTCAGGGATTGCCGCGGCCACGGCTGCTCGCTCTGCGGGGTTGTCGTCGATAAAGAGCGCGTCGGACGGAGCGATCCCGATACGTGCGCACAATTTGCGAATGTTTGCGGCCTTTTCTTCCCAATCGATGATCCATCCGGCGAGCGTATCGCGCCGCACGATCATCTCGGGGTGCTTGTCGATCGCCGAAAGTGCCAACGCCTCGTCGTTCTTGCTCGCGATCCCAAGTGCGACGCCCCGGTGCGCCAGCGTGACGAGCTCTCGCTGAAAGGCCGAGTACGCTTCTCCGACGGGATCGTGCCCTCCCAAGCGCAATCCTTCGGCTCCGGTATCTCCGAGTTCGCCTCCCCACAGCGTGTTATCGAGATCCAGGATGATCAGCTTCTTTGCACGCCCCAAAAGCGAGAGGATGGCGGCTTTCACATCGCTGACCGCGAGTTTCCATAGATCGAACGAATAGGGATCTTTCGTCAGATACCAGTTCTTCGCGCTCATCGCGTGCTCGCCCAGAGTTTTCTGCCATGCCGAAGCGTTCAGGACACGGCGCTCGGGGTGTGCGTCGAACGCTTCACAAAGCCAAGCGTTGGCGGCGTTTACGGCGCCGTCGAGCCCATATCGTGGATTGAGTGCAAGCAGACCACCGCTATATCGGTTCGGCGCAAGCCAGCTCACGATAAGCGTCAGGCGAACCGGAAGCGAGCAAACCGTCTGCGCGAAACTCTGCACCTCGTGCTGCAGTCTCTCGGGTTCGCACACGCGTCCCCCAAGCAGACCGGCAACGGAAGGAAGAACCGCTTCGGGCATCGTGACGATCACCGCGATCTCGCCGCTGGGGCGCGGCAAGGTTCCGCTTCCCAGAAACATGGCCCCCGAAAGCAAACCATGTACACGTTCGACGGAGATCGGCGGTGAAGCGTCATCGTTTTGGAGCAGTCGAGCAAACTGCGTAACATTAAACGAGCTGTACAGCGCGGCGGAGAGCGTTTCGTTCACGCGGTCTCCACCATAATCGCGGCGTGGACGCCGTCTACCAACTGGTCCAGCGTCGGCGAGCAAAACACCGTCGTCTCGTAGAAGTCACCGTTCGTCAAATCGTATTCGGTACCGCCGGCCTCGCTCAAGCGGTGCTCGATGCGAAGCAGCAAATTCAGTGCGGCCAGCGAGTCCAGCGCCGCAAACACTGCGGCCGTCCCCGTGAGTGGAATACGCTGTTCGGACGATAACGACTCGTTCAGGTCGGCCACCGCCGCATAGACGGCTGCTTTCACCGCCTCTTGCGAGAGGT
>JAFAXE010000050.1 GCA_019241305.1 Vulcanimicrobiota bacterium
CAACGTCGGCAAGCCACGCATGGTCATCGTGGTGGCCGTGATGCGAAAGCTGCTCACTCTCGCCTACGGGGTACTGAAGTCTGGTCATGGCTTTACGCCGGCTCTGGCGGGTCGCGCCGCTTGACACGCAACACGGTATCTCCGCTCACTGAGCGTACCGCTCAGTTCGCTTCGCTCAGGATGACACGTTCAGCCGGCAAACGTTCTGCGGCGGCGGCGTCCGACGTTGCGCCTCGGAGACGTCACACGCCTTTCCATCCCTGGTTTCCATCCATGGAAAAGCTGGAGTCGACTGCTCCTCACTCTCAACCTCCTGTTTTCGTTCGTCGCAACGCTCCTCTGCACAACGTCGAACGCCGCCTCGCCATAACGAGAAGTCCTGAGAAATTCTATTCTGCGGGGATGGCGGCTGGGGCCGCAGTCATGGCCCGGCGACGCGGGAGGACGAAGATGAGCGGCATCAGCAGCACGGCGAGGACGCCGAGGATGTACTGCGCATCGCTGTAAGCCAGCGTGGTCGCTTGCACGATGATCTGCTGGTACAGGATGGCGAGACTGTTGTGCTGGTGGAGCAGATGTTGGAGCGGCATGCTGGCGTACGTGGCGTGCGACGCAAGCACTTCTTGATGAAACGCCTCACGACGCGCCAGCATCGTGACGAGCGCGGCCGTTGAAAACGAACCGCCCAGTTGGAGCGAGAGGCTTTGAAAGGCCGTTGCCTTGGGCGCAACGTCTTGCGGGACGGCACTCAACACGGCGATCGAGATGGGGGTAAAGAGCATCGAGAGCCCCACACCCCCGAGAATCGCCGGACCGATGAGGGACCAGAAGTCGTTCTGCGTCGTGGTGATGATGCCCAGCCACAGCTGGGCAATACCGATGCACGAAAAGCCGACGAACAGCAAGAGGCGCGTGTCGATCCGTCCCGAGCTCGCGAGGCGGGCAATGAACGGCGTCAACAGCGCGATGAAGAGAGCACGCACGAAAATGAGTTCGCCGCTCAGCGTGGCAGTGAAGCCAAGAATGCCTTGCGTGTACTGCGGCAAGATGACGATCGCCCCGAACAAGACTGAGCCCATCGCAAGACTCAAGAGCGACCCTGCCGCGATGGCGCGGTACTTAAAAGCGCGTAGATCGACGATGGGCCGTGCGGTGCCGAAGAGTTCCCACAGCGCGAAACAGGCCAGCGCGGCGGCGGCGAGGCAGGCGAAGAGCGTGATCCGCGTATCGGCGAACCAGTCTTTGCGCTGGCCCTCGTCGAGGATGTACTGAAGAGAACCTAACCCGAGCGCGAGCAACCCAAGACCGATGCCGTCGACCGGGATCGGTTTCGGGTCCGTAGGATTCTTGAGCCGCAGGAAGATGATGAGCGCTGCAATCGTTCCGGGGACGATGTTGATAAAGAACACGTAGTTCCACGAGAAATTATCGGTAAGCCAACCGCCGAGCGTGGGCCCTACGCTGGGCCCAACGATGGCACCCATCGCGAAGATCGCTTGACTGGCGCCAAGGCGGGCGATGGGAAAGGTGTCGCGCAGCGTTGCTTGTGCCGTGGCGACGAGTCCGCCGCCGAACAGTCCCTGCACGATGCGCCAGAAGATGAGCTGCTCGATGGAGCTACTCGTGCCACAGAAGATTGAGGCAATCGTGAAACCGATGACCGCGGTGCCATAGTACTGCCGGCGGCCGAAGCGCAGTTGCAACCACGGCGTCAGCGGAATGACGATGACCGCGGAGATGATGTAGCCGGTAACGACCCAGGCGCCCTCGTCCTGCGTTGCTCCCAGGTTCCCTTGAATGGTCGGGAGAGCGACGTTGACGATCGTGATATCCAGGGTTTGCATCAGCGTGGCGCACATGACGCCGATGACAATGATGACGAGGGACATCCCTGACTCGACGGTATCGCGGTCGCGCTGCGGTTGCCAACCCATATCCTAGAGCCTTGTCACCCGTAAAGAGACGACACGGTTGCATAGGTGCGCGTGCGAGCGCGCTTGCATTCGGCAGTACGGCCGGCAAATGAAACGCTCGTTACACGATCGATGCCCTTGCCGCCAGGCTTTCTTGGGCGGTAGAATGCGGACGTGACTACCACCTTCGCCCCCGAGGTCGCTTCGCGGACCGAAGGCCTGTACGAGCGGGTGTCCCACATCGTCACCGAAGTCGAGTGGCGGCTCTACGCGCCGTACATCGCCGCAATCCTCGACCTCAAGGAGCGCCGCAACGCGCAGATTCTGGCGCACCACTATCAGACGCCCGAAATCTATCATTGCGTCGCGGACGTCGTCGGGGACTCGCTCGCGCTCGCTCAGACCGCCGCCGCTTCGGAGGCGGACGTCTTGGTGATGTGCGGCGTGCACTTCATGGCGGAAACCGCAAAGCTGCTGAACCCAGAGAAGATCGTGCTGCTTCCGTCGCTCGAAGCCGGCTGCTCTCTCGCGGAATCAATCACGGCGGCGGACGTGCGCGGTTTGCGCGAACGCCATCCCGGCGTACCCGTTGTAACGTACGTCAACACGTCGGCGGACGTCAAAGCGGAATCCGACGTCTGCTGCACGTCGGCAAATGCGGTGCGCGTGGTTGAATCGCTTGGCGTGCCGCGCGTCATCTTTCTGCCAGACGAATACCTCGCGCACTACGTCGCGACGAAGACTTCCGTCGAAATTATTTCCTGGAAAGGACATTGCGAGGTTCACGAGCGCTTCACCGCGCGCGACATCGCGTCCATTCGTGAAGGCCACCCCGGAACGACGGTCTTGGCGCACCCGGAGTGTCCGCCCGACGTTTTGCAAGCCGCCGACTTCGTCGGGTCCACGACCGCGATGATCGGCTACGTGGCAGAGCAGCGCCCCTCGTCGGTCGCGATGGTTACCGAGTGCTCGATGAGCGACAACGTTGCGGCGCGCTTTCCCGAAATCGCCTTCGTGCGCCCGTGCAACCTGTGCCCACACATGAAACGGATCACGCTGCCTGGGATCCAGGCTACGCTCGAGAACCTGTCGCCGCGCATCGAGATCCCTCAGCAGATCGCCGCGCGGGCGCGCCGCGCCGTCGAACGCATGGTGGCGATCGGACGCGCATGATGCGCGCCGACGTCGTCATCGTCGGCAGCGGACTTGCGGGCCTCATGACGGCGCTCGACGCAAGCGGCATGCAGGTCTTGTTGCTCACGAAAGAAGGACCAGGTGAAGGCGGCTCGTCGACCTGGGCGCAGGGGGGAGTCGCCGCCGCGCTTTCGGAGGACGACTCGCCCGACCTTCATGCGCGCGACACCGTCGCGGCCGGCGCCGGTCTGGCGGACGCGGCGTTAGCGCAGCAACTCGCGGACGAAGCGCCGGCGGCGATAGGAAGGATGATCGACCTGGGCGCGCGGCTCGATCGGACGCGAAACGGCACGTTGTCGATGGGTCGCGAAGCTGCACATTCTCGCCGGCGCATCGTGCATGCACAAGATGCGACCGGTCGCGAACTGGTGCGTGCAGCCACGGCCGCCGTCGAGGGCGCCGAACATGTCACCATCGTGGGCGACGCAACGCTGCGTGACGTGCTGCTCGACGAGGACAGAGCCGTGGCCGGCGTGCGGTTCATCGATGTCGGAGGCAATGTGCAGGAGCTGCTCGCGCCACGGGTGGTTCTGGCGACAGGCGGGCTCGGTGCGCTCTATCGCTATACCACGAATCCTGGTGGGCAATGGGGAGCAGGGATCGCGATCGCGGCACGAGCCGGCGCACTGCTGGCCGACTTGGAGTTCGTCCAGTTTCATCC
>JAFAXE010000065.1 GCA_019241305.1 Vulcanimicrobiota bacterium
GTGGCCTTGCTGCGCGCCTCGAAGTGCGCCGCCCGCCGCTTCTTGCGGATGAAGTGTCGCTGCGCGGGCTCGGGACGATCGGGAGGTGCCCACTCTTCCGTCGATTTTAGGTACCGGCGCATCTGCTCTTCGAAGAGATCGTCCAACCGCGGTGGGGCGCCGACCTGAGCCGTGGAGGGTGCCGGCACCCTGTCGCCGCGTGCAAGGAATGCCGACCGGCGGCCACCGTTCGCTGCCAGGATCAGCGAAAGCGGCTCGCGCTTCGAGAGGCTCGCCAAAAATCGATCGTAGTGAGCCGTTACTTCCCCGAGCGGTACGGAGACGAGGCTCCCGTCCGACAGGCGCACCGTCGCGCCCAGCCGGTGCAGACTGATGACGGTTCCGCGCGTCTCCATCAGGGTATCGGCGGGGCCGACGTGGGCTGCCCACCCTTCACGTAAATGATCGTTTCTTTAGGACGAACGAAGCGCAGCCGTTCGTGAATCTCCGGGACGGCCCCCGCAGGCTCGTGCAGCCGCCGAATCGTGCGCTGCTGCTCCGTGCGCTTGTGTTGCAAGTCGCTGACCTCGCTACGAACGACGGCGAGCTCGCGGCTGAGCGCGATGTTTCGGGCAATCAGGCCGGCGCATTGCACGAACACGATCGCTGAGATTGCCAACGCCAGCGCCAAGGCGCAAAAAGCCGCGCATGCCTTCAGCAAGTTCATCGGGCAGCCACCGAAGCGAAGCGCTGCGAGGTTTCCTGCCAGGCACCGATCCGGCGGTACTTCGCGCGCCGCCGTTCTACCAAAAGCTCGCGGTTCACGTTACTGAGGTGCGACAATGCTGCATCGATCGTACCCAAGACGCGGCCCACAAAGCGGTCTGCGTCCCGGTGGGCACCGCCCAGCGGTTCCGAAACGATCTCGTCGACGATTCCAAATCCAAGCAAATCGTCACTCGTCAGTTTGAGACGCGCGGCCGCCTCTTCCGCTCGACTCGCGTCGGCCCACAAGATCGCGGCGCAGCCTTCAGGGGAGGCCACGGAATAGATTGAGTGCTC
Organism: Vulcanimicrobiota bacterium; assembly: GCA_019241305.1. GTDB lineage: Bacteria > Vulcanimicrobiota > Vulcanimicrobiia > Vulcanimicrobiales > Vulcanimicrobiaceae > JAFAXE01. Next base: position 1,042 of record JAFAXE010000065.1, read on the forward strand.
CAGCATGATCACGTGATCGGCGAGCGCAATCGCGAGCGCGCCCCCACTTCCGCCTTCACCAATAATCGCCGCCACCACCGGAACCGGGACGCGCGAAAGCGTCAGCAAGCACGACGCAATCGCTTCCGATTGCGAGCGTTCCTCCGAGGCGATTCCCGGATCGGCGCCCGACGTGTCCACGAAGGAAACAATGGGAAGTGCAAAACGTCCCGCCAGTTCCATCAGGCGGCGAGCTTTGCGGTACCCCTCCGGAGTTACCATCCCAAAGTTGCGACGAATGTTTTCTTTGGTATCCCTGCCCTTCTGTTGTGCCAGCACCACGATACGGCGGCCGTTCAGTCTGCCGAGACCTCCGACGAGGGCCGGATCATCGCGGAACTGTCGGTCTCCATGGAGTTCGTCGAACTCATCGAGACGGGCGATATAGTCGCTTGCGATTGGCCGGCGCGGGTGACGCGCCATGTTGACGCGTTCCCACGGAGTGAGGTGGCCGAACATGTCGCGCTGCAGCGCGGCGTACCGGTCCTCCAGCGCCCGCATGTCCTCGGAACTTTCGCCACCTTGCCGCGCGCTGCGAGCTCGGAGGTCCTCGATGCGCTGCTCCAGCGCCTCCAGGCTCTTCTCGCGCTCGACGATGATGTTCACGCGACTTACTGCGCCGCCAACTCCGGTACCGCCTGAAGGGTTCGGCCCGGACCTCGTCCGTCAACGAGGTAGTCCAGCAAGCGGATCAGCGTGGCACGTAACTGCGGACGCGACACCACGATATCCACGTGCCCCTTTTCGAGTAAAAACTCCGCGGTCTGAAAGTTGTCGGGGAGTTTCTGGCGGATGGTTTGCTCGATGACGCGGCGTCCGGCAAAACCGATGGCGGCACGCGACTCCGCGACGATGACGTCGGCCTGAAACGCGAAAGAGGCGGAGACCCCTCCTGTGGTGGGATCAGTCAGAACGGCGATGTACGGGAATCCAGCGCGCATGTGCGCGTCGACGGCCATCGTCGTCTTCGCCATCTGCATCAGTGCCAGCATGCCCTCTTCCATCCGGGCGCCTCCGCTCGCCGTCACGATGACGCATGGCAGCTGCCGTCGCGTCGCCTCTTCGAAAAGATACGTCACGCGCTCCCCAACGACGGTCCCCATCGTGCCGCCGCGAAATCCGAAATCCATGACGCCGAGGGCTACCGGGAAGGTTCCGATTGCCGCAAAGCCCGTCACGATCGCCTCGCTGAGATGCGAGGCTTCCCGATCGCTCTCGAGCTTCTTGAGGTACGGACGCCGGTCGCTCCACGATAGCGGGTCTCTGGGCAGAATTTCCGCACCGACCTCGACGAAATCGCGGTCGATCAGTAAATTGATCCTGTCGTAGGCGTGCAGCCGGAAATGATGGCCGCAGCGCGTACAGACACCTGAGTTTTCCTCGAGTTCGCGCCGATAGAGCAGCTCACCGCAGGAGGGACACTTCACCCACTGTGCGGCCTCGGCATTTTGTTGCTTGTCGCGCCGGATTCGTAACCAGTCAGGTATCGGCACGTTAGGGTGTCTCCGAAGTCACCTTACCGCGCATCCCTGAGGGCAACATACCACGCAAGCGAAGTGCGTAGATACGCCGCAATTGCTTGAGATAGTTGACGATTTCACGCTGATTGAGCTTCGACTCGCCTGCGATCCGGTCGGTGAAGACGTACGGGACCTCGAGCGCGCGGCCGTAGTGAGCCTTGGCGATGACTTCCAGGCCGATCTTGAAACCGATAGGGTCGAGCGCGACGCCCTCGAGTGCGGAGCGCCGAACCAAAAAGAAGCCGCTCGTGATGTCACGTAGCGGCGTCAACGGCTTCGCGAGCGCAATGGCGACGAGGGACGTGATCTTGCGCCGCAGAGGCCAGTTTCGAATCCCGCCGCCGCGCACGTAGCGGCTTCCGACCGCGAGGCCGTACCCGCTTTCTAAGGCCTGTACCATCTTCGGGATGATCTCCGCATCGTGGCTGAAGTCGGCGTCCATCGCTCCCAGTGCTTCGGAATCCGGCCGCGCGAAAGCCCAACCATCGATGACGCCACTCGAAAGCCCGAGCTTACCGGGACGATGAAGACACCGGACCGGATAGCGCGCACCGAGCTCATCGGCGATGCGTCCCGTTCCATCCAGCGAGTTGTCGTCGACCACGATGATCTCACCGTCCAAGCCATTGGCCCGAAAGACACCGTCGAGATGGGCGACGAGCCGTTCGATTCCGCCGGCCTCGTTGTATGTCGGAACAACGACCGAAAACTTCACTTCAGACGATCTTCCTGATCGTTGGATAACTGGCCTCGTCGAAGGCCGGGATGTCGGCGTACGCTCGCGGATCATCGCCCATCAGAATCACGCCCTTGTCTTCGAGCGACAGCACATCTTTCGTCGGTACGAGCAACTCCGTGCCGCGGTCGGTCCAATCGACACACACGTATTCGGCCAGACGTGCCGCGCCTTCGGCGTACACCGCGCGCACTGAGCCGACGCGTCGATCGCCAAGGTATACCGGCGTACCGGGCTCGAGATTCTCAAGAAGTCTCGTCATGGATTTCGCACCTGTTACGACGCGGAGCGCTTACGCTCATGTTGCTAGAGCTCCCCGCAGGCATAGAGGAGGGCAGAGAGCAGCACGAGCCCGGCCGTTTCCGTCCGCAAGATACGAGAACCGAGGGACAAGATGGCAGCGCCGGCAGTGGTGGCGCGCTCGGCCTCTGCATGCGAGAAGCCACCTTCGGGACCGATGACGACGGCGATGCGTGCAACATCGCGCACGAGGGAAGGAAGTTGATCGCGCAGCGGCACCTGTTCCGAGAGTTCCCACGGCATGAAAAGACGCGTCGCGCCGGCGCTGTCGAGGAATTGGTCGAAGGTCGCCGGCTCGGCGACGTCCGCGATCGTCGTCCTTCCACTTTGCGTCGAGGCCGCGCGGGCAAGTCGCCGCCAGCGCTCCAGTTTGGCGGCGCTCGGGACTGCTTCAGCGCGCTCCGTGAGGAGCGGTATTACCGTCGCCACCCCGAGTTCGGTGGCCTTTTCCACGACGAAGTCCATCTTCGCGCCCTTCGGGACGGCTTGCGCGAGCGTGATGTGCAGTCGCGGCTCGGAAGCCCGAGCGCGCGCTTTGAACACGGTCGCCATCACGGCCGCGCGCTCCACCTGCAGGCGCGCGAGAAACGTTTGGCCGGCCGAATCGCACAACTCGACCTCATCGCCTGAGCGACTCCGCAGGACGACGACGAGTTTGCGGGCATCGGCTCCGGTGAGCGTGACGACATCGCCGACGGCGTGGACGCCTTCCACAAAAAAGCGCGGCAGCGTCACGCGGTCGGGTGGCACGAAACCCGGTTCCCTACTCGACTTTGAACGCGTCCTTCACCCGTTCGAAAAACGAACGATCTTCGATCCGGTCGCCGCCCTCTTCGGCGAACTGTTCCAGCAGTTCGCGCTCGCGCCGAGAAAGCTTCGTCGGGACGACGACATGGACGGTTACCTGCAACGTGCCCCGTGCAGCACCACGAACGCTTGGCATTCCGTGTCCCGGCACGCGATACGTGACACCGTTTTGTGTTCCGGCCGGAATCGTCAGTTGCACCGGGCCATCCAGCGCTTCAACGTCGACGGTCCCGCCCAGGGCTGCTTGCGGAAACGAAATCGGAACGTCGACGTACAAGTCCGGGCCGTCCCGCCGGAACCGCGGATGTGGCAGCACCGTGAGATAGACGTACAGATCTCCCGGTGGACCACCACGCAGTCCGGCCTCGCCGTTTCCCGAAAGCCGAATACGGCTTCCATCGTCCACACCTGGCGGAATCTTCACCGTCAGCGTGCGGCGCCGTTCCACGCGACCGCGTCCGCGGCACAGCTCGCAAGGTGTCTGGCTGTGCACGCCTTCGCCGTTACACTTCGTGCACGTCGTCTGGGTAACGAACGACCCAAGCGCAGTTTGCCGGGATGTGCGCATCACGCCGGAACCTCCGCACCGGTCGCATGAGGTGATTAGCGTGCCGGGCTCGGCGCCGCTCCCTGCGCAACGCTCGCACGCCGCAAGATGTGTAAATACGATTGGATGTTCGGCACCGTGGAATGCTTCCTCGAGCGAAATTTCGATGTCGTAGCGCAAGTCGGCACCCCGCTGAGGGCCGGCCGGGCGCCGCTGCGCCTGCTGCGAGGCGCCAAAAAACATATCGAAGATATCGCCGAAGCCTTCGCCGCCAAAGCCGGAGAATGGCCCGGACCCCGCGCCGCGTGAGGCTGCGCCACTCGTCGCGGCGTGTCCGTAACGGTCGTACATGCGCCGCTTCTGCGGGTCCGAGAGGACCTCGTACGCTTCATTGATTTCTTTAAACCGCGCATCGCCCGCACTCTTATCTTTCGCGACGTCGGGGTGATGGCGGCGCGCGAGCTGGCGATATGCCCGTTTGATTTCATCGTCACTCGCGGCCCGCGGTACGCCGAGGACGTCGTAATAGTCTGCAGGCACCGGTCTTGTCAGCGAAGCTCCGTTCCGGCAAGGTGCGCGCTGAGCGACTCCGCCGTTCCGGCAGCGAGCGCCATCAAGCGGCCATACGGCATGCGGCGTGGCCCGAGGATCGCAAGTACGCCGCCTACACCCTCCCCGCCCTCGTAGGGGACGGTGACGATGCTGCACTCGGTGATCTCGTCGCTTCCCAATTCGTGACCGATCTTCACCGTCGTACCGGAAGTGTGGATGGAATCGGCAACGAGGTCGTACAGGCTCTTCTGCTCCTCAACGATACGAAGGATGGCGCGCAACTTCCTGAGATCCTGAAACTCCGGTTTATCCAAAAGGTGTTGCGCTCCGCTCGCCGAGATCGCCGGTTCGGGCGTGCTGCTAGCCGTATGGAATACCCGCTCGATCTCCCGCGCAAGCCCCTCATCGAGACCCGCTTCCCGGACCGCCGCGCCGATGAAGTCCAGCGTGATATCGCGGAGATGCAGACCGCCGAGCGTGGAGTTCAAGCGGTTCGAAAGACGCGTAAGGTCGTCGGCGCTAACCTGTTCCAAAAATTCGAAAAGCGTCTGCGATGCGACGCCGAGCGAGGTGACGATGACCGCGAGACCGGTTTGCGTGGACAACCAGATGAGCTGGATGTGGCGAAACGTCTGAGCATCCCGTAGCGGAGCCAGCACGAAGGCGAGGTTTTGCGAGAGCTGACTGAGGAGCCGCGTGGTGTGCTCGATCACTTCGCCAAGCTCCCTACTCGCGCGCCGGAACTCGTCTTTGATGCGCCACTGCTCGTCGGCTGCGAGGGTCTCGGGCGACATCAGCTGGTCGACGTACGTACGATAGCCGGCATCTGAGGGGATCCGCCCCGCCGAGGTATGCGGCTGTACCAGATAGCCGCCGGCCTCGAGCTCGGCCATCTCGTTACGAATCGTCGCGGAGCTGACTCCAACGTTGTACTTCTGCGTCAGCGTGTTCGAGCCGACCGGTTCACCGGTTGCGATGTACTCGTACACGACCGTGGCGAGAATGAAGGCTTTGCGCTTATCGAGGTCTGGGGTCACGTTTTTCATCGGTCCATCCGTCGGATATGCCGCTAGGGCATCTTAGCAGTCTAGCAACGAGACTGCTAGCATTGAAGTTACCCTACTACAGGGGCCCCGAGCGGTCAAGAACAGCAGCCAAGCGGGCGCCGTCACGAATCAGCCAGCGACATCGCCTAGTATGAGCGCCCTTCCTTAATAGAACAGTCCCCGCAACGCGATTGCCAAGCCGAGAATCGTCGCCGCCGCAGCGGCACCCGGCAGCACCCGCGTCCCGACAAGCGCCGTTACCGAGACGAGCACGATCGCGATCTCGAAGAGGGTGGTAGCGACCTCGAGAATCTCGTGCGAGATCAGGATATGCTCCGCGCTTTCGGTCGCCTCGCGCGACTCGCGATCGAGCGTGCGTGCCTCGACCAGGAGCGGACCTTTTTCGCGCTTCTCGTGTTCGGCGACCGTGCGCAGGTGCGACGCATGCTTTCGGTCTGTCGTCACCTCTTCGGCCGCCTCGTAGATGTGCTGACGGATGCTGCGGGAGTTGTACTCCTGATAGATGTCTGCGGCGCGCGTGATGAGGATGATCGCGTCACTCTTCTTGGCGCTCGACTGGGTTACGCGCATATTTGCAACCAGACCGCTGGAAGCCGCTAAGAGCGCGAGCACGGCGGCGGCAACCGGAATCCAACGCGGGACTGCGTGACCGGCGTGCTCGGCGAGTTCGTGCCGTTCGTGCGCTTCGTCGAGAGCCTTTCCGGCGTGAAAATCGGACACCGTTAGCGGATGCGGCCACGATAGGCGGCCATTGGCGCATAGACATCGTCGACATGGGGCGCGACGATGAGCTGGAACTCGTTGAACGAGCCTTCGCTCGGAAGGTGATGCTTCGAGAGAATGATCCCGTCGCGCACGCTATCTTTGAAACTGGAACTCAAGACTCGCTCCTGCATGTCGAGATGGACCGGCGAAGAAATAAGTTCGCCGTGACTCGTGCTCGCGGCTCCCGAGAGTGCCCGGTCAAGTAGAAGTGTCGTTCCGAACGCTTCTCGGGCCCCTCTCCGAGGTGACTTCGGCCTTTTCCATCTCCGTAGAGATTGCAGCTTCCTTGCAGCACGTGGCAACCGCAATTACTGAGCGCCTCGGTGGATCAGTCACGATCGCGGTCAGCGATGACGGTGCACCTGCGAAAGAGCGTCTGCTTCGCTTAAACCCTAGGACGGTAGGCGCCAACCGAATCCGGGTATGAAGGGGCTGTGACGCTTCTTATCATCCTCATAGTGCTGATCCTGATCTTCGGCGGCGGCGGCTTTTTTTACGGCGGTCCGAACTATCCGTACAGAACGGGAGGCCTGAGCCTCGGCGGATTGTTGCTGCTCATCCTCATCGTGCTACTGCTGACGCACGAGATCACGCTTTAGGGCTGCACTCCTCCGGGCGGGGTTTGCGAGGCGGCTGCCTCCAGCGCAAGCGCGGCCTGAACTGCTGCGTGCAGTTCTTTCCAATCGAGCTCTCCGACGGCAACATGCGAGACGGTTCCGTTCGGATCGAGGATGATCGTCACGGGTAACGGCCCGATGGAGTACTCGTCGAACACCCGGCGCTGGGAATCCTCGGAAACCGGCAGCGCAATGTTGTGCTCGCGCAGAAACGCGCGGGCGACTCCGGGCGCTTCTGCAGAGAGGGTAATCAGTGTCGCTCCGCCGTTGTCGTTGCGCACGAGGTTCTGAAAAGCCGGCAACTCGTCGCGGCACGGTTGACACCACGTAGCCCAGAAATTGATCACGATCGGTTTGCCGTAGTGCCAGGAGAGCAACGTCGCGCCCTTGCCGACATCGTACAGAAAGTCCGGTGGACGCACGCCGTAATAGATGTTGTTGAGACCGGTGGAAGGCGACCCCGAGTGCTTTCGCGCGAAGCCGGCGAGCGGCAGCACGAGGCACGCGAGCGCGACGCAGGCGGCCGATACCGCTCTTATCCAATGCATGCGCGGTGCAGTTCTTCGCGCAGCCGCCTGCTCCGTTCCCGCGAACGTGGCGAGGTTGACGTTGCCGGAACTGGATTTGAAGCCGTGCGCGTGGGCCCGCGCCGCGTTTTTGAAAATGTGGAATTCTTCATGGTGCCGGGGCTCCGTGGGCTCTACGCTGATATGGCAGCGACCGTACAGCCGCGGTCGATTCAG
>JAFAXE010000082.1 GCA_019241305.1 Vulcanimicrobiota bacterium
CAACGTCGGCAAGCCACGCATGGTCATCGTGGTGGCCGTGATGCGAAAGCTGCTCACTCTCGCCTACGGGGTACTGAAGTCTGGTCATGGCTTTACGCCGGCTCTGGCGGGTCGCGCCGCTTGACACGCAACACGGTATCTCCGCTCGCTACGCGCAGCGCAGCTCACTCCGCTCAGGATGACACCGTTGGTCGCCGCGCTCTGCATTTTCACCGCAGTGACGCGCGTTACGGGGAAAGGCGACTCTTTTGCCAGCCGTTGTTGGTGCGCGTGTAGAGAATCCGGTCGTGCAAGCGATCCGCGCGATGCTGCCAGAACTCGATGCGCTCCGGTGAGATTCGATATCCACCCCAATGAGGCGGCCGAGGAACGTCTTTGCCAGAAAAGCGGCGTTCCGCCTCGGCGACGTTTCGCTCTAGCGCCGACCGGTCTGAGACGACCGAACTCTGGGCTGAGGCCCATGCGCTCAACTGATGACCGCGAGGGCGACGTGCGAAGTACGCATCCGACTCTTCGGTCTCCACGCGCGCGACGGTTCCCTCAATTCGGACTTGACGGCCTAGCGGACCCCAATAGAATACCGCCGCAACGCGCTCGTTCGTGGCGAGATCACGCCCTTTGGCGCTCCCGTAGTTTGTAAAGAACACGAAACCCCGTTCATCGACGCCACGTAGCAACACCATACGTGCTGCAGGGCTTCCGTTCGCGTTTACCGTCGCGAGCGCCATTGCCTCAGGCTCCGCGATGCCGGTCGCGGCCGCGAGCCATAGGGCGAACAATGCAAAAGGATCGCGCGGAACCGTTTCCTCGTCCAGTGAGGGGAGCCGCTCAGTCCCTTTCACTTACGGCCACTTTCCAACGGCAAAACCAGCGAGAAAGGCTACGATGACCATTACGCCGCCGCTCGCTGCAAACAACGTGCTCCCATCAACTTTGCGAGCCTCCCAGACCGTTGATCCCGCCAGGTTGCGAAACGCGCTCGCGAGCCCACCAGCATCCTTGGCCGCAACGTACGTTCCATGGCCGAGGTCCGCGATCGCCCGCAACGTCTCCTCATCCAAATCGGCCGGTTCAGTTGTACCAGGAATCAGTTGCCCGCTGCCATTGGTTCCGACTCCAACGGTATGGATCGTAACGCCGTCAAGTGCAGCCTGGCGGGCGGCGCTGACGGGATCGCTCCCGCGATTGTTGACGCCATCCGTCAAGAGCACGATCGCGCGGGTACCGCGCCGCGGGAGTTGTGCGACCGCAAGCGAGAGCGCATCGCCGATGGCGGTCGCGCCGTTCGGCGGCGGTACGCGGTCGAGAGCACTCCGTGCAGCATCGAGATCCGCTGTCGGTTGTTGCACCAGGACCGCTTCGCTGGCGAAGCTGACGATGCCGATGCGGGCGCCCGGCGGAACGGCACCGAGAAAGGTGAGCGCAGCGGCTCGCGCCGCTTCGGCCCGCGATGGAACGAGATCGGTGGCGCGCATCGAACCTGACGTATCGATACACAGCATCACGATGCCGTCTTTCACCGGAACACGTACGAGGAGCCGCGGCGCGGCGAGGGCACTCGTGAGCGCCGCTACCCCGAGCAACAGCGCCGCGTACACGGCTACCGCGGGCCAGCGCGACGGACGCATCGCCGCCGTTGCAAACGCCAAGCTCGAATACACATACGCTTGTTGGGAAGCGCCACGCTCGATGCTACGGTATACGAGCGCAAAAGCAGCTACGAGCAACAGCACGATGGCGAGGCGTTCCGGATGCGCGAACGTCATGCGATGACGCCGCCCGCAATGCCGAACGATTGCATCAACGCCAGTTCTGCATCATGATTCAGCACGCCGGCGCGAACACCGATGTTCTCGAGCCTTCGGCATATTGCCGTCTCACGCCTCAGGATGCTTTGCCTGAATCGTTCGCGCTCACGCCGGCCGATGAAGAGCCGCTCCTGCGCTCCCGTCTCCGCATCGCTGAGGCGCACAAAGCCTGCCAGCGGCAATCCATCGCGCCAGGGATCCGCAATGAGCAGCCCCGTCACGTCACAGCGAACGGCAAGTTGCCGAAGCGCGGGCTCGGCCTCATCGATGTCATAAAAGTCGGAGACCAGCAAGAGTGACGCGTCCCGGGAAAGCGTCGCCAACGCAACCTGCAAAGTCGCCGTAAAGGACCTTTGTGGCTCAGCGCGTTCCGCAAGGCACACATGTGCTGCACTCGGTCCTCGGCGGTGAGGATCTGCCACAATCCCGTTTGCTCGAACCCGCGCACAACGGTCATCGCTCAGCGCAAGCGTGAACCACACCGCGAGTGCTTCGAGGCCACGGTCATAGGCGCTACGCGTGCGGCCGACGCCCATCGACGGCGAGGCATCCAATGCTCCCGCAAGCGTAAGGGCGCGATCCTCTTGGAGTATCCGGGTTTGCAACGTTCCGGCACGAGCCGTTGCTGCCCAATCGATCCGCCGCGGGTCATCCCCAGCGACGTACTCGCGCAGCTCCGAGAATTCATAGCCATCGCCGCGATGGGCCCGCGGTGCGGCCATCCCTGCGATCCCGTACCGGCGCCGTTTCTGCAGCAGCGCGGCGCGAAGACGGGTGCGCGACCCGATCACGTTAGCCGCCGGCGGCGATCGTGTATGTCACGGTGACGTTGGCGCGCGTCTCGACATTCGACGGCGAGATCTGTGTGCCATCGGCAACTGCCATGCGGGCCATTGGGACGGGTCCCGGCACGAAGACGGACCCCACTTCGATGCGCTGCAGCCTCACGAGCCGAAAGTGCCCTGCCGCCGCGAGCGCGCGTGCCTGCGCATCCGCGTCGTCCAGCGCCCCGGCGAGGGCTGCGTTATACACACCGCGCCGATCGCGCATTCCAAACGTGACGCCATCGACCGAGGTCGCCCCCGCTCCTGATGCCGCGTCAACGACCTGACCGACGCGACTCGGGTTGAGGTCGACGATCGTAACGTTACGGCTGACGACGTAGCCCCAACGTTCGGCTGGACGGGGATTTCGTGCCACCGGAAGCGTCTGACGCTGTCCGGGGGCTGCCGCTGTCGCCATCGGTATCGGTTCCGGCGTCGATTCCGAGGGAGGCACGTAGCGCAAATCATAGCCGGAAAACTGGACCGAGCTGCGAGGAACGTTGACGCGCTCCAGTGCCGTCAGCAAGCGCGTGTAAATCGCATTGTTCCGCGCCTGCGACTGGGTCGCGGATGGATCGACCGTCTCGATACCGACAGAAAGGCTCGCCACGTCCGGCGCGCGTGAGACGATCCCTTGCCCCTGCACAACGAGGCTCGGCTGCGCCGAACCCGCATCGGTCTGTGCCAGTGCCGCCAAGGGCGCGAGGGCCGATACGAAAGCCAGGAACATGAGCAACCGCCTCATGCCGTTCAAACGCCGCCCGGCGGGAGAACGTTACGCTGTCGAAAGGTCTGCAGCAGTACGGACCTCGCGTCGCGAATCCGGTCTCATGGAGGATCGACCCCCCGCATTTCCGCGCGACCAGCTCTACGAGGCCGCTGCCGACGAGGCATCTCGTTCGCACATCGACGCGCTGCACGACGAGCTTTCCAAAGACCGACCGTCGGCGGAAAAGATCGAAACCCATGTGCAGAGGTTACGCGAACAGCCCGCGTTGCTTGCGATCGTTACCAATTGGTTCGATGATCCCCGTGTGCAAACGTTTCTTGGCGACCTGTCGTCCGCAGGATTATAGCGCCGACCACTACCCGTCCTTCGACTTGTATGTTGATGGAGGGCGGTGACGAACCGTTCCGACATCCCTCCGGTTCGCCGAGGGGGGCATGGGGGTGCAGTTACGCCGTTCCTTCGACTGGTCCACCGAGACCGCTACGGAGATGGACGCCCTGCACCTGAATCCCACGAGATCGAACGGTATCGAGAGCCGCTCACAGAGCTGAGCTCGTATGTGCAAGACCGGTCGAAGGGCGCACTGCTCCTCATC
>JAFAXE010000079.1 GCA_019241305.1 Vulcanimicrobiota bacterium
TACATCGTCCACACGACCTTCAGGTACACGTAGATCGAGATGGCGGTACCGATAATAAGGAAGGCCGCGAGCCACGCATAGCCCGCCGCCACCGAACTCGCCAGAATTAAGATCTTCGCCGTAAATCCCGCGGTGGGCGGCAAGCCGGCGAGCGCGAGCAGAAAGACCGTCATCGCAGCCGCCAGCAGCGGGCGCCGATAGCCAAGTCCGGCGTACGCGCCGAGATGCGAACCTTCTTCATGTTCCCTCGATAAGAGAGCGACCACGGCAAACGCACCGAGATTCATGAACGTGTACGCGGCGAGGTAGAAGATCGCGTAGCGCATGCCGAGCGGCGTCGTGCCGGCGAGCGCGGTGATGACGTAGCCGAGCTGAGCGATGCCGGAATACGCAAGAAGGCGCTTCATGTCGGTCTGCGCCAAAGCGCCGACGTTCCCGACGATCATCGAGAGCGCAGCCACCGCCCACATCGGCGCGAGCACCGCCGGCGCAAGATGGCTCCCCAGCGCTGCATAGGCGAAGCGCGCAAAGACGGCAAGCGCCCCAGCTTTCGTCACGATGCTCATGAAGGCGGTCACCGGAAGCGGCGCGCCTTCGTACACGTCCGGCGTCCAGACGTGGAACGGCGCGAGGCTGAGCTTGAACGCCAGACCGATCAGGAACAGTCCTGCGCCGAAAATGTACAGCGGCTGCGATACCGTGGGGCCGGCCAGCGCGGCGAGCGACACGCTGCCGGTTGCACCGAACAACAGCGCCATGCCGTAGAGCATGAAGCCAGTCGCCGTCGATGAGAGGATCAGATACTTGAGCGCCGCTTCACGAGCACCACCACGGGATGCAAGCCCGCACAAGCAATAGAGCGCGAGCGACAGCAGCTCGAGCCCAAGAAAGACCATCAGCAGATTGCCCGCTCCGGCCATCAACATCGCGCCCGATGCGCTCCAGAGCAAGAGCGCGATGCCGCTGGCCGATTGATCTTCGCGCCCCAAACGGTAACACAAAAGCAACGTCAGCGCCGCCGCCAAGAGGACGATCTCTTCAAACACCAGCGTGAAGCCGCCGGTGACAAAGGCTCCCCCGAACGCCACGACGGGATGGCCCCACTGCAACGCCGCGTTGGCACCGCTGGCCGCAAGCCCGAGGATTCCGAGCAGAATACTCACCAAGCGCCGGCTGCGTCTAGGAACGAGGAGGTCGGCGACCAGGACGACGAGCGCGGTCGCTGCGACCGCGAACGCCGGAACCACGGTAGCCCAGTCGGCGCTTGTATAGGGAATCACGAGCGTCACGGCAGCGATCATCGCGGGACGTGCTCGCCAGAGAGTGCGACGCCGCTCGGAGACTGCAGCGCAGCAGCGGACGCGTTCGCCACTGGTCCCGGGTCAACGCCAAGCACGACGAGCGCAATGACCAGCGGCGCGAGAGCGAGCCCTTCCACGAACGAGAGGTCGGGCCGCTGTGGGAGATCGTCGCGCTGTGGACCGTTCATGACGTCCTGGAGCAGCCGCAGCATATATGCCGCGGCAATGATAATGGGCACGAGGATCACGGCGGCGAGCCAGCTCGCACCGGCGCGATAGATACCGGTGATGATGAGCAACTCTCCGGCAAACCCGGCCAGTCCGGGTAGACCAAGCGTCGCGAGCGCGGCGATTGTGAGGCCGCCCGCGAGCTTGGGATTTCGTACTCCCAAACCTCCCAGGCGCGCCAGCAAACGCGTCTCTTCACGTTGCTCGATTTGTCCCAGCACGAGGAACAGCGCAGCGCTGAAGAGGCCATGAGCGACGATGTAGACGACCGCGCCTTGGAGCGCGACGATGTCCGGCGTTCCGGTGGGCGCGAAGACGAAGAGGGCGACGAGGATCAAGCCCAAGTGCGAGAGAGATGAATAGGCGACGACCCGTTTCATGTCGGCTTCCGTGAGCGCGACGAGCGCCCCGTAAAACAGCGAGATGACGCCGAGGGCGATCATCAGCGAGGCTGCGGCACGCATCTGAGCCGGCATCAGACCTAGCCCGATGACGATGAACCCGTAGAGACCCGCTTTCGACTGCACCGCGGACACGACCGCGGCGAACGGCGACGGCAAATCGGCGTAGGTGTCGGGCATCCATGTATGCAGTGGCCAAACCGGCGTCTTGATCAAAAACGCGAACGCGAATCCCCCAAAAATCCACGCGAACGCCACCCCGCCCACAGCCGCGTGCGCGCTCCCTGCGCCCACAACATCGGTGCTTCCAGTCACGATGCCAAATGCTGCCGTCGCTAACAGCAGCACAAGACCGCCTGCGACGTTGTAAATCAGGTAGCGCCAGGCGGTCACCGCTGCCCGGCCGCGGCTTGCGACCATCGCGAGAAACACCGGAATCAGCATCAGGTCCCAGAACAGCGCAAACAGCAGAAGATCGCGCGCGACGAAGACGCCAACCATCGAGCCGAGCAAGAGCAGCATGTGCGCGACGAACGTTCGCTCGGCCGGACCGCCGCCGCGAGCGGCCCAGGGAGGGGACCCGGCGAGGAGCGCGCACGCGGTCACCAGCGTCAGCAACAGCACGATCCAGTAGCTGACGCCGTGTCCCAAGCCGACGTGAAAGGCGGCGCTAAATGGACGCGAGAGCCAGCGTGCGGATTCGTCGGCGGCGTTGTACGATGCCGCCGCAGCGACGAACGCCAACACGGCGACAGCGACGCCGATCCAGCGCGCAGTCTGCTCGGCACGCCGCGGAAGCAACAGCACCGCAAACCCGGCGAGGATTGGAACGATGACGAGCGCGGCAATCATCGCGGTATCCCGGCGAAGGCGTAATAGGCGACGAAACACGCGACGCCGAGGACGATGGTGACGGCGTAAGCGCGAACGAGTCCGTTTTCGAGGCGCCGCGTGATCCATCCGAGCACGCCCGCTAAGAACGACGTGTCACGCACCGCACCATCGATGAGCACCGGATCGAGGAAACGCCCGAAGGCCATGCCAAGCGCCTGCGCCGGCCGAACGAAGAGCGCCCAAATCAGATCGTCGACGAAGTACCCGTGGGTCAACACGGGCGGCATCGTTCGCGCTTCACGGTCAAGGCGTTCCGGCGCGTTCGTCAGTGCAGCCGGCGCACCGTACCGTAGGTACGCGAGGCCAAAGCCGAGCACGACGGCGACGAGCACCACCGCCGACGACACCATGTCAGAGATTTGCGGAGCGCCTGTGCGTAAGAGGTTTTCACCGGCAAAGTCGGGTGCCAGGAAGCGCGACCAGATGCTGTTGTCGCCACCGATATCGAGGTAACCGGCAGCAATCGTTCCAACCATGAGGATCGCGACGGGCACTTGCATCACCCAATCTGGGACGTTGCTCGCGTGCGCCGGCTCTCCGTGATGTTCCGTCTGCGTGCGATCGCGGCCGAAGAACGCAATGAACAGCATGCGAAACATGTAGTACGCGGTGATTCCCGCCGTCGCGACGCCGAGCACGTAGAGCCACGGGTGGCCGTCGAGTAACTCACCGTAGATGACGGCGTCTTTGCTGTAGAAGCCGGCAAAGAACGGGACGCCGCAGATCGAGAGCGTCCCGATCAGCATCCCCCAGAACGCAAACGGCATCCGCCGTGCCAACCCACCCATGTTGCGAATGTCCTGTTCGCCGGCCAGCGCGTGAATCGCGAGCCCGGCGGCGAGGAACAGCTGAGCCTTGAAGAACGCATGCGTAAAAAAGTGCAAGACGCCGGCTTCATATGCACCGACGCCGACGCCCATGATCATGTAGCCGATTTGGCTCATCGTCGAATAGGCAAGGACGCGTTTGATATCCCATTGGGCGATTCCCAAAATCGCGCCGGCAAGTGCCGTCACCGCGCCGATCGTTCCGACGAGCTCCCGCGCCGCGCTCGACGAATCCCAGAGCGGCGCGCAGCGCGCCACCAGGTACACCCCCGCGGTTACCATCGTTGCCGCATGGATCAGCGCCGATACCGGGGTCGGCCCTTCCAGCGCGTCCGGAAGCCACGTGTGCAAGGGGACCTGCGCAGATTTGGCGGCGCAGCCGATAAAGATGGCGATGCAGGCGGTCAGCAACACCGGCGGAGCGAGGTCGCGCACCCGCGCAAAGACGTCGGTATAGGCGATCGATCCGGTGTGAGAAAACAAGACGAACACGGCGAACATGAGACCGACGTCGCCAACGACGTTGATGACGAACGCTTTGCGCGCTGCCGCGACGGCTGAGGGACGCTCGAACCAAAATCCGATGAGGAAATAGGAGGCGAGGCCGACGAGTCCCCAGCCGACGAGCAACCCGACGAAATTGTCGGACAGCACGAGCGTCAGCATCGCGAACACGAAGAAGTTCATGTAAGCGAAGAACCGCGCGACGGCACGATCGCCGGCCATATACCCAATCGAATAGACGTGAATGAGGCCGCCGACGCCGGTGATGACGAGAACCCAGATGAGCGACAGCGGATCCATCATCAGCCCAAAGGTGAAGCCGCCGATCCAGGAACCGAGCGGAACGTGGACCCCCGGCGTCGTTCCGGCAGCACGATACAGCGTCAGCGTAGCGAAAAAAGAGAGCCCGACCGCCGCGCTGCCAAGGATTCCGCCGCGCTCGCGCAATTGCGGGCCGAGAACCCACAGCACGACGGCGCCGAGAAGCGGCAAGAGCCAAATGGTATAGAGCATCAGCCGCTCAAAGACGCGATCTCATCCACGTCGACGTTTTTCGTGCGCCGGAACGTGATGAGGACGATGGCCAGCGCAATCGCCGCCTCGGCCGCGGCGACCGTGATGACGAGAAACGCAAAGACCTGCCCGGCGTTGTTCAGCCACGCGCGCGCAAACGCCAGCATCGCAAGGTTGGCGGCGTTCCACATCAGTTCGATCGCCATCAGCATGATCAGCGGATTGCGGCGTGTGAGCACACCTGCGACGCCGATGAGGAAGATCAACGCCGAGAGGCCGATGTAGTTGACGAGCGCCACGGACGCAACCGGAGTCACCGTACGCTACCCTTCTCCAGCGCAGGGCGCTCCCGGGTAATCGGTTCGCGCGTCCGGGGCCCGCGGCGGCGCGCGTGGTGACGCGTCGCCTGCGGCGCGGCATCCGACGCCAGCATGACGACGCCGATCACCGCAACCATGAGAACGAACGCGGTCACTTCAAAGGGCAACAAATGCGTCGTCATCAGGGCGGCCCCAAAGTCGCTCGTGCTTCCGAACGCGTTGGCCGTTCCCGGCGCTGCGCTGACCGGTTGCGCGCGCGGGACGATGAGCAGGGGAGTCCGCGTCACCCCATACACGAGGAGTCCAAAAATGACGGCGACGAGCGCTACCGCCGGTCCTACGATCCCTGGCAACCGGTCGGGTCCAACGCTGAACGGCGCCGTGCTCGTCGAGAGAAGCGCCATGACAAACAGGAACAGCATGAGAATCGCGCTTGCGTACACGATGACTTGAATGACGCCGAGGAATTCGGCCGACAACGTTACGTAGGTGATCGCGAGCAGGACGAAATTCGCGATCAAGTAGACGACGCTGTAGACGGGGCGGCGCGCGGTCACCGTCAGGAGTGACGTGATGACGAGGCCAACGGCCAGCAGCCAGAACAGCGTCATCCGGCGAGTCCTCGTCGCTCAGTCTTTAAGGCACGGCCATACCAGGTCGCGTCATAACCGGTCGCAATGTCGACGGTGCTCTTCTGCTGCGCGACGGCGCCAAGGTCGGCGGGGATCCCGTTCGGCCGCTCATCGGGCGCGCTGCCGACGCCGCCTTGCGGCGGAACAAGAAGCCGGTCCTTCGCGTAAACGAACGAGCCGCGCCGGTAGTCGGACATCTCGAACCGCGGCGTGAGGACGATGGCGTCGGTGGGGCATGCCTCTTCGCACAAGCCGCAAAAGATGCAGCGCAATTCGTCGATCTCGTAACGCGCCGCATACCGCTCTCCTGGTGAGCGGCGGTCGGCCGGAGTATTCTCGGCACCCACGACGACGATCGCGTTGGCGGGACAGGCGATTTGACACAACTCGCAGCCGATGCACCGCTCCTTGCCGTCAGCGTACCGGCGCAATTCATGTAATCCATGAAAGCGCGGCGCGTGCTGCTTCTTGATGCTGGGATACGCGATCGTCGGCTTCTTCACGAAAAGGTAGCCGAACGTCGTCCGAAATCCCGCCAGAATGGCGACGAAGCCGGCGATGACCGCACGCAGCATTAGCGAACCGCGGCGATCACTGCTGCGGTCGCCATCAGGTTGAGCGTCGCTACGGGTAACAGCACTTTCCAGCCGAAGGCCATCAAACGGTCGTACCGGAATCGCGGCAGCGTGGCGCGCAGCCAGATATAGAAGAACAAAAACAGCCCGCCCTTGATGAGAAACCAAACGATTCCGGGGATGAAGGTGAGGCCGAACGGCGCGTTCCAACCACCGAGGAAGAGCAGCGTCGCGATACACGAGACCGTGATCATGTTCATGTACTCGGCGATGAAGAACAAGCCGAACCTCAGGCCGGAATACTCGGTGTGGAAACCGCCCACCAGCTCAGTCTCGGCTTCGACGAGGTCGAACGGCGCGCGATTGGTCTCGGCGACTGCCGTGATCAAGTAGATGCCGAACCCGACCAGTTGCGGAATGAAGAACCAGAGGCGGTACTGCGCGTGGACGATCCCCACGAGCGACGTCGTGCCGGCCAAAATGAGCACGCCCACGACGGACATCGTCATCGACAACTCGTACGAGATCATCTGCGCGGTCGCACGGACGCTTCCGAGTAGGGGGAATTTCGAGCCGGATGCCCAGCCGGCGAGCGAAATCCCGTAGACGCCGATCGACGTCAGCGCGAACACGAAGAGGATGCCGGCGTTGACGTCGCCGACGCTCCATACGCCGGCCGGCGACTCTGAAAACGGAATGATCGCGAACGTCCCCATCGCCGCAAAGAGCGCGATGAAAGGCGCGAGCCGATAGATGACCGGATCCGCCGTTTTCGGCGTGAGATCTTCCTTGAAGAGCATCTTCGCCGCATCGGCTGCCGGCTGTAGTAAACCCCACGGCCCAACGCGGTTCGGGCCTGGCCGGAGTTGCATCCACGCCATGACCTTTCGTTCGAACAGCATCGAGTACGCGAAGGTCGTAATCACCACGAACAGCACGATTGCCGACTTGATGACGACGATGAGCCACAAGGGCACCGCGTTCATCCGGCAACTGCTCCCGCCGCGGCGAGCGGCGCCGCTGGCTCGAGCTTCGTCACCTGCACCTCTTCGCCATCGAAGAGCACATTCGCAGGGGCGCCCGGCAAGCCGTCCACGACCCTGATGGTTCCCTCGGACGCAGCGTCCGCGACTCGCACGATGAGCCCGCGGAGCGCCCGGTCGCCGGCAATGACGTCAACGAGGTCGCCCGCAGCGACACCCAGCGCCTGCGCGGTGCGGGGATGGAGCGTCGCGATTGGACGCGGCCGAAGCTCTTCGAGGCGCTCATCGTGATAGACCGTTCCGCCGCCGGCGAAAATGTCGCTGCGAATGATCACTCGAAGCGCGGCCTCACCGCCTGGCGCAGCCGCGCGAATTTCGCCGCGCGGCATCGCACGTTTTTCGGGGGCACGTGCACGTGCCGTCAATGCCGACGGGCTTGGGATTTCGATGTCGAGCGCGTCGGCCAGCGCGACCAGCATTTCGCCATCGGAAAGCGCGCCGCCAGGCGCTGCATGCGCGGCGAAAAGACGTTGCACGCGTCCCGTCATGTCTAAAACGTGACCGTCCCGCTCAAACGGCCCATGCGCCGGCAAAACGAGCGACGCAAACCGCGCGGTGTCCGTGAGAAAAAGCTCGCTCAGCACGATGAAGGGCGTTCTCTCGAGTGCTGCCGTCGCAAGCGCGCCGTCGGCGAACCGCAAGGCCGGATTGACGCCGAACAACGAGAGCACGCGAATGCCGCCGTCTTTCGCTGCGCTGAACACTTCCCGCGTCCCACGTCCGCCGTCCCGAGGTAGCATGCCCATCGCCTCCGCTCCGCGAGCGTTCGGCTGTTCACCGGGAATGAATCCGATGAGCGACTTCCCGGCCCTCTTCAATTCGGCGAAGCGCTCGTGCAGGTCGCGCATCGGCGTCGCGTCGATGCCGTCGAACACGACGGCGATTCGCTCGGCGTCGAAGGCGTCCGATGGAATATCTGCTACCCTTCTAACGTGTGTCTCCGTGACGGACGAGCCCGACGAATGCGGCCCCACCGTAACGAGGCGCGCGCCTCGCTGGACCACTGCCTTGCGGATGCGAAGATCCATGACCGGCGCCGTCTGCGACGGTGGCACGCCGAACACGAGAATCGTTTGCGCCGCTTCGAGCTCTTCGTACGTTCCGGAGAAAACCGGCGTGGCGACGGTCTGACGTCCGGCGCGCCAGTCGAGATTCTCCACGCCGAGCGACCGGAAGAGGTGCTGCAGCAAGAACGCCTCTTCGTTTAAGAGCCGGCCGCCACCGATGACGCCGATCGATTCGGGGCCAGTCGTATCTCGCGCCTCTCGAATCTGTCGCGCCCATAGCGCGACCGCATCGTCCCAGCCGATCTGCTCCCATTCATCGCCGCGACGCAGCAACGGCGACGCGATCCGCTGCGGGTCGTTGTAAAAACCGATGTTGTAACGGCCGCGATCGCACAGCCATCCGTCCGACGTCTCGTCTTCCGCGACGGACATCGTCCGCAGGACGTCGCCATAGCGCTCATCGACGTATAATTGGCAGCCGACGCTGCACTGTGTGCACGTCGTTTTCGTACGGTTGAGGTCCCACGGCCGCGACTTGAAGCGATACGTCTTCGATGTCAAGGCGCCGACGGGGCACAGCTCGGTGACGTTGCCGCTGAAGTCAGAGACGTACGGCTCTTCGGTTGAGGTCGCGATGATGTCACGGTGCCCGCGGTCCTTGACGACGAGCGAGCGTTCTTGGGTGATGATGTCATCGAAACGGACGCACCGCTGGCAAACGATGCAGCGTTCCTCGTCGAGCACGATCGTCGGCCCGAGGTCGACGGCCTTGGGCTTCGCGACTTTCGCTTCAACTTTGCGCGACGCGCCCTGACCGTACGCCATCGAGAAATCTTGGAGGTCGCATTCGCCACCCTTGTCGCAAATGGGACAGTCGAGCGGGTGATTCAGCAGCAAAAACTCGAGGACGGCACGGCGTCCCTCCATCGTCTTGTCGCTGGCCGTATGTACCACCATGCCGTCGGTGACGACGGTATTGCACGCGATCTGCAGCTTCGGCATCTTCTCGATCTCGACGAGACAGATGCGGCACAGCCCGGCCGGGCCAAGCTTCGTATGGTAGCAGTAAACCGGAATGTCTTCTTGGATCTGCTTGGCCGCCTCGACCAGCAGCGTCCCCTCCGGTACACTCAGCGAAACGCCGTCGACCGTCACCGTGACGGTCTTCACTGACGGTTGCGTCGTCATACTGCGACCGCGGTTTGTGGCGTGCGGACGTAGGCGTAGAACTGTTCGGGGAACCGCTTTACCACGGAGGCCAGGAACGGCTCGATGGAGTCCCCGAGCGGACACAAATTGATGCCGGTCATGGAATGTGACACGTCGACGAGCATGTCGACGTCCGACTCGACGCCGCGGCCGTGCAACATGCGCTCCAGGGTCATTTCAAGCCAGTTGCCGCCTTCGCGGCACGGGGTGCACTGTCCGCACGATTCGTGTGCAAAGAACCGGACGAGCGAATGTGCGGCCTTGACGAAGTCGGTCGTGTCGTCGAAAACGACGGCTGCGCCGGAACCGAGCATCGAGCCGGCTCCTGCCAGCGCCTCATAGTCATAGCCGAGATCGAGGTGCTCCTCGAACAGACATGCCGAGGACCCACCGCCCGGCTGAATCCCCATGAATTTCCTGCCAGGCGGTAAGCCGCCGGCGATGTCGTAGACGAGGGTGCGCATCGGCAACCCGAGCGGGATCTCGTAATTTCCGGGCTTCTGTACGTGCCCGCTCATCGAGACAATTTTGTAGCCGGTCGACTTCGGCGTACCGACGCCGGCAAACCATTCCGGTCCGCGGCGCAGAATGTGTGGGAGATAACCAAGCGTCTCGACGTTGTTCACCACCGTCGGCTCGCCGTACAGCCCTTTAATGGCAGGAAACGGCGGCTTCAGACGCGGTTCGCCTCGCTTGCCCTCAAGCGAGTTGAGCAACGCGGTCTCCTCGCCGCAAATATAGGCGCCGGCACCGCGGTGGACGGTCAGCTCTACAGAATAGTCGCTGCCGAAGAGCCGTTCCCCGACGTAGTCGGCGGCACGCGCCTGCTCGAGCGCCTTCATGAAGGTTTCGTAGCCGCGCTTGAACTCGCCGCGGATATACATGTACGCGTGGCGTGACCCGATCGCGTAGGTCCCGATGAGGATGCCTTCGATGATCTGATGCGGCGTGTACTCGAGCAGCATCCGATCCTTGAACGTCCCGGGCTCGGCTTCGTCGCAATTGCAGACCATGTAACGCGGCCGGCCGTTATTTGGCAGAAACTGCCACTTGCGCCCAGTCGGAAAACCCGCGCCTCCGCGACCACGCAGCCCGGACTTGGCCGCGATGTCGACGATCGCGGCAGGCTGCAACTCCTTCACCGCGCGCTCGAACTGCGCGTAGCCGCCTTGCTCCCGATACACGGCGATATCGCACAAATCCAGCTCGCCGATTCCGGCAGTAAGGATTTTTTCGAGCTGCATCAGTGCTTCTCGGCCTCGCCGTCCAGGATCGCGACGCCGTCCCGCACCAGCCGCTCCCGCGTTGGGCGCGCGAGCAGAAGCTCCGGATCGCGCTCGATGCGACGCAGCATGTCCTTTCCGCTACGGTCGCCGATACCGCCCGGGTCGTCCGGACTCAAGACGTCTTGCGCACCGGCCGACTTCTTGCCCGAATCCTGTTGAATGATCCAGGTGCGCCGCGGCGGGGACGTCTGGGTGCGTCGTGCGATGGCGCACGTGCCCGCGCGCATCTCGCCGAGCATCGCGTCGATGCTCTCGTTCGTCAGGTCGTACACGAACTCCAGATTCACTTGCATGCACGGTGCGCGATCGCAGGCGGCGAGGCACTCGACTTCCTCGTATGAGAACAGGCCGTCGTCTGTGGTCTCGAGATGGCCGATGCCGAGCCGTTCCCGGAAGTGCGCCATCTGCTCTTCGGCGCCGCGAATGATGCAGGCCACGCCGCGGCACGGCTGGAGCATGTACCTGCCGACCGGCCTGCGGAAAAACAGTGTATAAAAGGAAGCCGTCGACTCGACCACCGACAGCGGCACGTCGATCAACTGCGCGCACGCCCGTAGCGCGGCCGGCGAAACCCAGCCTTGCTCGTTCTGAAACAGGTGCAAAATGGGGAGCAGCGCCGAGCGCGCGTCTTCGTACTGCGCAATGACGCGCTCGCACTCCGGCCGCAAGTGCTCCACAATGGCCGCAAACCGTTCCCGCTCCGCCGCATCGTCAGTTCCGGTTTCGAAGCCAACATAGTCAGCAGCGCGCACGTCACTCACCCAGCCGATCCCCGCCTGCGCGCCAGCGGCTCAGACCACGCGACATTATGTCTCGCAACCGCTCGTCGCTTCGCCCTCCAGGCTCGCTCCTGGCTGCGCGGCTCCCTCGCTCGCGCCCTCCATGGCTCCGCTCGGTCGTCCTAGCTTGCTCGACACAACGTCGCGCGTCCTCACCGCCGTCGCGGACTGCACAAGCATTCCACTCCCATCGGCTCGCGCCGACCCTCTTTTTGTGCGACGAAACCGCTGATGCACCACGGCCTTTTCGGACTTCATGCGCGCACGAATGCAACACAAACCGAAGCGAGGCGCGGGTGTCCGACGTTTCGTCGAACAAGCTCGGACCGACGAGCGAAACCATGGACGGTGGGAGCGAGGAGGCCGAGCAGCAGGAGCGGAGCCCGGATGGCGGAGCGACGAGCGGTTGTGAGGCGGAATGTCG
>JAFAXE010000109.1 GCA_019241305.1 Vulcanimicrobiota bacterium
CGAGAAGGGCGCTTGCGACGTAGGCGAGATACACGACGCAAAAGGCAAAGAAGATCTTCTCCACGGCGCGGTAGTTGCCGCGGGTGACCACGGCCGCGACGAAGACGGCAGCGAGCGGTACGAGCACATACTTCGAAAGCAGCGGAACGTACGTTTGGAAGATCGGCGCCGCGGAAGCCACGCCGGCGAACTCGGATGCGGTGTTCCCCAGATCGCCGAGAACGAAGAGTAAGAGCACCCAAAACGTCACCTTGACGCCGAAGTTCTCGCGAATGAGGTCGGCCAGGCCCTTGCCGGTGACGGCGCCCATCCGCGCGCACATTTCCTGAACGACGATCAGCGCGATGGTGACGGGAACCAGCAGCCACAGCATGGAGTAGCCGAACTGCGCGCCGGCGATGGAATACGTCGTGATCCCGCCGACGTCGTTGTCGGCGTTCGCCGTGATGATCCCGGGACCGATGACGGAGAGGAACATCACGAAGGAGCGCCACCGGCTCGGACGGCGCACGCTCGCCGTACGGACGGCCGCTGCTGGGGCGCCGTGATCTTTCATGTCCGTCACGAGGAGTCGTTATCGCAGGTACAAGAGCCAGGGATTGAATCGCGGCGTGCTCTCCGCAGGCGCCGGAACGTCGAGGAACGCGAAAAGCGCCTTCGGCAAGCGAGCAATGAACTGCAGCATCGATTTCATGGCACGGATCTACCTTTCTACGGCAAGCGCGCCCGTGCAGCGGGCTGCGCCAGAAGCATGCGTTGTCGAGGACTCGGACCGCTGTCCACGGTTTGGTTCACCTCCTCCAAAAAAGAAAGCCGCCGGCGATCCTCGCCGACGGTGAAGTGGGTCACGCTTTTCCGTGATCGCCTCAGCGTCGAGCTTTAGCACCACACGCCGTAGAGCCGGTTGGCTCAGCCGCGTTAGGTACCGCCTTGATTCGGCGGTGCCTGGTCACCCGTTGGGGTCTCTCGACCTTTCCGGGCAGCGGCCTGTCTTCGTGTGGACGCCTCACCTAACGAGGAATCCTTTCTGAGTATACGCCCGGGTGTCAACCTTCGCGCGCGTCGAAGCGGACGGAGCGCCGTTGCCGCAAGCGAATGCCTGGACGGGATGAGTGGCGTGACACAAGACCGGTGGCAGAGCAGCGATGCAAAAAGCGACGGTTTGAATCAAGCGCCGCCGCTCGTCGACTACGATGCGTGCGCGACGGATGCGACGTTGCTCTGAGGGAGTGGGCCGCGAGGAGGCTCCCTGGGCGAGAGCGGAATTGCTCGCCTTCGGTCGCCTTGCTGGGAGCGCCGAGGCGATTCAGTGGGGCTTCGACGCAAATCGCTTCACTCCGATCTTACACACGCATGACCGTTTCGGCAGGCGTATCGATGAGGTCGAATTTCATCCCAGCTATCACCGCCTGATGGACGTCGCCGTCCGGCACGGTTTGCAAGCCGCTCCCTGGCTCGACCCGCGGGCCTGCGCGCATGTCGCACGCGCCGCGAAGTTTTACCTGTGGGCGCAGGTGGACGCCGGCCACGGCTGCCCCATCTCGATGACGTATGCGGCAATCCCAACGCTGCGCCGTGAGCAGATGCTCGCCCAAGAATGGACGCCACGCTTTGCTGCTACGACGTACGATGCGCGCCTTATCCCGGCGGCGCAAAAATCTGGCGCACTTTGTGGCATGGGCCTTACGGAGAAGCAAGGCGGTTCCGACCTGCGCGCGACCACGACGAGCGCGCGTCCACTCGGTAAGGCCGGAGCCGGTGAAGCGTATTTTCTGACCGGACATAAGTGGTTCTGTTCCGCACCGATGTGCGACGCGTTCTTCGTTCTGGCGCAGACAACGGAGGGACTTACCTGCTTTTTGCTGCCCCGCGTACTCCCCGACGGCGCTCGAAACGTCTTTCGAATCCAGCGGCTCAAAGACAAACTCGGAAACCGCTCCAACGCCTCGAGTGAAGTCGAATTCCAAGAGAGCTTCGCTGTTGCGGTCGGGCCGCCAGGCGAGGGAATTAAGACGATCGTCGCGATGGCGAACCAGACGCGCCTGGATTGCATCATTGGGAGCGCCGCCGGAATGCGTCAAGCGGCGGTGCAAGCGGTGCACCACGCCGCCCATCGTGCTGCCTTCGGCAAGCTTCTGATCGAGCAACCGTTGATGAAAAACGTTCTGGCCGATCTCGTGCTGGAATCGGAAGCGGCGACGGCGCTGATGCTGCGCCTCGCCCACGCGTGCGACCGTGCGGCGCGAGGCGACGCTTCTGAAGCTTTGATGCTCCGCATCGGAACGGCACTTGGAAAATATTGGATCTGTAAGCGCGGGGCCGCGCACGCAGGAGAGGCCCTCGAGTGTCTCGGTGGCAACGGATACGTGGAAGAAAGCATCATGCCGCGTCTGTACCGGGAGGCGCCGCTGAACTCGCTTTGGGAAGGCTCAGGAAACGTGAACGCTCTGGACGTGCTCCGCGTGCTACAGCGTTCGCCGGATACGGTCGAGGCGTACTTCGCTGAGCTGTCCGGCGCGAGGTCCCATGACGCTCGCCTCGCGCGCGCATGCGATCAGCTTCGACACGAGCTCAGCGCACCGGAGGTCGCGGAATGGAATGCGCGTCGCGTTGTGGAGCGCATGGCCGTTGCGCTGCAGGCGGTGCTGCTTGCCAAGCACAGCCCCGGAGCGGTTGCGGACGCGTTTTGCGCCGCGCGCCTCGGCGAGCCTCGGAGCTACACGTTTGGATCGCTGCCGGAAGGGATCGACGCGCCGGCGATTATTCGGCGCGCGATGCCGCAGCCAGTTTGAGGCGCCCTACGACTTCATCGGTTTGAGCGGATACCGGTCGACCAGAATCCGGTCGGCGTGCCTGGCGCCGAGCGCACTTTGATCGTAGTAAATGCGAACGTAGTTTCCAGCTTTGATGTCTTTCATCTGCACGCTGGTCGTGCCGTTCGCTTTGAAGATCTTGTTGAACCTTGGCAGGATCAGGAAACTCAGCTCCTGTCCGTTGGAGGAGCGAGCTTTGATGTTGTTCATCGACACATGGGTGACGACGCCGTCGAAAACGCCGACCTTCATGGCGCCAGCGACGGAAGGCAAGCAGATGCCGGCCGCCAGGGCCGCGCTCACGGCGAGGGTGCGAATGCGTGAAAGCATCACAGTGAAAACCTCCTCGGGGCAAGGGAACGCTTCCAGAGGTATTCCCGAAAGCAGCGTTCCTATTCATGCGCCGCTTTTCGTTGCAAGCTGCAACGAAACAAAGTGCGCGAAACGGGGATCACGGCGGACGGGATCGAGACGCGGATCCAGCGCGACCATGGAACGTCCCATCGCTCCCTCCAGCGGCACGTGCCGTAGCGAGTGCAGCGCCGAAGTTCGATCGCCAAGCATGATTTGCGCAAACGCGATATTGAGCCACAGCAGTGGCGGTGCGTTCGCAGGAGGATGCAGTCGCCGCAGGAGCGCCCGGCTTTTGGAAAGTCGTCGCGATTGCGCGTACGCCTGAGCCATGTAGGCGATTGTGAGCCGCGGACAGCAATCTTTCAGCAAGGCAAACTCGGAGGTCGCGCGCGACAGATTGCCCATCCGGGCATAGATCATGCCAAGGACCGCATGGGCATCGTCCACGTCGTCGCCGAGATAGAGCGCTTGCACCGCGAAGGGCAGCGCTGAGGCCGGATCCCGGGCGGCATAGTACGCAAAAGCAAGCCACGCGTTAATTCCCGCCGTCGTGGGGTCGATCGTCGCGGCTGCTTGAAACTGGGTGATGGCGTCTTTGATCTGTCCGCGCATGAGCAGCGAGACGCCGAATTGCTCGTGAGCATCAGCGTCGCGTGGGTCGAGCATGATCGCTTGAGCATACGTGGCGTCCGCGTTTCCGAAGCGATCCGCAGTCAGCTCCGAAACTGTTGCAGCGGCAGCCATTGCCGGCGCGAACTGAGGATCCAGCCGAAGTGCGGTCTGTGTTGCCGTTCGCGCCCGTTGCAACGCGCTTCGCGCACTGGAGGATGGGCCGTACGCCTCGACCAGGGCGGCTTCCGTCTTCGCAAGCGCTGCAAAGGCGCGCGCACTGCGCGGCTCGCGGCGGACCAATTGATCGAGAATCATCTCACTGCGCTGAAGACCGCTCTCTGTCTGTGTGTCGAAATAATACGCGCCGAGGCGTAGGAGCCGCGCGGATTCCCCTTGCAGTTCGCGGCTTGGCGGCTGCAGGCTGAATGAGGTAATGAGGGCGGCACAGCTCAAAAGCGCCAACATGCGCGCCGTCCTTGCCCATGCGTAGCGTGCGGTCGGAGTCGGGAGCGCTTGCACCGGTCCCGTGAGCCGGTAACCGCGACCTCGCACGTTTTCGATCGCGTTCCGTGCCCCATGCGACGCCAAACAACGCCGCAGCAGATACATCGTCTGCCAAAGGCTGCTTTCATCGATCGGCTCGTCACCCCACAGCGATGCAATGAGCTCTTCGCGGGTGACCACTTCGCCGGCGTTTGCGCACAGCAAAACGAGCGCTGCAACCGCTTTCGCGCCGAGCGGCACGGTCGCTCCGCCGTGCCGTGCAGTCAGCGCACGAACATCGACCCGGATCGGCCCGAGCTCGTACCAACGCGTGCCGAGCCGCGGATTGGGCCTCATCGCTTGGTTTTCAGGCTGTGATGAATAACGAAAAGCCATCTTTCTGGCAGCATGGCTCCATGTTGGCTTTTAGGCTCATCGTGTTTTCGCTTCTCACCGTCGTGGCCGCTGCCTGCGGAGGGGGCGGCGGAGGTGGCGGGACGCCTGGGCCGGGACCGTCGCCGACGCCTACTCAAACGCCCGGCGCGTATCAACCGCTCGCGGTCGGCGACCGGTGGTCATACGCGTGCCATTTTCGCAATCCGCCGAAGCAAGGAACGTTCCCAATCGCCAACGACGTGAGCGCAACGCAGGCGGTGAACGGCGTGCAGACCTACGCGTTCGACCTTCAGATCGTCACCTCGCCGTCGCAGATCGCGACCGAGACGATGTTGCTGGCGAACGATGCCAAGGCCGATACGATTCTCTACGGTTACCTCCAAGGCGGCACGGTGCTCCCCGTGACGCCGACGGTCATCGTGCCCGCCAACCCGACGCAGACGTCGTACAACTACCCGGGTCCGGACGGTAAACTGGTCAGCCGCATCTTTAAGGGCTTCACGGTGACCAATCCAACGCCGCTTGGGACGTTCAACGTTGCGGTCTACTACGAGAGCGGCGCCACACACAACTATGGGTACGCCGCCGGCAAGGGCATCATGGAAGAAGACCATGGCCCGAACTTTCAATACGACTGCTTGATCACGGCGCTGCACCTGCAGTAAAGCATGAAAACGTCGCATTCTTTTTTGGTACGAAATCGCTCGTGCAATCTGGGAACGCGAACTTGCTTCGCTCAAGCCCGGAAGACCACACGAAGGCGCATGAAAATGAGTGTCAGGATGACATCGCGGGTCGGCGTGCCCCGTGTCGTTGCTGCCTGCTAAGGGGCACCGAGCGAGCGAGCGTCACGCCTTGACCTTCGTATGGGCGCTGTTGTATCGTCAGTGTTTGGCTGCGATGGCGTCTTTTTAACAGCCTCGCGCCGTGCGCGCGCCCGGACGTTTCGCCGTCGTCCTGGACTCGAGATCGGGCTTTCACCGCGGTTCGCCGCGATGGAGCGCCGGTCGAGGCGACGACACCCCGCCTCGTGGTGCGGGGCACGAAAAAACTATCGGAGTGAGGTTTGGCAGCTAAGAAGCAAACGAAGCCGCGCAAGCGCC
>JAFAXE010000125.1 GCA_019241305.1 Vulcanimicrobiota bacterium
ACGCCGGCGGCAACAGTGAGCGAATTCCCCGTCGTCACGGAAATCGGAGAACGCTGGGCAATCGTCACGCCCGCGTCTCCAACGACGCCCGTGAAGGCGCCGAGACCCGCGACCTCGGCACCCAGGTTCGCTCCGATCTCGATCGCACCAACGATTTTGTCATACACCTTATCGCGCTGGAACTCGAGGATCTGTTCCGGCAAGAGCGCCGCAGCGACAAACCAGCCTTCGGTTTCGACGCCCGCCGGCGAGCGGATTCCGGTGACATGTGCCGCCGCGTACGCCGGCATCCACTCCAGGATCTTCTCGATGATCGGTCGGCCCTTACCGGCTGCACCCGGCTCATACCGGGCTACGTCTTCGAGCGACGTTGGATGGACGACAAAGCAGAATTTCATGGCACCGGCTCGTCGGTTCGCGCTGGATGCACGCCTTTCCATCCACCCTGTGGATACCGCAGGGCCGCGCTGCTTCGGCGCAAACCCTCGGGCATGACGGAAACTCTCAGCGATCTGGCAGAAATCGTCCGCATTCCCTCACCCGCACCGCAGCCCCAAGCGCTAGCCTGCGACGGTGAGCACCTGTGGGTCGGATCGTGGGAAACTGGACGGCTCTACGGCCTGCATCCGCACCACGGTCGCGTCTTTGAGGAAGCGGTAGCGCCGGGTAAGCCGGTCAGCGCGGCGACCGTCGGCGATGAATTGCGCTTGGTGTGCAGCGAGCAGGATGATTCACGTTTCATCCGCCGTTACGTGCCCGCGCATGGTTTCAAGTCGAAAGAGTTCATTCCGTGCCCGGACGACACGGGATCCTTTCTTTCGTTCGATGGTTGCAGGCTCTGGCTCAGCCAGCGCTATCGCAAACAGGTGCTCGAACTGGATCCGCTGGGAAATGCCGTACGCACGGTATCCATCGGCGAGGAAATTACCGGACTCGCGTGGGTTGGCAACCGGTTGTTTCTCGCGTTGTGGCTCGGGAAGGAACGAGGCGGATCGCGCATCGCGTACATCGAGCCGAACGCAAACGATCCGCACCTCACCATCGTCGCGCGCTCACCCTTTGTCGCGATATCGCTCGCGCGCGACGGCGAACGCTTCTGGACGAACGACTTTTTCAAGAACGAGCTCGTTGCGTTTACTGTGGCGTGAAAAGTATCCCAGAGCGATGATGCTGAACGACCAAAGCTTCCGCTCGCCGTGAGGGACGAGCTGTGAGCGAGCCGCCATGAGGGGGCCTTTGAGGAATCTCCTCAGTGCCGCGCTGCTGGTCGTTGCCCTGATCGGCATTGGCCTCGAAGTGCGCGCCCTTCGGCTTGGAATTCCCGGCCCGCACCGTCTCGAGATTAGCGTCTACTTCATCGTGGCCGTTTACGCTCTCGCATCGATCGTTTTCCGCAGCCTCGGCTTCCCCCGCCGCTAAAAAATCTCGCGCATCGCGCAAGCACGTGTCATCCTGACGCCTTCCAACGTTGCAACCGCATAGCGGATCGCGTGTTGTTTCGGCATGACTTCGATGGAAACCACGGTCGTGGTACGGGCGATCGCGGTACCGGACGACTTCGTCGCACGTATGCGAATCGCCGAATTCGACGATTTTGGTCACCGCATCGAACGCCTGCGTAGCCGCGAGCGCGGGAACCCGTGCCGCAGCTGTTTGCGCCTTTCGGAGCCGGGCGATGAGCTGTTGTTGGTCTCGTACCGGCCATTGCCGGATACGTCGCCCTACGCCGAAGTCGGCCCAATCTTCATCCATCGCCGCGAATGCGTACCGTTCCAGGGCGAGTTCCCTGACGATTTCCTCGTTCGCCCACTCGTTGTGCGCGCATACGACCGCCGCGGCTGGATCAGCGATGCGGTTATCGCCCAGCCTGGCGAAGCGACGGAAGCCGCGGCGCGCTTTCTTTCACGCGAGGATGTCGCCGAGGTGCACCTGCGCCACGTCAGTTACACGTGCTTCGACTTCAAAATCGTTCGGAGCGCCGCATAGTTTTCCGGCTAGCTATCGTTTGCGTCTGCGCTCCATGGACGACATGCGACCGCCAAGCTCTTTGACTCCGTCTTCGAGACCCGAAACCCGAACGCCAAGCTCTTTGACTCCGTCTTCGACACCCGAAACACGAACCTCTACGCGTGTCACTCGGAGGCCAAGGTCCCGAACACCGTCTTCAACGGCCGACATGCGATCGTCCAAGCGGGCGAGACGGCGGTCCACCCGATCGAAACGGCGATCGATATCCTCGAAGCGTTCATCGACCCGACCGAATTTTGCTACAACGCCATCATGAAAGTCGACGAGTGCGGCAAGGATGTCAGCCGGCTTTGGCTGCGTCGGGTCATCCATCATCCACGCATTCACGACGATGGCGGCATTCGGCAAGACATCGTCGTGCGCCTATTCAAGGATGGCCTTTTACGAGGGCGCGTCGCGCCTTCGTAAAAGACCGTCGTCGCTGAACGCACCCGTATGCGTGCGCTTACATCTCGAAGGCTTCGTACACCTCAACGGTCCCGCCGCGCGACAGCACCGGGCAACCTTTCGCCGCTTCCGCCGCCGCGGCAAGGCTCTGCGCTTCGATGATCGAGTAGCCCGTCAAGTTGGATGATGCGCCATCGCGGGATGCGCCGTTTCCCGATACCGTCGCCGAGTCGCCAAAGGGATCGCCGCGATCGATCAGCGTTTTCCCAAGGTCACCCATCCATTTGGTCCATGCCGCGAAGACCGCTTCCCGCTCCGACGCCGGTACATCGGCCGCTTTCGTTCCTTTGTACGCCAGAAGATACTTTGCCATAGTGAACACCTCCGACCCCTAGACGGCCGGCAGACCCGAAAATCGACAGCGCGGCCCTTCACCTGTCGCTACGGCTTCGTTGCGACGATGAAGACGCGGCGGTTCGGCGGTGGGCTCGCAGCTTCTTCCAGAAGCACCTCGGCCACCTCGCCCATCTCGGCCCGTAAGCGGTCGGCGCGAGCGAGAATCGCTGCGTAGAATGAGTGGTGCCGCGCCTCCCAATTCGCTATTTCTTCGTGGGCACGCACGATCAGCCCGGCATCTTCGAAGTAGGGGCGATAGTCAGGGACCACCGTAGGCCGCCGCGGCGCTTCGGCCTCGAATGCGGTGAGGACGGCGTTCCCTCCAGGTCGCAAAAGACGTGCGATCTCCGCGGTGACGGTCGTCGCATCGACAAACGGTATCGCATCAATGCTCATCAAGCCATGAAATGCGGAATCTGGAAGGCCTGTTTGCGCCATGTCGGCCACCGCGAATTGCGCGCGACCGTGCAAACCCAAAGCCTCGGCTCGCGCGGACGCTTGGCGTATCGCTTCGGCCGAAAAATCGATTCCAGTCAGGAAGGCGCCGGTCTTTGCCGCAACCCAGAGTCCGGAACCACCCAGTCCGCACGCCAACTCGATGAATCGCTCGCTGGGCTTCAGCCGCATCTCGTCGGCGATGCGCTCGAGCTCCGGCACCGTCGTAAAACTCAAGGGCACGATTTCATCGGCGAGCCGAGCATCGCCGGAACTCTCGCGAATCGCATCCCGATATGCGGGCGTGTCGATCACGCGGAACACGGCATCGAAGCCGGCGGACTCGTCGTTCAGCGGAGGCCTCCTACGAGGACGTGGTGGATTCCGCCTCGCGCTTTAGAGCTACGAGCATCATCTCGCTATTTTCGCGTACCTTTTTGTGCAGGGTCGGACCGATCGATTCAGCGAGCGTCGGGACCCCGAAGTCGTACTCCACGCCGAGTCTCACGAGCGTCTTCCCCGCTTCGCCGTTGGTGAAGGTCCACGTCCCTTCGAACACATCGAGGTCACCTTCGATCAATCGGTAGTCGACGCGCAGCCGGTCGTCGTCGAATACGTCCTCCTCGGTCCACTCGATCGGCGCCTCCTCGACGAGGGTCTTCCAACGGGTCGTCATGCGATTGCCGTCGCGCGCCAGGATGACGACCGATTCGACGTCCGGCATAAATTCCGGAAAACGTTCCTGGTCCTTCGCCAGCTCGTAGACTTTGCGCGCGTCCGCGTCCACCTCAATCGTCGTCTCGACGAATGGCACTTAGGGGCGTCCTCCCGCAGGCTGCGCCTCCGCGAGTGCACCGAACCGCTCGAACGCAACGCGAACCGCACGCTCCAGCGCCGCCAGTGCGACTTCTACTTCACCTTCCGTCACGATCAGCGGTGGCTCCAGCCGCAAGACGCGCTGCTGGTTCAGCGTCCATGCCACCGTCACGCCGTCCTTCAGCATCTCGGGCACGATAGTGCCGACATACCCTTCGCTGCGCAACTCCACGCCAACGAGAAGGCCACGTCCGCGCACGTCCGCGATCACGTCGGGAAAGGCCTCACCGATGCGCCGCGCACCGGCGATCAGTTGCTCTCCACGCGACCGCGCATTCTCTACGAGATCTTCGTCGCGCAACACGTCCAGCGCGGCCAATGCGGCCGCACACGCAAGCTCGCTCCCGCCGAAGGTCGACGTGTGCACGAGCGGCGCTTTTCCGTACGCCGCGTTCCAAACGTTCGGTCGCGCGATGTAGGCGCCGATCGGGACGACGCCGCCCGAGAGCCCCTTCGCGAGCGCCATCACATCGGGTACGACGCCGTCCGAATTGCAAGCAAACAGCGCGCCGCACCGTCCCAGCCCCGTCTGGACCTCATCGGCGATGAACAATGCACCACTGCGGTCGCAGGCCGCACGTGCCGCGCGCAGATATCCCTCCGGTGGGACGACGACCCCACCCTCGCCCTGCACCGGCTCGACGATGAAGCACGCCGCGTCGGTAAGCGCGCGATCCAGTACCGAAGCATCGCCGAATGCGACGTGCACCACGTCGGCCAACAGCGGTCGAAAGGCGGTCTGAAACGCTTCGCGGCCGCTCGCACTCAGCGCGCCGACGGTTTTGCCGTGAAAGGCGTTGTGCGTCGCGACGATGGTCGAACGCCCGGTCGCGGCGCGCGCGAGCTTCACGGAACCTTCGACCGCCTCGGCGCCACTGTTCGAAAAGAACGAAATCTCGAGATCGCCCGGCGCGATCTCCGCTAACCTTCGTGCAAGCCGGCCTTGCAGTGGGTTGAACATCGTTTTCCCGGAGAGCGCAATCAGGTCGAGTTGCCGTTTCACCGCAGCGACGACGCGCGGATGCCGGTGACCTACCGTGAACACGCCGTAGCCGCCGGCGAAATCGAGATAGGTCTTTCCCGTGTGATCCACGATGATCGAGCCCTGCGCCGAGCTTTCGAGTGGGCTTCCTGAAAGCTTCATGACGCGCGCAAGCGGCGGGTTGAGGAAGCGGCGGTAGTTCTCAACCGTTTCTTCGTAGAGTGACTCCGCCGAAGGCGCGCCGTACAACTCGGGCTCTTCGGATGACATATTATGCCACCGCAAGGGCCGGAGCTCCGGAGAGCCGCTCGATCGTCTGCTCCAGAATGGCCAGCGCTTCACGGGCGCCTTCGACACGCATGAGCCGCTCGCGCAGTTCAGCGGCGGCAAAAAACCCCTTCAGATACCATCCGAGGTGCTTGCGCATCTGCGGGACGGCACGGCTCTCGCCGAGTTCCGTGACCATCGTCTCGTAGTGGTGCACGGCGAAGCGCAGTCGCTCCGAGGCCGGCGGCCACGGTTGCGGTTCGCGACCCTCCATGAGCGCCCTCAGCCCGGAAACGAGCCACGGATTTCCCAGCGCGGCGCGGCCAATCATCACCGCATCGACACCGCTCTCACGCATGCGCTCGAGCGTATCGTGCGGGTCGGCCAGATCGCCGTTTCCGATCACCGGAATGTCGACGGCACGCTTCAACTCCGCAATGCGCTCCCAGCTGGCACTTCCTTTATAGAACTGCTTCGCCGTGCGTGCATGGAGCGTCACCGCGGCAATCCCGACGCGCTGCGCGCGCCGCGCCACGTCGACGAACACTAAGCGGTCCTCGCTCCAGCCGAGGCGCATCTTCATGGTCACAGGACAGTCGACGGCGCGAACCACCGCCTCCATGATGGCCTCGCATCGCTCCGGATCCCGAAGACATGCGCTCCCACCTTCCGTCTTCGTCACCTTCGGCGCCGGGCAGCCGAAGTTGATGTCGACGATATCTGCACCGCATTCACGTACGACCTTCGCTGCGTACGCCATCGTCGCCGGATCGTTGCCCCACAGTTGCGTCGAGACGGGCTTCTCGACGCCGTGTTGATCGATCATCTCCATCGTCCGGCGGTTTCCGTACTCGAGTGCGTTGGACGAGACGAACTCCGTCACCGTTAGGCCGAAGCCGAACGGCTTGTACAGCGCGCGCATCGTGCGGTTCGTCACGCCCGACATCGGCGCGAGCACGATCGGTGGCCAGACCTTGATTCCCCCGATCAGTAGCGGGGCGATCGTCAAACTCATCGCGCGACGGACGCCGCCTGCGGCATCGCTGCGAGGGAGTAGAGCCGAAGTCCATGCAAAACGAGGTCTTCTTCGACGGAATCGATGACATTCGTGTGCCCCGCCGCGACGCCCGCAAGTCCGCCCGTCGCGACCACGCGTGACTCGCTTCCCAGTTCACGCTTCATCCGCGCGACGATCCCTTCGACCTGTCCCACGAAGCCGTACACGATCCCGGACTGCAGCGCCGTGACGGTATCACGCCCAATTGCGGAGGGCGGCCCTTCCAGC
>JAFAXE010000014.1 GCA_019241305.1 Vulcanimicrobiota bacterium
GCAACGCTCGTGCGCGGCCCCGACTCGAACAACGTTTCCTCCCCGAAGAGATCGCCCGCTCCCAAGACGGCGACCGTGACTTCTTTACCGTCCGTCGTCAACCGTGAAATGCGAACGCGGCCGCGCTTGATCAAGTAGACGAGCCGGGTTGGATCGCCTTGATCGAAGACGAGCGAGCGCTTCGGGAAGACGGTCGTCTTGAAGATGTGTTCGCTTCCCTCGACCGTTGCATCGCCCGCCTCGGCGAAGAGGCGGTTTTGCCGGAGATACCAGACTTTGTTTTCCACCAGCGGACCTTTGAAGCGGTGAGCCACGCCATCCGCGCGTGCACCCAACTCGCCGTAGACCTTCACGAGTGCGCCAACCGAAGCCATGTTCGCAGAGTACGAAGAACTGGCCGTGGGCGCTGTGGGGCGGCTTACGCCAACATAAAAGGGAACCCCCACTGGAACCGTCGGGCCTCGGTTGCCGGTGGGGGATCTCGTTCGCGCGTCCAGCGCTGATTCGATTGTGCCGCATCCCGCGGCTGCTGTGCGCGCGAAAGTGCCACAGAAAGTGCCGCGTTCGAAGCAGGCACTCCGGTGAAGGGGTGACACCGTGGCGGGGGGTGCTGGGTCTTAGGAGCCATGAACGCATCAGCGAACGACGGATCAGCGACCGCAAGCGCCATCTTTGCGGCGGGGTGTTTTTGGGGCGTCGAAGCGGACTTTCGCAAGCTGCCCGGCGTGCTCGACGTCGTCGTGGGATACACGGGCGGCGCCATGCCGAATCCAACGTACCGCGACGTTTGCAGCAACCAAACGGGACACGCCGAGGCCGTGCGGGTGACGTACGATCCGGCGCGCGTCAGCTACCGGCAACTCGTGGACTACTTCTGGTCCATCCACGATCCGACGACCCCAAACCGTCAGGGACCGGACGTCGGCTCACAGTACCGCTCTGCGATTTTCACGCAAGGCGAGGAACAAACGCGGGAAGCGGAGGCCTCGAAACGCGATGCGCAGGCGCGCTTTGCACGGCCGATCGTCACGGAAATCGTTCCTGCCGGCGAATTTTACCGCGGCGAAGAGTATCACCAGCGCTATCTCGACAAGCAGGGCGTCGCGGGTCACTAGGAGCCGGCGCGCACCGCCTCAGCGATCGCTGAGAACGCTGGTACCGCGCTTTCACGCAACACGCGGATACGCGGCAGCCGGTACGGCTGGGAGAGGGAACGGACTTCGCCGTAGTCCTCCGTAAAGGCGGCGGCAAGGCCGGAGCGCCGCATAACGGCGAGCGTCGTTGCGTTGTAACGGCCGGACGGATACGCGTACGTTTGCGCCTCCACCATCGCCCAGCGCCGCAGAGCGCGGCGGCACGCATTGACCTGCGCGAACTGTCCCGTCGCATCGAGTTCGGTCAAATCGACGTGTTCCCGGCCGTGCGCTCCGATCTCCATCCCGGCGCTTTTTAGCGCGCGAACGTCGCTCCAGCGTAGGTGTCGCGCGGTACCGATCGTGCTGCTGATGAGATAGAAGGTTGCGACCGCGTGGTAGCGGCGCAGGAGCGGAAGCACTTCAGTGCGAGCATTCTGATAGCCATCATCGAAGGTGAGCACGACGGTGCGTCTGGGCAGGCCAGCCCCCCGCGCGATCTCCGCGACCAGATTCGCCGCCGTCATCGTGTGCAATCCGAGCCGCTGGAGCGTCTCCAGCTGCGTGCGCAGCTGTTGCGGCGTAATGGTGAGCGCGTTGCCGATCGGATCGTTCGGTATCCTCCACGCCACCATGTGGTAGGTAAACACCGGGACTCCGCCCTGTGCAGCAGCAAGCGCCCCGCTTCGCGCCGGCACGAAGGAGATTGCCAAAGCCAACCAGGCGCACCGGCCCAGCCAGGACGTCCGGGTCAGTGGATCACGCGCGGAGGCACGAGAAATCGGTAAGGCCTCTCTGCGCTGCCGCTACAGGTAACGCGGTACGCGTCGAGATTCAGATGCTTATAAATGAGGAAGTAGCCGAACTTCGCGTCGGTGGGGCAGTCACGGTGCAAGAAAACCGGCAGGCTCGTGTCGCTCTTGTACTCGGTATCGAAGACGGCCTTGCCATCGGCGACGTAGGAGCGAAAGCGCTCACAAAAGCGGTAGTAAAAACACTCCTCGAGTAGCGCCCAGTCGAACGATTTTTCGACCTGTGGCGTCTGGGCGGGGTCGTTTTTCTGACCGATCGATAGGCCGCGCTGGTGGGCCTGCATGATCAGCCACGCGATGAAGCGCAACTCATCGTTGCCGGTGAGCGGAAAGCCCGTATCGGCTTGATACGTATCGATGTTGTCAGGCTCGACCGCATCGAACCCCTTCGCTTTGCACAGATCAAAACGCGCTGCAAGGATCGGCCCGAGCACGTCCAGGGCGCGGATGTCAACGAATCGTTCGTCAGGGTAGCCGGGATAGTGTTCCCCCAGAATGCGCCGCGGATACTTTTTCGCATCGGGGCGGTAGCGTTCCCAACTCCCGACGTCGATGTAGCAAATGACGTGCCGGCCTAGCGCGTGCAGCTTGGCGACAACGGACGCAGGATTGTCGAACATGTCGATGTCGTACACCGTCGCAGGGACGTCCGTGTGGACGGGCTGCTCCAAGTCCCATTGGAACGTATCGGCGGGCGTCGGAACCCAATAGCCGCCGCGCGCGCTCGCAGCCGCCGGCAGCAGCACGAGCGCAAGCACGCTCAACACTCGTCGGATCATCGCACCTCACTTCATCCAGACGCTTCGTCCCGGCCTTGGGACGCTCCGGCCCCGTCTGGGAGCGGCACGCTCGGCGCCCTAGCGACGGGTTCCGACGCCGCTTGGAACGCGCTCGAAGAATTCATCGGGAACGAAGAAGTCTCGCGCCAGTTGCTCATCCGGAACGGCCGCATACCGTGAAAAATCCGTCACGCCTTCCTCGCGCAACAGCTCCTCGTCGATGTAGAAATTTCCGCTGCACTCCCGAGCTGG
The DNA here is from genome assembly GCA_019241305.1 of Vulcanimicrobiota bacterium. Taxonomy (GTDB): domain Bacteria; phylum Vulcanimicrobiota; class Vulcanimicrobiia; order Vulcanimicrobiales; family Vulcanimicrobiaceae; genus JAFAXE01. The sequence goes on from JAFAXE010000014.1 coordinate 2,977, forward strand.
GCGCGTGAGGATGACGTATGCGGCATCGGCGAGGATGCTCGGATGGCGGCTCATCCTAGCGACGCGCTCTCCGCCAAGCAGATTCCTGATCGCAGCCGTATCGATCGTCGACACCGGCCAGAGCGAATTGACCGCGATCCCATCGGCCTTGAACTCCTCGGCCATCCCCAGCGTACAGAGCGACATGCCGAATTTCGCGATCGAGTAGGCGACGTGTGGCGCAAACCACTTCGGATTCATGTCGAGCGGTGGCGAGAGGTTCAAGATGTGCGGATTGGCGGCACGCCGCAAGTACGGGATCGTCTTCTGCGAGCAGAGGAAGGTGCCACGCACGTTGACGCTGAGCATGAGGTCGAAGCGCTTGAGGTTTGTCTGTAGCGTCGGCGTCAGCGCAATCGCGCTTGCGTTGTTCACGCAAACGTCGATCCCGCCGAACGCGGCAACCGTGCGTTCCACCGCCTGCTCCACGTCATCCTCGAAGCGAATGTCGCATGCCAGCGCGAGCGCCCGGCCACCCGCCGCTTCAATCGCCGCCGCGGCGGTGTGAATCGTTCCGGGTAGTTTGGGGTGTGGTTCCTTCGTCTTCGCCACGACCGCGATGTTGGCGCCGTCCTCCGCAGCACGGAGCGCGATCGCAAGTCCAATGCCGCGACTCGCGCCGGTAATGAAGAGCGTCTTGCCACGAAGGTCCGCCATACGCACCCTCTACGCGAAAACGCCGGGACTGCCCCCAGGCCGGCATCGCGCCTCGGGGTCGCAGGTGTAGCGCTTTCGAGCGATGGGGACAACGAGGCGGATGGCGACCACCGGTAAGCCGCTCGAGCAGTCGGCGAGAGCAATCGCGGAAATTGAAACGGAATCGCTTTCGCAAGGCCAAGAAGTCTTGGAGCGTCTGACGCATCGCATTGGAACGCCGCGCTCCGTGTGGGTGTGCCTCGGGGTCGTTTTCGTCTGGATCGCGCTGAACGTCGGGATTCATCTTGCGGGCGGTACGCCGCCCGATCCATATCCGTTCCCTTTCCTTCAGTCCGCCGGAACCATCGCGGCCGTCGTCATGACGCTGCTCATTTTTTCGGCGGAGCGGCGCCTGAGCGACTCAGAACAACGGCGCTCGCGCCTCATGCTGCATCTCACGGTGCTGACGGAGCAGAAGACGGCGAAAATCATCGAACTGCTGGAGGGACTCCGGCGCGATGATCCCCATTTGCATGATCTCGACGATCCGCACGCTCACGCGTTGACGCAGCCGACAAATCCTGCGGATGCGCTCGAAGCGCTGGACCGTTCCGCGCGGCAACTGCGGCGCGAGAACTAGGTTCGGTGCGTTAACCAGAAAGCGGTACGAGTCCGCGGGGGGCGAGCGCAACGTACGTGCACAGGCACCCTGTGCCGAACAAGAGACCACCGATCACGTCCGTGGCGTAGTGCGCGCCGAGAGCAACACGCGCCCACGGTAAGCCGATCACACACGCGGCAAGCGCCGCAATCACGAGCGGTAAGATCGCGCGCGGAACGTCATCGATAGCGCGAATGCTATAGAGCAACAGCCCCCCGAAGAATACGATGGCGGTGGCGGCGTGTCCGCTGGGATACGATGAGCCGACTTCGAGCCGGTGAAGCCACTGGTCCGGGCGCGGTCGGCCGTACGCAATCTTCAGCCCGTTCACCGCGAACTGCACGAAAAGCTGAAGCACGAACAAGGCGAGAATCGCCGTAGCCTTTCCCGTACGCGCTCCGATGGTGGCCGCGAAAGCGGCGACGAACGTCACGCCGTACCAGCGGCCGAGCCGGGTGAACGTCACCGCAAGCACGGTGAGTTGGCCTCGCATCGCTGATGCCTCGACATCGAGGCGCGTCGGAGCGCTTCGTCCGGTAAGCCATCCCAGCCATGCGAAGGCGGCAAAACAGAGCGCTGCCCCCAGCAGCAACTCAAGTTTCATCGCGGAAAAACTCCGGCGGAACGAGGACGCGCAGCGCGTTGGCTGCTACGTGAAAGCGTGCGGGCGTGAAACCGAGCTGCTCTCCGTCGATCGACAGCCGCTGGCGCGGACGGGTACGGACACTGATCCGTTCGATGGATAGCGTTTCGGCATCGGGAAGGTGCGCTTGCTGACCCGTCGCCACGGCAAGGTACGTTCGAACGAGTTCAGCGTGCGAAACGCCGGTGGTCGTAAAAAATGCAAGCTTGCCGCTTTGTATTCCGGCCTCCGGTGTGAGCGGTTGACGTCCAAAGAAACGCCCGCTCGCGACGACGATTTGCCGCGTGCGCAGCTTGAGACGCCCCTGCTCGGAGCGGACGCTGGCCACGAAGGCGTTGTGGGTGAAGAACGGTCGCACCGCGCCAATGACGTACGCGCCGACTCCGAATAACCGTTTGAGGGGATTTTTGGTAGCGGCGGCGACCTCGGCGGGAAACCCGATCGTGGCGAAGTTAGCGAAAAAGGTACGGTTCACGACTCCGAGATCGACGTGCGCCACACGGCCGCCCGCAATCGTGTCGACCGCCTGTTGCAGATCACCGCTGAGTCCAAGCGTCTGCGCGAAACTATTCCCCGTACCGAGTGGCAGCACGGCGAGCGCGCATTTACGATGCGCAAGGGCGTTGGCGGCGCAGGTCATCGAACCGTCGCCGCCGCCGACCGCCACGATTCGCGCCCCCCGTTTCATGGCTCGTTTGATGCGTTTGCGCAGTGTGCGGGCGTTTTCTGCCACATATGGCCCGTCAATCCGCAAGCCGCGGTCCCGGAACAACTGCTCCACCTGCGAGAGCGCCTTCTCCGTCCCGCTGGAGCGCGCGTTGACGATGACGGGAATCTTAGCCATGCACCGGCAGCCGAAGTGAGCGCACGAGCATTCGGTCGCGCAGGCGCGGCGGCAAGGCGGCGACGACACTGCCGAGCCGAGCACGTATGCCGACCAGGACTTCCGCCGGAGGCCGGCGCGCTTCGATCGCCCTGACGATCGCCGCGACTACGGACTCAACCGGCATCCCGTCTTTATCCTGTCGCCGCGTCTCCGCGACCATTGCGTCGATGACGCGGCCATAGATTTGCACGCCGGCGGCGCCGATACGACGCCGCAACTGTTCTTCTCCGTCGAGGCCCTTTTGCCAAATCGGCGTGCGAACCGATGACGGTTCGATCAGCACGACACCGACATGCGCAGGCGCGAGCTCAACGCGCAGCGCTCCAGCAAGGGCGCGAAGCGCCGCCTTCGACGCACCGTACGGACCGATGTACGGAACGGCCAAACGCCCGGAGATCGATCCGATGAAGATGATCCGTCCGCTCGTTGTGCGCAACAACGGGAGGAACGCCTGCGTGATTGCCAGCGCTCCGATGACGTTGACTTCGAACTGGCGCCGAAGGTCGTCAAGCGGCAGATACTCGAGCGGACCGGCAACGGCAATTCCGGCGTTGCTGATCACGGCGCGTAGCGTAACGCAACGCTCGCGTACGGAGGCTACGGCAAGCTCAACCGCTGGCTGGTCGGTGACGTCGAGACGGAGCGGCGTGACACCGGAAAGCGTTCCCAGTCGATTGAAGTCGGCATCCTGCCGGACGCCGGCGAAGACGTCGTAGCCGCGCTGCGCAAGGGCCTGCGTGCATGCCAACCCGATCCCGCTCGATGCGCCCGTTACGACGATCGCTCCGCCTTGGCTCATGGCTTGTGCGCGCGCCCGTTTCCGTTGAGGTGTTGCTGAACGGCAGTATGACCGACGACGAAATCCATAAAGCCGGGTAAGAGGCGCGCTAAGAAGACGGCGCCCACGTAGGCGCGCGGTACGATCATCGTTCTCCGCGGACGCCGCAGCGCGCGCGTCACCGCTTGAGCGACGAGGTCGGGCGAGGGCAAGCGGGGCGTCGGCGGATTCATCGCGGTTTGCACGAATCCCGGCTCGATCAGCGTTACGGAAACGCCGTCTTGGCGCACCTCGCGCCGAACCGAATCGCACAAGCCGCGCAAACCGAATTTCGTCGCGGAGTACATACCCATGACACCGATTTCCCCAGCGACGGACCCAATCACGACGATCGCGCCGCGGCGCTGAGCCTTCATGATGGGCATCACCGCCTGAATCGTGCGTGCGCACCCGAGGAGGTTGACCGCGACGACGTGCTCCAGGTCGGCATCGGTTTCTTCGGCGAGCGACGGGCGCGAGGCAACACCCGCCGCATTGACGAGGATGTCCAGTCGACCAAAGTGCACCAGCGTTCGGGCGACGAGCCGGTCGATTTCGGCGCGATTCTTGACGTCGACGGGGACCACCAGTACGGAGCCGCCGAGCTCACGCTGAAGCCGCTCGAGTGACGCGTCGGGTAACCCCGCTAGGACGACATGGGCGCCGCCTCGATGCAGCATGCGAACCGTCGCCGAACCGATTCCCCCGGATCCCCCCACCACGAGCGCGACGCGCCCCCGAAGCCTCACGAGGTGCGCGTTATCAGTGGCGAACGGCACATGCGCGGCGTATTAGGTTGCTTCGTCGATCTGCGCCCAGGGGTCGCGAACCGGCAAGCGCCGTGAACTGCGCGGGTACAAACCGTCGGCGTGCCGTTCGTGCCAGCGCCGTGAGCGCATCGCGAGATACTCAAAGCTTTCGTACTGCGTCGGGCCTCGCAAACGCCGCAGCACGGCAATCGTCGGCTCCAGCAGCTTCCAATAGTGGTCGACGAGCCTTCCGAAGAGATCCAGAAACGCATCTTCGGAGACGAGTTCGTACTTGACCAAGGTTCCGACTTGGTTGAACCAATTGCATACAACCATCTCGGGATGGCGGCGCACGTCGATGAACCCGATCGCCGCCAACTCAGCGCGATAACTTCGGTCCTCCATGCGCGAGGGAAGCTCGGACTGGCAGTAACGGAGCGCATCCTGCAATTCCGGGGCGTGGAAATCGCGCTCGACCGACAGCAGTGACTGCAGTTGATTTCCGGTGCGGACATGCCGCAACTGGAACATCGCGACCAGGGCGGAGAGCGCGATGACGATGAACGCGCCCATCGAACCGATCGCCGTCCACACCTCGGCAGAGTGAGGCCAGGTCACCTCTGAACAGTTGGCCACACGGGCCGCCGCTCCCCACGCGGGCAGCGGGGTAAAACGCTGGTATGCGACATCTCCAGAGCCTTTTGCGAGTAACATTGGTAACGGTAGTCGTCCTGGGGGGGCACGCGTCGGCTTTGGGCCAAGCGGGCAATCCTGAGGCGCAAGTACCCATTCACGGCGTGGTCGTTTCGGTGAATCGCGAAACTTCTTCGGTCGTGCTGCGCTATACGCGACCGGGATCGCAGCCGGCGACGAAGCACGCCTTTGGCCTCGCAAACCATAACGATGTGTTGCGTCTGCACGCTCGCGCCGTCATCGACGCCACCGCCGACATGACACGCAAACCCTGGCTGCTCTCCAACGTCAACGTGGAGAGCGATCGTCCCCTAAAGGGCGACAGTGTGCCCTGAGAGCGCGGCCATGCCAGAAAAGAGGGCGCGGTCCCTCCACCGATAAGTTTCGGCGCCACGGCAATTTGTGCAGCGAAACGCAAGAAAGGAAATTCTGTGGCAAACCCATTCGTGCACGTCGAACTCAATACGAACGACGTCGCAAAGGCGAAGGCGTTCTACGGTTCGTTGTTCGACTGGAAGCTCGACGACATGCCAATGGGCGGAGACAACGTCTACACGATGATCGGCGTCGGCGACGGAACCGGCGGCGGGATGATGAAGAATCCCATGCCCGGAGCCCCGTCGATGTGGATGGCCTACGTCAACGTCGACGATGTGAAAGGCGCAACCGAAAAAGCACGGTCGCTCGGCGCGAGCGTGTGCAGAGATGTCACCGAAATACCAGGATATGGCGCCTTCAGCATCATCGCCGACCCGACCGGCGCGATGTTTGGCCTGTGGCAGGGGTTTC
>JAFAXE010000145.1 GCA_019241305.1 Vulcanimicrobiota bacterium
ATTTGCGGCGCGCATGAAGTCGCAGAACTCAAAAGTTTCTTCGGGACGGAATTCGCGACGCTGGTGCCTGGGATCCGTCCCGCGGGAGCCGCGCACGACGATCAAAAGCGTGCCGCGACGCCGCGCGATGCCGTACAAGCCGGGGCCGACTATTTGGTTGTCGGCCGTCCCATAACGCGCGCCGCCGATCCGTTCGAGGCCGCACAATCCATCCTCGCGGAGATGCGTACGTGAGCAGCGACGCCTTGCGTTCGACGCTCGCTTCCAGTGGCGCGCTTCTCGAAGGACACTTTCGGCTCTCGTCAGGACGCCACAGCGACCGCTTCGTTCAGAAGTTCCGGCTTCTGGAAGATCCGCGGCTGCTCGAACCGTTCGCGCGCGAACTGGCGCTTCGGCTCAGCCCGTACGAGCCGGAGATTGTGGTAAGCGCGGCCGTGGGCGGCATCATTTTGGGATACGAAGTCGCCCGCGCGCTTGGGAGCAAGGCGATCTTCGTGGAGAAAGAATCGGGCGCTGTGGTCCTGCGGCGAAATTTTGTCTTGAGGAGCGGCGCCCGCGCCGCAATCGTCGAGGACGTCATAACGACCGGCGGATCGGTTCGCGAAGTGATCGAGGTCGTGCGGTCGCACGATGCACGCCCCGTCGTCGCGGGCGCGCTCGTGCGCCGCTCGCCGGTGGACCTCGGTGTGCCGACGGTCGTCCTCTTAGAGTTACCGATCGAGTCGTACGAGGCGGCGGAATGTCCGCAGTGCCGCACCGGCGTGCCGATTTCAGAGCCCGGTTCTCGGTTCGTCTCTGCCGCTCCATGACGTTGCGGTGCCTTTGAGCGAGACGCTCACCATCCGAGACGGTCGCGACGATGACCGCGAGTTTCTCTGGGATTTGGGCCGCCGTACCGTTGCGAAGAGCATCTCCGAATTGCGTGCGGCCCCGCTCGTGCTCGCACAAACCTGTTACGAGCGCTTGCTCGAGTTCGTCGAAGCGCAGTCGCACGTGGTGCTCGTTGCCGAGCGAAGATCGCAGCGTGTCGGTTTTCTGCTGCTGCTCGATGCGCTGCCCGACGAGGTCACCGGCTTGCCCCAGGGCTTCATTGCCTACATGGCGGTCGAACCGCGCGCTCGTCAGACGGGAGTCGGCGCAGCGCTCTTACGCAGCGCAGAAGCCATCGCGCGCAAACGCGGTTTACCGTTCATGGCGATGATGGTGACGGAAGATAACGGCGCAGCGCGCGCACTCTACGCGCGCGCGGGCTACACGACCGAACGCCGGCTGTTGTGCAAACCCCTCTGATTTCACCGTTCGGTCAGCGCCGCATCTGGCGTTGGGTCCTAGCGGCGGTGATCGTCGTCATCGCCATTTGGCTGGCTTCGCGGATTCCCCGAACGCTCACGATCTTCGTGCTCGGGGCGTTTATCGCGTTCGGCGTCGAACCGGCGGTGCGTCGCCTGGAACGCCGGCTGCCGCGCGGCGCCGCAATCGCCATCGTCTACGTGGTCCTTCTGGCCGCACTCGTGGTCCTCGCGTTCCTCGTCATCCCGGCGACGCTAGCGCAAGTCCAATCGCTCATCAACCATGCTCCGGACTACATCGCCGCGATTCAAGCGGCACTCACACGCAGCGAAGATGCACTCCGCGCGCGGCTCGGCCCACGCGTGGTCCCTCCCGGCGACACGGACGTACAACAGTTCGTTTCGTCACGGTTCGCACCGTTCTTCACCGCTACGCTTTCCTCGGTGGGGCAAATCGTTATCGGAACCGCGACGGCGCTTTTTGTGGCGCTGTCGGCGCTCGTGCTTTCGTCGTTTTTTCTCTTGCAGAACGAGGCCATCGCGGCGACGCTGTACGGCGCCTTTCCCAAGCATCGTCAGCCGGCGATCCGCGCGTTGGGCGACGAGATCGCCACAATCTTTAGCGACTACGTCGCCGGTCAGACCATTGTGTGTGCCGTCGTGGGCGTCTCGATCTTCGCCCTTACCGCGGCGATCGGATTCAAGTTCGCGCTGCTCACCGGGATCATCGGCGGCGTTCTCTACGCCGTGCCGTTCCTTGGGCTCTTGATCGTGCACGGCATCGCTCTGATCCTCGCCGCGCCCCAGGGTGCCTGGATGGTCCTTTGGGTGCAGGTCGTTCTGTTCGGTGTCGGGCGCATCGCCGACAATCTGCTGGTGCCGAAGATCATGTCGGAAAGCATCGGCGTCTCGCCGATCGTGGTCATGTTCGCCGTCTTCGCAGGTGGCGAACTCTTTGGGTTACCTGGGCTGCTCCTCGGGATCCCCGCTGCCGCGCTCGCAAAGGTGGTGTGGAAGTTCTTCCGGACGGTTCCCGTAGCGTCGCGCATCATCACGCCGGAAGAAGTCGCAGCGCCGGAACCGCCTCTCATTTCCACGCCCCGTTCGTAAACGTGAACAAATAGCGCTACGAAGTAACAGGTAACCGCTCCATCGACTCAGGGGCGAAGACCCCGGCGAGTCCGAGGACGAGCGCCAGAATCGTCTTGGTGGCGCGCGCCAGCGCCAGCCGCGCGATGCGCACCTCGTCATCCTCCACGAGCACGCGACAGGCCGTGTAAAATTGGTGGAAGTCGGCGGCGACCTCGCGCGCGTACCGCGTGAGGCGATGCGGTGCACGAAACTCCACGGCGCCGCGCACCACCCGTGGAAACTCATGGAGCCGCTTCGCCAGCGCTAGCTCCTCCGGCTCGCTGAGGCGTTCCAGATGCTCGGCGCGCGCTGCGCGTTCGCATTGCTCCGGAGTGGCCCTCCGTTCGATCGACGCTATTCGGGCGTGTCCGTACTGAACGTAGAAAACGGGATTGACGTCGGACTGTTCCTTCGCGAGCGTGAGATCGAACGTCAACGGTGAGTCCGGCGACGGCATCACGAAAAAGAAACGCGCCGCGTCGACGCCGACCTCTTCCATGATCTCACGGAGCGTGACGATGTTGCCGCCCCGCTTGGAAAGGGAGACGGTGTGTTCGCCGCGCTTCAGCGTCATCTGTTGCGAGACGAGTACCTCGATGCCGCCGGGATGGTCGTAGGCTGCCGCCAGCGCATTGAGGCGGCCGATGTAGCCGTGATGATCGGGGCCGAGAATGTCGATGACGAGATCGGCGCCGCGTGCGAACTTGTCGTAATGGTAGGCGACGTCCCCGGCGTAGTACGTCGGACGCCCGTCAGACCGGATCACGACGCGATCTTCATCGTCGCCGTACTCGGTTGTCCGAACCCACAGCGCCCCGTCGCGCTCGTACGTGAGATTCATCGCGCGAAGCCGTGCGATCCCCGCCTCGACGGCGCCTTGGTCGTGCAAGGCCTTTTCGCTCTGCCAGACGTCGAAGTGTGCTCCAAAACTTTCGGCTACAGATTGCTGCTCGGCGACGATCCGGTCTCGGCCGAAGCGAGAAAAGAACGGTAACCACTCACGCTCCGATGCGTGGACCCAGCGTTGCCCGTCGGTCTGCACGAGCTCGCCGGCAATTGGGAGCAGGTAATCGCCGGGATACCCGTCTTCGGGAAAGGGGTACTCGGGCTCCCAATGTTGCCGGTATCGCGCATAGAGCGACCGGCCGAGCGCGTCGATCTGCGTTCCCGCGTCGTTGGTGATCCACTCCACCGTAACGGCGTGCCCCGCGAAGCGCATGGTGTTTGCGAGCGTCGAGCCCACCGACAGGGTCCGCCCTTGAACGGCCGAGAGGGGACCCGTTGGATTTGCGCTGCCGAACTCGAGCGATACGTGCACGCCGGTGGGTGCGCCGCGGCCGTAGTCGTTGTTTTCGCGCAGGATACGACGAACCGCATTGTGCCAATACGCCGCAGACATTCGCACGTTGATGAAGCCGGCGAGCGCGCTTGCATCCTGCAACATCTCCTGCAGCCCGGGATCGGCGCGAAACGCTCCCTCCAGGAGCGCCGTCGCGATCGCTTGCGGCGCTCGGCGCATCGTCTTGGCCAATCCGAAAGCGACGTTGGTCGCGAAGTCTCCATGCTGGGGATTGCGGGGCGTTTCGAAATCGACCGCGACGCCGTCGCTTCCCATCATTTCCGCAACGGCACGGCTGAGCGCGGTACGAAAGCGCTCGAGACCGTCGGTCTGGGCAGGAGCCATCGGCCTCATTGCTTCGCGGTAATACCGAATGCCTTCCACCGTTAGTGATGGTACGGTTCGCCGCGCAAGATCTTCGCAGCGCGGTAGAGTTGCTCGAGCGCAAGCGCCCGCGCCCACTCATGCAGCAGCGTGAGGCGCGAGAGTGACCAGGTAAAGTCTGCGCGCCGCAGCAGCGTCTCAGAAACGCCGTACGGTCCCGCTACCGCGATGGTAAGGCCTGAAATACCCGTTCGCTCGAGCTCGCCGAGCCTTTCGGCCAACTCGAGACTCGAAAGTTGCATCCCGGTCCGCTCGAGCAGCCAGAACTGCTCGCTCGCTTCGATGCGCCGTAACAACCGTTCGCTCTCTTCGCGCATCGCACGCGCCGGGGCGGCGCCATGCGCGTCCCGCACTTCAACGATTTCGACGGGATGGTAGCGCCGGAGCCGCTGCGTGAAGTCGTCGACCAGTGCGGCGATCGCCGTTTCACGGATGCGTCCCACACACAATAGACGATACCGCACCGCCATCTCTCGACGGAACGGCACCGCTTTTCCCGCCGGTCGCAACGATGCTGTAGCGTTGGCCCGGCCGGCGTTCGATGACGCCCTCGATCTCCAGCGCAGTTAGGCTCGCGATAACCGCCGGCGGCGATGCCGGAGCACATTCCAGCAGACGATCGAGCGTTGCTTCACCATCCTGAAGACAGCATAACAACGCCGTTTCCAGCGAGGGACGCTGTGCCGTTCGCGCGTTGGACGTCGCTGTCGCAACGCGCATGAGCGACGGTTGGCAGCCGATGCCCAGGTCGTCCAAGATATCACGTGCGCTGCGGACCAGCGTCGCTCCGTCGCGTAAGAGCGCGAGGCACCCAGCGACCTTCGGCCGATCGACGTCTCCGGGAAAGGCAAAAACCGGGATGCCGAGATCGGCCGCCCATGAGGCGGTGTTGAGTGCACCACTGCGCGCCGCAGCCTCAACGATGACGACGGCGTCGGCGAGTGCCGCGACGATGCCATTGCGTTGCAAGAACTGCGGCGGATGTGCCGCCTGATCCGGAGGAAACGGCGAGACAACCGCACCACCCGCCGCGATCATCTCCTGCGCGAGCGCCTCGTTGCGGCGCGGGAAGAAGGAGTGATGTCCGCCGCCGAGCACGCCCACTGTGGCTGCGCCGGCATGCACGGCGCCGGCGTGCGCCGCTCCATCGATCCCCAGCGCCAAGCCTGAGATGATGCATGTGCCCGCCGCCGCGAGCGCACCCGCAGTCTCGAAGGCGAGCCGCCTCCCGGCCTCGGATGGCGCCCTGCTGCCGACGATGGCGATCGTCGTCCGTTCTAGGGAAGCGAGATCTCCCACGACCCACAACGACTCCAAGCGTGCGGTCGCGGGAAAACGCGGACGCCGCCGTTCGATCTCACGGCGCGTAACGATGCGCGGCGCGTCGAGAGCCATCGCCATGCCATCGCGCCATTGCCTCGAACCGGCTAGCGTTGCAGGGTGTACGCGATGAGATGTTGTTCCTCGTCGCAGACGTACACGGAATCCCCGGCGACGATGGGACTTTGCCAGTGGATCCCACCGATGGTCCCGCCGGCTGAAGGACGCGTCGACGACCAGAGAAGGGCGCCCGTCTGCGCATCGAGCGCACTGAGTGCTCCGTCGCCCGCGACGAAGACGATGCCGTTCGCGACGACCGGCGACGTTGCGCCGACCTCCTTGCTCCACGCTTCGTGAAGGCGGCTTTTCGCACCGGCGTCGTTTTGCACGGTGAGTCCCATGACGCTGTGACTCTCCGGCAAGAATCCAAGGTAGATCCATGTCGTCCCGTGAGCGTCGCGCCAAACCGCCGGCGCCGAAAACATTTCGTATGGCAATGAAAATTGCGAAAGCGCGCCGCCGACGCCTCCGAGGTGTGTGCGATCAAGGAGATACAGAACGTGACTCTTTCCGCCTTGCACGGCCATGAGCGGTGCGCGACTGTGCGCCTGGGGCGGCAAGAGTGCCGGCGCGGTGCTTCCCAAATCGAGGTCGGTATTTTCGAGTTCGGCGTAGTCACTGGGCGTGAACGAGTCCTCGATTCGCGAACCGTCGGGGTTGAGCGCGAGCACGGAATCGCCCCAGTTCCGCTTACCGTCAAATGGGCCGTTTCCGGTCGCGACGTACACGCGACCGCGCAGCTTCGGATCCGGATCCACCACGACGCCGGAACGCGACCATATTCCGGAGCGCACGCTACTGCACGACGCCGCGCTGTTCGGATCGTACGAGCGGTCGAGCAGCAGCCGATTGATGTTGCTGCACAGCGTGTTGAGCACGTGCGTCTGCCCATCGCGTAAGCGTACGGTCACGACGTGCCCAACGTAGGGACCGGCGTCGCCGAGATAGCCGGAGGTTACTGCATACAAGAATCCGTTCGCGAGATTCAGCGCCGAAGCGTCCTTTTCGACGTCCGGCATCCGTGTTATCAGCAGTGGAAAACCAGAGGCTTTTACCTCGATACCGCTCGCGGCGTCGAGTTTGTGCACGCGTCCGTCGACGCCAGGAACGTACAGATGGCGGCCGTCCGGATCGAGGACGGGACTCGAGGCGGTAATTTTCGGGCCATGCGTCGGAAAGCGCCACAGCACCGCACCGCTTCCGGCATCGATTCCGTAGGACGTCCCCGCGCCATCGACCACAAAGAGCATCGCGATCGCCGCATGCCGCGAGCGCTTCACGTGCGACGCATAGATCGGTGATGAATCGGCGACCGCACCGAGCCTCACCACAAAGCGTTTGCGCAGTGACCCGACGTTCGAGTGCGTAATGCGCGTTGCGCCGTCAACCCAGCCGCTGCGCGCTGCGTCTCCGGCGAACGTTCGCCAGTCCGCCTGGACAGGGGCAGCAAGCGCGAGGTCGCGGCTGAACGCTTGGGCTATCAGCACCGCCCCAACGGCCCCTGCGGCGGCCACCCAGCGCCTCACGCGGCAAGACGCGCGTCGACGGTCATGCCGCCACGGTTACCCGTATCGCGACATTCGTGCTCAAACGCGAGGAAAGTGCCTGGCCCCTGGGAATAACCGGCGGGATTGTCGGCCCTTCCGGTGCTCATGCGGCGCCGGCGGCCAATGGAGGACCCATGGCAGTGCCTCAGGCTTACTGCGTCAAGTGCAAGACCAAGCGCGAGATGAAAGACGCGACGCAGATCACCATGAAAAACGGCCGTCCCGCTACGGAAGGCAAGTGCCCAAAGTGCGGGACGAAGATGTTCAAGATCGGCGCCGCTTAGCGCGGTAGGCATTCTGCCGCGTTGGCGGCGGTTTCGAGAAATGGGACGGTGCAGGGCTCGCGTTTGCCGCTGCTCCTGGTCGTGCCTTATACTGAGGGCACCCCCAAGATATGGGGGTCTATTGCCTCGGAGGCCTGACCCTCACTGATCTGCCCCAGTTGCCGTAAGACCGAGACGCGCGTCGTGGATTCGCGCGATGATGAAAGCGTCGTGCGACGGCGCCGCGAGTGCCTCGGCTGCAAACATCGGTTCACCACCTACGAACGGATGGAGTCGCCGCGGCTCTTCGTCGTAAAAAAGGATGGACGGCGCGAGCAGTACAGCCGCGACAAAGTGATCGCGGGGCTGCGCCGAGCCTGCGAAAAACGGCCCGTTTCGGAGGCGCAGTTGGAAGAGATGACGGCGGCGCTCGAGCGTGAGCTCTTTTCTCGGGGTGAAAACGAAGTTCCGACGACGACGATCGGCGAGAAGGTGATGGAAACGCTCCGCCGGCTCGACAAGGTCGCATACATCCGCTTTGCCAGCGTGTACCGCTCGTTCCGGGACGTCGAAAGCTTCCAAGCCGAACTGGCGGATCTCCTTGCGAAGTGAAACGCAGTCCGTGCGCGTTCTGCTCAAGCGGCTTCCCAGCGGTGCAGGGCTTCCACTTCCGACGTACATGACCGCAGGGAGCGCCGGAGCCGATATCGTCGCTGCAGTGCACGATGATCTCACGCTCCTTCCCGGTGCGCGCGCGATCGTGCCGACCGGCTTTGCACTGGCATTGCCTCCCGGTTACGAAGCCCAGGTACGTCCGCGCAGTGGGTTGGCGCTACGTGCGGGCGTTACGTTGCTCAATGCGCCCGGAACGATCGACGAAGACTATCGTGATGAGATCGCGCTCATTCTCGCGAACTTTGGTACCGAACCCTATGTCGTGCGCCGTGGCGAGCGCGTCGCGCAACTCGTCGTCGCCCCCGTGCGCCGCGCTACGTTCGACGTTGTTGAAAGCCTCGACGAAACGACGCGCGCCGGCGGGTTTGGGAGCACGGGTTACGGCGCCGAAACGCATCGCGACGGCGGTCGATGAGGGTCTACGTCGTCGGCGCGGGCGCCGTCGGAACGTATCTCGGAGAGTTGCTCGAAGCATCCGGCGCGAGCGTGACGTATGCGCCTCGCGCGCTCGACGACGTTGTCCCAACCGAAACCGATCTCGCGATCGTCGCAGTGAAAGCGTACGACACGGACGGCGCGGTGGGGACGCTGCAGCGTGCGCTCGGTCCGTCGTCTTCCGCGGTGATCGCGACGCCGCAGAACGGGATCGGCAACGAAGAGAAGCTGGCGGCGGCGTTTGGAGCGGACCGCGTGGTCTCGTGCGCGCTCACGATTCCCGTCGACCGGAGCCGCGACGGTCGCGCCATCGTTGCGCAGGACGGCGGCATCGCGTTTGCGCCTGTCGGAAGCGAGCCGCACAATTGGCTGATTGCCGCGTTCCAGCGGAGCGGCCTGCAGGTCATGGTCACGAGCGACTATCGCGCGCTCAAGTGGTCGAAGCTGACCCTTAACCTCATCGCCAATGCGTCGTGCGCGATCCTCAACGTATTGCCGGAACGGCTCGTCCGAATGGAAAGCATCTTCGCGCTCGAAATCCGCGCCTTGCGTGAGGCGCGTGCCGTGATGGCCGCGCTTGGGATGAAACCGGTCGATCTGCCGCGCTATCCCGTCCGCTTGTTGCAAGGCGTCGTCTCGCTACCGAACCCGGTCGCGCGCGCCGTTCTGGCAAATCGCATCGCGGGTGGTCGCGGCCGCAAACCACCGTCGCTCTTACTCGACCTGCGCGCCGCCAAAGGACAAACGGAAGTCGAGGTGCTGAACGGCGCCGTCGCCGCCGAGGGACGACGTCTCGGAATCAAGACCCCGGTGAACGCGGTATACGCGCGGGTGCTCGATGACATCGCCCACATGCCGCAATTATGGGCGAAGTATCGGGAGCGTCCCGACGTTCTGGAAGGCGAGGTGCGGGCCGAGATGATCCGTCAAAATGCAGGGGCGCCGGCGAAGGCCGGCTTCCTGCGACCGTAAGAAACGAGACGAGCATGAACATGAGACGCCGGACGTTTATCAGCGCGATACCTGCCACGCTCGCTGCTTGTGCTGTCGGCTTTGGCAAGAGCGGCGCCGCCGAAGCGCCGCGGGTCATCGAATATCGCTTACCGCGGGCGAACGCTTTTCCGCACGATCCGGCGCTCGCACCGGACGGCATGGTGTGGTATGCGGACCAGGCGACGAGTCACGTGGGACGGCTCGATCCCGCAAGCGGCGCCGTGGTCGACGTCGCAACGCCCACACCGAACGCTGGGCCACATGGCATCACGGTCGCACCAGACGGGATGGTGTGGTTCACCGAAAACTCTGCCGGCAGAATCGGCCGGCTCGATCCCGCCCACATGACGATTCGCGAATTCACGCTCCCTCCCGAAATTCGCGATCCGCACACGCTGCTCGTCATCGACGGCAAGGTGTGGTTCGACGCGCAGGGTTCGAACTATTACGGCGTCTTGGACCCTGCGGCAGGCCACGCCGACGTGCACAAGATCGATATCGACCACGCGCTGCCATATGGGATGGCGCTCGCACCTGATCGTTCTCTCTGGATCGCGCTGTTCGGAACGAATCGTCTCGGTCGTGTGACGCTCGCAACACAAACGATGCGTGAATTCTCGTTGCCGAATGCCGGTGCAAGGCCGCGGCGGATCACCATCGACTCGCATGGCGCCGTGTGGTACACCGACTACCCGCGCAG
>JAFAXE010000155.1 GCA_019241305.1 Vulcanimicrobiota bacterium
CGAGACGCCCTGGACGCTAATGCTTGACGCCGATGAGCGCATCGATGCCGGCTTGCGTGAAGCGATTGGCCGGATCCCGGGGGACAGCGCGGTCGACGGCTATCGCGTCCGTCGCGTTACCTACTTTTGTGGAAAGGCGATCCGCGGAGCGGGATGGGGCGAAGAACGGCTGTTGCGTCTCTTCCGCACTGGCACGGCAGACGTGGAATCTCGCCCCGCCGGTGGCGGTGATGCCGAACTCCACGAACGCTGGATCGTCAGCGGCCTCATTCGCGACCTTCCAGGGAAGCTGGACCATCATTCGTATCCGACGGTCTCGGCGTACCGGAAAAAGTTCGCGCAGTATACGGCGCTGGAGGCGGCGAGTTTACGTATTACCGCGTGGCGAGTCGCCGGACGGATTCTGCGCGTTCCGCTGCAGTTCGCATGGCTGTTTTTCGTGCGGGGAGGTTGGCAGGACGGCTGGCGCGGCGCTTTCGTCTGTGCCGGTTCCGCACTCTATCCCGCCGTGGTCGCCATCAAGGCGCGCCGGCAGCGATGAGCCGGCGGCTCGACGTCCTGTTGGATGCCAGGATCACTCGCCGGATGTCGGTTGGCATGCGCACGTATGTCGAGCAGCTCGCGAAGCGTTTACCTGTCGTCGCGCCTTCCCTGCGTTTCGACACCTACCGGCGCGGCGGCAACTTCGGTTTTGACGAGCAGATACGGCTTCCGTTTACTGCGCTTTCCAGCGGCGCGCGCGTCGTGCATTTTCTCTCGCTGTACACGCCGCTCGTCATGACTCGTCCCTTCGCTCTGACGATCCACGATTTGATTCACTTACGGTATCCGCACAACTTCAAGCGGTCGGTGGCACCGTATTATGGTACCGTCGTTCGGCTTGCATGCGCACGAGCGTTACGCGTCATCACCGACGATCCGCGCACCGCCGGCGACTTAGAGCGGCTCCTCGGCGTCGATCGCCGCAAGGTGCGTGTCATCCCCCTTGGCATCGAGGACTCGTTCTTGGCGGAAAGCGAGCCGGAACACGCGCCGCGGCCGTATTTTCTCTACGCCGGAAATCACCGTGCGCACAAAGATCTGCAAACGCTTCTCGTGGCCTGGCGCCGCCTGCCGGATACGGCGCTCGCCGACCTCTACCTGACCGGCGAGGACGATGATCCCTCGCTCGATACGAGTCCACGAGCGGGCGGCGTGGTACGCTTTCTCGGAAACGTCCAGGTGGCGCAGCTCGCTCGACTCTATCGAGGCGCGAACGCGTACGTGCATCCAGCGCTGTGCGAAGGCTTCGGTCTGCCAATGCTCGAGGCGGCGTCGCAGGGGACGCGCATCATCGCGTGTCGCGACGCCGTGCCCACGGTCCTCGATGGACTCGCGCAAACGTTTGGTCCGCGCGACGTTGACACGTTGCGCGGGCGAATGATGGCATCGCTCGACCGTCCCGTCTCAGAAGGCGAGCGAGACGCGTTGCGGCGCTCCGCGCGAGCGTACACGTGGGACCGGTGCGCCGCGGGGACCGCGGAAGTCTATCGTGAGATGCTGACCGAACTCGAGAGCCGATGAGCCAACGGAGGCTTTCAACGATCGTGCGGTGTGGAGCCCTTTGCACCGCATGCATCCTCGCGTTCTTCGGCGCCCTGCAGTTGACCGGTCGAGTCGCGCGAGCGGAACCACCGAGTCACTGGACCCGACTGCGCGGAGTCGTCAGCGCGATCGACCTGAACAGCGAGCCTCCCACCGTGACGGTCACCTCCGCGGGCAGCGCGCGCGTCATCTCCGTCAATTCCGACGCACGTGTGTACGTCGAAGATGTGACGATCGACTCGCGCCTCCGCGGCAAGCTCGACGATATCCGCGTCGGCGATGCGTTGCTGGTCGTACTCGCAAGCGACGGGCGCGTCGTCGAGCTGCACGACATCTTCCGCTCGAGCGCCGGTACGGTCGCGGGAGTATCGGCAAACGCGCTCGTTCTCGGCGGTGGAACGGTCGTGACGCCATCTTCGGCGACGCACGTGACGCTCGATGACGCGGCCGCCAAGCTCAGCGATGTCCATGTGGGGGATCGCGTCACCGTGCGCCGCAATCCGGAGACCGGAGAACTGCGCGAGATCATCGCGACCCGTCCCGTGAGCGCCGCGCCGGTTCCTCCGCAATCCGTGCGCATCACATCATTTTTCATCTCGGCGAAGCGGCCGCTTCGCGCCGGCGAATCTTTCGACGTCGAAATGCACGGCACGGCGGATGGGCAAGCGACATTCGACATTGGGAACTTCGTCACCGCGAATACGATGCGTGAGGAAACACCCGGTCTCTACCGAGGTCACTTTACGATTCCCGACCGCTTCAACATCGGTGGTACCCCGGTGTACGGTCATCTCGTGGTCAGCGGCAGCTCAGCGCCGCGTGCTGAAGCTCCTGCCGAACTGTCGGCGGCAACGACGCCTCCGGCGATCGTGGACGTTGCTCCGGCTGGAGGAGAGCCGGTAAACACGACTCGCCCGAATATCTATGCGACATTCTCGTCCCCCGCCGACATTGGAATCGACGTTGCGAGCATCAAGATCGTGGTGAACGGCCGCGATGTCACGCAGGCGGCGACCCGTTCAGGATCGTTCGTTACCTATAGCCCGAGTAGTGACTATGCCGACGGGGCGGTAACCGTCAGCGTCCACGTTGCGGACGCGGCGGGAAATGCCGCGACCCGTTCTTGGTCGTTTACGATCAAGACGCATTAGCGAAGCACCGTTGGGTTCGCCGCTTCGGCTTGCTGCGGCGGTCGCCGTTACGCTGGCCGCATCGTGTAGCTTCGTGGATAGCGATCGGTCGCCGTCGACCGTGGTGATCGGTCTTTTGAGCGACCCGGCGACGCTCGATGCAGCGCGCGCCACCGACGCGCGCGCGCGCTGCGTGGCGACGGTTCAGCGGCGGCGCGGACCGTATGTCGTCCGCGAATGGGTGCGCGGCGATCACCTCACGTTCGCCGTCAATCCTGCGTACGCGGGCGCTGCACCGCTGTACCGAACCGTGATCTTTCGCATGATCCCCGACCCGGCGACCGAGGTGCTCGCCATCGAAAAGCGCGATGTCAGTGCGCTCCTCGGCGCGCGTCCCGATGATCTCGCGGCCCTCGCGCAGCGCCCCGACCTTCGCATCATCCGTGCCGCCTGTGGCAACGTGCCGCTCGTCGTCTCCAACTCAATCGCCGGCATCGTCCCGAGCCGGGATGGGACTCTCCATGTGGAACTCTGGCACCCGCAGTGAATCAGCAATGTATCTTTTGCCGCATCGTCGCCGGCGAGGTTCCAGCGGAAATCGTCGGTCAGAGCGATGGGGCTATTGCCATACGCGACCGCAATCCGCAAGCGCCGTCCCATATTCTGGTCATTCCGAGACGCCACGCCGCCACGCTGGCTGAGTATGTGGGGCAAGCTAAGCCCGAAGAGGTCGGAAGTGCCTTCTCGATGGCTTCAAAATTGGGCCGGGATGCCAATCCTGCGGGCTATCGCGTCGTCGTCAACGAAGGACGCGATGGTGGTCAAACCGTTGATCACGTACACATTCACGTGTTGGCCGGACGCCCGATGCACTGGCCACCCGGATAGGAGAACCATCGTGAACCCGCGTCTCCGTCTTACGTTCTTCGCCGCTTGCCTTTTGTGGCCGCTTGCAGCCGCAGCAGATCAAACCCCAGCCAAACCGTTGCGGCACCTTTCCTATGACGTCAACGTCGGTGCGACGACAAACCAAGATTTGACGAACTATTATGGCCATATGACGTCGGGCAAAGGCGCCACGGCATCTCACGGTACGATCTCGGCGGATGTGGTGGGTCTTGGAAACGAGAAATCGCTCTACGTACGCGTTTGGGAGTCGAGCGATACGCGTAAGGCGCCGCCCGTTTCCGTCCAAGTATTGGCCGACGGACGCGTCGCCTTCGATCCTAAGGACGCGGAAAATCTCAATCCCGAGGAACAAGTGCTCGTGGGGTTGCTTGGGCGTGCCGTCGTTGCAGACCACGATCTGGCAGAGGGAAGCCAGTGGAAGGTCACGGTCGGGAACGGCGATGTAACGACGTATCGCGTGTTGTCACTCGTCGACGATGACAAGGTGAACCTCTCCGTCGAACGCGTCGCTAACATTCTCGGCGCCGAACCGATGGAGGTAACGATCACCGGCCGGATCCTTTACAACTTCAAACTGAGCGCGCCGGTCAACGCGGCCCTGAACCAGCACATGGTTGCCAAGGGCCTCTCGACGCAGACGACGTCTGACCTCTCGTTTCAGTACCGCCTAAGCGAGGACAGTTTGGCCGGCGCGCCGGCAGCACAAACGTCCGGCTCCTAGCAGAAACTTAGACGCCGCTATCGAGCGGCAGCGACGTCTGGGTGCGCAAGAGCGTGTAGAAGCGAGACTCTACGAGGGCAACGTATGCCGATACGAAGCCTCCGACGACCAGCGACGCGATCAGCGT
>JAFAXE010000223.1 GCA_019241305.1 Vulcanimicrobiota bacterium
AAGCTCCTGGAGGCGCAGCGGCTCGAAATGAGGACGCGTTACGACCTCGACATGCTGCGCGAGGTTGGTTACTGTAACGGCGTCGAGAACTATTCACGCCACCTCGCGGGGCGGGAAGCGGGTTCGACGCCGTGGTGCCTCTTAGACTTCTTCCCCAAGGACTGGCTATTGTTCGTTGACGAGTCACACGTGACGCTGCCGCAGGTCCACGGCATGTACGGCGGAGACCGGTCGCGCAAGGAGATGCTGGTCGAGCACGGTTTTCGGTTACCCAGCGCGCTCGACAACCGTCCGTTGACGTTTGCTGAGTTTCAGGATCATCTCAATCAGGTCGTCTACGTTTCGGCGACGCCGACTTCCTATGAAGTGAAGAACTCGGCGCAGGTGGTCGAGATGATCATTCGGCCGACCGGCTTAGTAGATCCTGAAGTCGAGGTTCGCCCGACGAAGAATCAGGTGGACGACCTCATGGAAGAGATTCGGCTGCGCACCGAGCGGCACGAACGCGTCCTCGTAACGACGCTTACGAAGAAGATGGCCGAGGACCTCACCGACTTTCTCGTCGAGATGGGCTTTCGCGTGCGCTACCTGCACAGCGAAATCGAAACGCTCGAACGGATTGCGGTTTTGCGCGACTTGCGAAACGGCGTGTTTGACGTGCTCGTCGGGATCAATCTGCTGCGGGAGGGGCTCGATCTGCCGGAGGTTTCGCTCGTCGGTATCCTCGACGCGGATAAGGAGGGTTATCTGCGTAGCGGGACGTCGCTCATCCAGACGATCGGCCGCGCCGCGCGCAACGTCGAGGGCAAAGTAATCATGTACGCGGACGTCGTGACGGAATCGATGGCGAAGGCGATCGATGAAACGCGCCGCCGTCGAGACAAGCAGATGGCATACAACGCTGAGCACGGGATCGAGCCGCGCAGCGTGCGCAAGCAGGTTCGAGACATTCTCGAATTGATCGGCACGCCGGACGAGGGTGCGGCCGCAGCGCTGCGCGCCGAGAAGTTGCCCCGGGACGTGGCGCTCGCGATGGCAGCGGACCTGGAGAAGCAGATGAGAGCCGCCGCGACCAATCTCGAATTCGAGAAGGCCGCTGCGCTGCGCGACGAGTTACTGGAGCTGCGACGTCAGATCGGGGGCAACGAAGGCTTGCTCTTCGCGAGTAAGGCCCCCAAGGTGTTCCACGACGCGCTCCGTGAGCTCGCCCAGCGTTAGTACATACCGTTTTGGGGCGCCGGTCCCGTGCGCCGGTCGGCATCGAGTAAGCGGGGACTCCATCGCCTGAGCACATTATCGAACTGACGTACGGTTGGCTAGGGGAGGGGTGTGGGCAGGCTCGCTTGAAGGGTGCGGGCCGCTGCGCCTTTGTCACAGCGGTGTTGGTCGATTTCGACCAGCACTTCCGGAGGACAAGTATGAGGAAAATTTATCGCTCACTTCCCTCTAGTATTATGGTTTTAGCAGCGGCGGTACTGATTGCACTTGGTGGTACTTTCGGCATTGCGCGCGCTTCCGTGACCATTCCTTACGGCTACTCTGCGAGCCCTAATATCACGTTTACGACGCTGACGCTCCTGAACGGCTGGACTGGCGGACCCTTTGGCACGAGCGTTCCGGCAGTGGCAAAGTCGAAGGGGCTCGTATACTTTAGGGGCGCGATGTCAACGACCGGTTCGAATGCCGTAGCGTTCGTTCTTCCGAGTGGATTCCGGCCCAGTGCGGCGGTATATCTCTCAGTCGATATGTGCGACGCCAGCTATGGGCGGCTGTTCATTGACACGACCGGTACCGCCACCGTACAAACAGCGACCTTCAGCAACGCGCAGTGCTTCACGTCACTGGATGGTGTGTTCTTCGCCCAGTAATCGCAAGTATGGTCCAGACGGCGCAGCGCGTTCTTGACGGACGCGCTGCGCGAGCCTCTTTGCTACCGTCGCTCACAGAGCATCCTGGAGTGCCGGGAGATGTGCGAGTTTGGCGGGATCCGCAACGATGTAGACGGCCTCGACGCGTCCGTTTTCGATTTGGACAATGAGTACGGAGTACGGCCGCCCGTCGAGGTACGTGACGATGCCGGGTTCGCCGTTAATCGTGGCGGTACGCATGACGACGTTGCCCGTAAGGCGGCGCGCTCCGCTCATCAAGCCGCGTGACACCTTGTCGGATCCGCGAATGACGTTCGGGATTGGCGCCGTGGTGCCAGCGTCGATGTACATGGCCACGTCCTTCGCGAGGAGCGTGAGCAGCTGCTCGACATCGCCGTTGCGGGCCGCATCGAGAAAACGGTCCAGCAGTTCCCGATGCGTTTCTGCCGTCGTTTGAAAACGCCGTCGCATGTCGCCCACGTGACTGCGCGCGCGGTGGAACAGTTGGCGGCAGTTGGCTTCGCTGTAGCCGAGGCTCTTCGCGATCTCGGCGTACTCGAAACCAAAAACCTCTCGCAGGAGAAAGACAGCCCGCTCAACGGGCGTGAGCCGCTCCAGTAAAACGAGCAACGCC
>JAFAXE010000037.1 GCA_019241305.1 Vulcanimicrobiota bacterium
CTACGATAATCGCCGCAATAGCCATCGTTATTCCCTATCGTAATCAGGAATTGCGCTTTGGGGTACGCCGCGTCGAATTCCGAGGCTAAAAACGCGATCGTCTTGTCGACGAATTGCTGGTACACGGTGTCCGGTGCGTGCGGCACGAGCTTCGCGAACTGCTCCGTAAAGTTGTGACCGAGAAAGTCTCCCGAGATCACCACCACCGGAGGATCCGGCACGGTCCGCCGCATGGCGTCGAGCGCCGATTCAAAAAGCGCAAAATTCGTATCCTGGAAGTATGGGCTGGGGGGCTTCGCCAATGTCGCGAAGATTGCGTGCCAACCGCTCGCGGGCGCCGTGACCAGACGCGGTACGAGCGCCGGGTCGTCGAACGGTGTGAAATGTACGTCGCTGAGGAGTAACCAGGTCGCAGGGGGCGGCGTCGGTGGCACGAGCGGCGTGGGGTTCGAACATGCGGCAAAGTCGGCGAGCGCTAGCGCCCCCGCCACAACAATGCAAAGCCTCCGTGCATACTGAAACAACACAGCGACGAACCCTTCGAGCGCTGCTTCCGACTGCCTTGTGACAACGGAGGAGCCGGCCGGCAGGAGGGTGTTCTACGGTCTGCAACGTCGCAATCATGCGTGTGCACATGCGCGAGCCTTTGGTATTCTGCATAGCCGTCGTTTGGGCTCTCGCCGGATGCGGGGGCGGCGGCGCGAGTAGCGGTGGCAGTGGAAGCGTCATGCCGCCTCCTCCACCACCGCCGGGCGGCAACGGCGCGATCGATTCGGTGATCGAAAACGCTTACCCAAACGGTTGGGGCGTGGAACTCGGCATCTACAAGAATGGTGCGCCCGTATACGTTCACGGTTACGGCTTACGCGACCGCGGTCTGCCGGATGTTTTTCAAGGGTCGAACTTCTGGGGAATCCCACAGCCGGACCAGGTCCTTCATCTTCCGCGCGGACGATTCGCTCCCGACGATACCACGGCGTTCGACCTTGCGTCGGTTAGCAAAGAGTTTACTGCGGGCGCGATTCTCCTCTTGCAGCAGGACGGGAAACTGTCGGTCAGCGATCGGCTCTCGAAATATTTTCCGATGCTGCCAAGCGCCGGCGCGATGCCGCTGCAGTATTTATTGCATCACATCAGTGGTTTCGTCGACTACAACAACTTCGGCGTCTATCCCGATTTCACGCCGGCGTATCAGTCCTTTATGCAGAGCGGGCAAACGAACTACACGCCAATCGTGCACAGGCTCGCCGGTTTTCCGCTGGACTTCCCGCCGGGTACGCATTTCGAGTACAGTAACACGAATTATGTGCTGCTCGGGATGATCGTGGCCAAGGTGAGCGGCGAACCCCTCGGAACATTTCTGCAGCAACGGATCTTTGGGCCGCTCGGCATGACTCACACGCATCAAGGGGATCCGGCGCCCCCCGTGACGGATCTTGCGCTAGGCTATGAGGACGATGGCGCAGGTCCGGTGCGCTCCTGGCAGTGGAATCTCGCCTGGCTCGCGGGCCCAGGCGGCTTGACCTCGACGGTCGGCGATTTAGATCGCTGGGACCGCGCCGTGCAACGTCCGGGGCTCTTCTCGGCGACATCGCTTGCACAGATGTTCGCGCCTGGTCCGTTCCCGCAATCGTACGGCGCCTACGCCGACGGCTGGATCGTCAGTTCGCTGCAGGGTCATCGCTACGTTTGGCACGACGGAGCACTCGGTGGCTTTTCGACGATGAATGGCACGTTTCCGGACGATGGCATCGAGATCATCATCTTGACGAACGACGGAATCGGCGCCAAATCCGGTTTGGACCCGTACTACGTCGTGCCGAAGCTGTTTCCGCTGGCGTTAACGATGCACGCTGCGCGCTAGGCGCGCCGCGACACGACCGGGCGCCTTACGGTGACTCGAGGGCGATGAGCACCACCCCGGTATCGAGCGAGGTCATCGCCGCGACGCTAAAACCCTGATCGAAAAGCTCTTGCAGGCTGACGCCGTCGTCGGTCTTGAGCTCGGTAAACTTCCCTTGCGCGAGGCAATTGACGTCGCCGGTCTGGGATGCACGAATGAAGCGGTACATGGACAGGCCTCCTTCCAGCTGCGTTTTTCCATGAAGCCGCATTCCTACACTCGAACGTCACGCTTCACCTTGGCGGCTTGCCCTTCCCCGAGAAGCGGGCAGCGTGATTCCTCGGATCAAGTAGCGAAGACTGTAGCGCGAGCGCTTCGCCAGCGGCCGCCTCGTCGGAAAGATGCTTGCCTTCGGACATCTGCAGAGTCATCTCGCTCGGTGTGAGCGCGTCTTCGATCTTCGCGATCACGAGCTCGCGCGTTCTCTGCTCGGTGAGTTCTCGTGCGTAGTGTTCGCGCTCAAACCAGCCATCCACGTACCCGAGGAACCGCGCGGCGCGCCGCGGGTCTCCGCGCATCGCGGCCACCGCGGCGTGATGAAGGATCGCGATCGGGACGATCCGTTCTTCCTGCGCGCGCAAGGCAAGCGCGAGGCTTTGTCGCGCGGCGGCGTGAGCCTCGTCGATCTCTCCGAGCGCAAGCCGATACGCGGCGGCGTTACAGAGGGCGGTCGCTTCCAGCTGCGTGCTCCGAAGCCGCGAGCCCACGGCGACCGCCTCGTTGACGTGCGCTAGCGCAAGCCTCGCGTCGCCCTCCGAAAATT
>JAFAXE010000121.1 GCA_019241305.1 Vulcanimicrobiota bacterium
GCGATGACGAGCGCTGCACCGAAAAGAAAAAGATACCGGCCGCTCACGCGGTCCTCGTGACCTCGCCGGCGCCGTTTGTGCGAATGTGCTCCAACGACGCAAAGGGCACGAGCGCAACGCCCCCTTCGGACAACAGCGCGGTCGCCAGTTCGTCGGGATACGGTTCGGCGTACACGATCCGTACGATGCCGGCGCTCATCACTAATTTCGAACAACCGAGACAGGGCTGATGCGTCGCATAGAGCGTGGCCCCGGCGAGGCTCACGCCATGTAATGCGCCCTGCACGACGGCGTTGGCCTCGGCATGCGTCGTCCGCAGACAGTGCCCGTTGTGCAACAGGCAGCCAACCTCCGTGCAATGCGCGACGTGACGTGGCGCACCGTTGTAGCCTGTCGTGAGGATGCGGCGGTCGCGCACGACGACGGCGCCGACGCTTGCGCGCGGACAGGTGGCGCGCGTCGCGACGGTTCGCGCGACCTCCATGAAGTATTCGTCCCAGCCCGGTCTCACGGAAGTGACCCTTCGCGCCGGTGAAAAGGCGCCCCGCTCAGGCGCCGCACCGGCGCTAATCCGATGGCTTCGGAGTGGGCGGCAGGTCGGGGCAGTTCGATTGTTGCGGGAAGCCGGGCGCCGGCAAGGTGGCATACGGCTTCGGAATGCCCGCGTAGTCGAAGTCGTCCTGCAGGTCATCGTAATAGCGATCGGATGTCCCCAAGGCACCCTGGCGGAAGCCGAAGGTCGTCTCGATGAACGCCAGGATCGACGTGAACGTCCGCGGCGTGTGATCGACGAAATGCGGTTTCGTCCAAGGTGATACGATGATGAGCGGTACCCGAAAACCGTACTCGTACGGGTCGCTGGGGTTTGCGTACGGATTGGGGTGCGCATCGGGTGGACGAACGTGGTCGTACCAGCCGCCCCAATCGTCCCAGGTAATGAGGATGGCCGTCGAGTTCCAGAACCGGCTCGTCCCGATCGTGTTAACGAGATAGCCAACCCATTGCGGCCCTTGCGGCGTGCCTACAACGTTTTCCGCGGGATGGTCGGACCACGCCCGGCACGGCACGATATAGGTGACGGGTGCGAGTTTTCCGGCAGCGACGTCGCGCGTGAACCGGCGTCCTGCTTCGTCTTCGACGAAGTTTGGCGCGCCGGCGCGGTAAGCGTTCCAGTGCGAAAGCACCGCCACCGGCGCGCTCCAGATATCGTGAATGGTGGGCGCGTAGTATCGCCAGTTGATGGCGCCCGGACTAGCGGCGTCGAGTAAGCCAAAGATCGTTTCGTAGTCTTGGCACGTTGGTACACGCCACATGAGGTGGGTCGGTGTCTTGGGATATGGGGCATGCATGTCGATCCCGGGGACCTTCACGTCGTAGTCGCAACCGCCGACTCCGACGGGTTCAGCGTTGTTCGCCATCGCAATCGGCGCGCTGGAGCTGGACGCCGCGCCGTTGCGAATCCCACCTGACTGTCCCGCAATGAGGTACTGATGCGCCTCGAAACTGGGGCCCCGATTCGCTTGAAAAACGTTGTCGGCGAGAACGTAACGGCTGGCCAGGGTCCAGTAGTTTTCCACGTCACCGCGCATGGTGTACGAGTACACGTAATTCTTCCCGCAGTAGGTCGGCGCCCCGAAACCGTGGTCGAACTCCACCTGAAAGTCGTAATAGCTATGTCCGGGGTCGCAATGGACGGCGAGGTGCCGTAGCATCAGCGGAATCGTGCGATGATGGCGCAGCGGAGCGGTGCGAACGGTATTGGCGCCCGGAAAGCCGTTGAAGAGGTTGTCGACCGTTCTATTTTCCTGCACGATAACGACGACGTGTTCGATCTTCGTTTTCGAACGGAGCTGCGAGGGCACTTGCGCATGCTCCGGCGCGCTCGTCGATATCCCCGTTCCCAAGCAGGCGACGATGGCACCGGCGAGGAGCGCGGTCGCCGCGACCCCGCGCAAATCCGAGAGAAAAGAGAAGCGCACGCTAGGCTGAGACGGTTGCTGCCCGCTTCGCCATGAAATCCACTCCGCGCCGCTCAGGGCCGACGAGCGCGAGAATGAAGACCGCTGCAAAAACGGCTACCATTGCGAGCGCCATGGCGTGACCGTAATTTGCGCCCTGCGGCGGCGGAAGCGGAAAGCGCTTCGTCGCAAACGCAGCTTCCCACTGCGCCGCGTATGCCGTGATCAAATTACCGAGCTGATAGGTAAAGCCGGGGAAGGTGCCGCGCGCCTCGGCCGGCGACAATTCGTTGAGCTGCGCCGGGACGACGCCCCATGCACCTTGCACGAAAAACTGCAGCGCGAAGGCGCCGAGTGCGAGCGTCGCCGCGGTTTGTGCCCCCGACCAAAACGGGACGAGCACCGCTCCCAAACCGCAGCACGCCATGATCGCCATGCGCCGCCCGATTCGCTGCGAGAGCGCGCCGATCAACGTGCCACCGACGATCGCTCCGACGTTCATCAGGACCGTGACGTTTCGCACGCTCTGTGGATTGAAGCCGTGTTGCTTCAACAGAAAGGTCGGATAGAGATCCTGTGAGCCGTGTGACATGAAGTTGAATGCGGCCATGAGGAGAATCGCGTAGACGAAGAGTATGGGATGCTGGCGGATCGATTGCCACAAGCCCACGCCCATTCCGAGCGAACGCGACTGACCGGAACGCCACGCCGGCGACTCCTCGACCCCTCGCCTGATGTAGAAAACCAGCAGCGCCGGCAGTACGCCAACGAAGAACATGCCGCGCCATCCGATGTACTGGAACAGCGTTCCGAACACGAGCGCGGCTAACAGGTAGCCCGTCGCGTACCCTTGTTGGATGATGCCGGAGGCAACACCGCGTGCTTTAGCGGGCAGTGTCTCGAGTGCGATTGCGGCGCCGACGCCCCACTCGCCACCCATCGCGATTCCGTACAGCGCGCGCAGCACGATGAGCGCGGTGAAGTTGGGCGAGAAGCCGCTCAAGAGTTCGAACAGCGAATAGAGCGCGATGCTCAGCATCAAGGGCCCGCGCCGCCCGTAGCGGTCGGCAAGCATCCCGAACAACAGCGCGCCGAGCGGTCGGAACATCAGCGCAATCGTAACCGCAAACAAGACGGTTGGGATCGGAAGCTTGAAATCGTCGGCAATCGCGGTGATCACGAACGTGACGAGGAAGAAGTCGAACGCGTCCAAGCACCAGCCGAGGAAGGCCGCGATGAACGTTCGCCACTGCGACGGCGACAGTTCGCGAAGCGGTGCGAAAATTTCCATGAACCCTACACCCCAAGGCGGCGGACGCCGCCCGCTCCCGCGACGATCACGTCGTCCGCGAGTCCGACGAAGAGTCCGGTTCCGACGACGCCGTGGATGTTGCGCAGCCGTTCGTCCAATGCCGCCGGATCTTGGATCGAGCCGAAGCGGCAGTCCAAAATCCAGTTGCCGTTGTCGGTGATATACGGCGTCAAAGCCCCGCGCCGTTCTGCCGCGTGTGGTGGGATTCGTCCGCGCCGCTCGAGAGCGTGCGCGCCCAACTGCATGACTGCACGTGCGACATAGTCGGCCGAGAATTCGACGACTTCGACTGGCACGGGAAACCGTTGCCCGAGGACCGGAACGAGCTTCTCCTCCGTAACGACGACGACGAAACGCTTCGCAGCGAGCGCGACGGCTTTCTCCCGAAACAGCGCCCCCCCAGCGCCTTTGATGAGCGCAAAGTCGGCGCCGACCTCGTCCGCGCCGTCGATCGCCACGGCGATCTCGCGTTCCATCAGCGAGAGCATCGGGATGTTGCGTTCCCGGCACAGGTTTTCGGTCAAGATCGACGTCGGCACGGCGGCGATGCGCGCGCCTTGCGCAATCAGTTCACCGACACGTTCGATCGCCC
Organism: Vulcanimicrobiota bacterium; assembly: GCA_019241305.1. Lineage (GTDB taxonomy): Bacteria > Vulcanimicrobiota > Vulcanimicrobiia > Vulcanimicrobiales > Vulcanimicrobiaceae > JAFAXE01. The sequence continues at coordinate 3,863 of JAFAXE010000121.1, forward strand.
AGCGCGCGGTTGAGCCCGTGCCGAGACCAACGCACATTCCGTCCTGCACGAACCGGTCGACCGCAGCAAAGCCGGCGGCGCGCTTGTGCTCCTCGATGGGCTGAGCCGTCTGCACGTTACGGAACGTCGAAGCGATCGGTCAGCTCGTCGACGCGCTCCCGCAACGCGGTGACGCGTTCGCGTCGTTGGATGTCGTCGAGCGCATCTGCGATGATGCGTCCCACCTCGCGGACCTCCGCTTCTTGGAAGCCGCGCGTGGTGATTGCCGGTGTGCCGATGCGGATGCCGCTCGTCACCATCGGCTTTTCGGGATCGAACGGAATCGCGTTCTTGTTGACGGTGATACCGATCTCGTCAAGATACGCCTCGACCGCCTTCCCCGTAAGGTTCCGTGGGCGCAGGTCGACGAGCAGGAGATGCGTGTCGGTCCCTCCGCCGACGAGGCGGAGTCCAGCGCGCTGCAGTTCCTCGCCCAGTGCTTTGGCGTTCGCGATGACCTGGCGTTGGTAGGCGGCAAACTCCGGCGAGAGCGCTTCGCAAAAGGCCACCGCCTTCGCGGCGATCAGATGCATGAACGGACCGCCTTGGATGCCAGGAAATACGGTTTTGTCCAGCGCTTGCGCGTACTTCTGGGTCGAGAGGACGAGGCCGCCCCGCGGACCGCGCAGCGTTTTGTGCGTCGTCGTCGAGACAAAGTCGGCGATCGGGACGGGCGAGGGATGGAGACCAACCGCGACGAGGCCGGCAATGTGCGCCATGTCGACGAAAAACGCTGCGCCGACTTCATCGGCGATCTCGCGAAACGGCGCATACTCCATCGTACGGGGATACGCGCTGGCGCCCGCGATGATGAGCTTCGGATGGTGCTCCCGCGCGAGCCGTTGCACCTCGGCGAAATCGATCAGCTCCGTATCCTCACGGACTCCGTAGGCTACTGCTCGATACAGTTTGCCGCTGAAGCTCACTTTTGTGCCATGCGTCAGATGGCCGCCATGCGCGAGCGACATGCCCAGCACGACGTCGCCCGGCTGAAGCACCGCCATGAACACCGCCATGTTCGCTTGGGCGCCGGCGTGCGGTTGGACGTTCGCGTGCTCGGCGCCGAAGAGTCGCTTGGCGCGCTCGATCGCGAGCCGTTCAGCCTCGTCGACGAACTCGCAGCCGCCGTAATAGCGCCGGCCGGGATAGCCTTCGGCATACTTATTGGTCATCACCGACGCCGTCGCTTCGCGGACGGCGCGGCTGGCATAGTTCTCCGACGCGATCAGTTCGAGGTTGCGGCGCTGCCGCGTTTCTTCTCCCGCGATGGCGGCATAGATCTCGGGATCGGCGGTTGCCAGCAGGGAGGCGTCGAGCAGTTGCATCGATGATTCTCCAGGAACGTGGGCCTACAGCGGTTCTTCCCGGTTCGGCGCCGCTCGGTCGGGGACCGTTAGCGAGCTTCGTCGTATACGTGCGGCACTGCCCCGCTGAAACCGAGGAGACTTTTCAATGCTCTCTGTGCCTACCGTAACGTTCCGCCGGCTCACCGCCGTGGCGCTCGCCGCCTTCATCCTCGCTGTGCCGCTGTTCAGGTTTTCCTCGCGTCCCGCGGACGCGCAAATGAGCGCGATGCAGCAGCGGCGCGTCACGATGCTCAGCGATATCGTGCTCACCGTGATCCGCGATTCGTCGTGCAGCGAACTTCAATCCAAGATGCAAAAGTCGCGCAGCGGCGGTAGCAGGATGGGAGCGGGCAGGATGCAGCAACTCCTTGCCGATCCCAAGAATCGCGCGCAGTTCGCCAATGCCATTGGGGGGCCGCTCGTGAATAAGCTGCTCGACTGCAAGATGATGCCGCTCACCCGCTGAGCGCCGATTCGGGAGACTAGGTGCGCGCGACTTCCGGTGCCGGCGCTGCCGGAAGCGGGGCCGTGATCGCTTTTCCGTGGCGGCGCACCGAGAACCGTTTCGGCGACATCCACAAATAAACCACGGGAACCAGCACGAGCGTCAGCAACAGCGAGCTCGATAAGCCGCCGATCACGACGATCCCGAGCGCGCGGCGGACTTCGCTGCCCGGTTCGAGGGCGAGCGCGATCGGGAGCATCGAAACGATCATGGCGCTGGTCGTCATGACGATGGGCCGGAAGCGCAGCTCCGCGCTCCGTTCGATCGCGGCGCGCTTGTCGAGCCCTTCAGCGCGCTGTTGATCGGCGAAGTCGACGAGCAAAATGCCGTTCTTGATCACGAGCCCAACCAGCAGGACGGTTCCGATCAGCGAAAACATGTTGAGCGTTTGATGAGTGAGCGCTAACGAGCCGAGTGCGCCGACCGCCGTCACCGGAACCGCAAACATGATGATGAACGGCGAGACGAAGCTGTCGTAGAGCGCCACCATGAGAAGGTAGACGAGCACAAAGGAAAGCAGCAGCGCGATGCCGATGCCGCGCTGCAGGTCGGCCATATTGGCCAAGCCACTGTTCGCACTGGGACCGACGCTGACGGTGGAGGGCAGGTGGAGAGCGGCGAGTCGCTGCTTGAACGTGCGCTGGACGTTCGAAAGCTCGTAACCAGCTGCGACGTTGCCCGCCACGTGAATGGCGGTCGCGCGATCTTGTCGCGTAATGATGGGCGGAACAGGAGCGGACTCGATCTGCGCGATATCATCGAGCCGCACGATTGCGCCGGTCGCGCTGCGCACCGCGATGCCATAGACCGATGCGAGCGACGAACGCGCGTCGCTCGGGTAGATCACGTCGACATACTTCAGCCCGTTCGTATCGGTGAATTGCGTTGCGCGCACGCCGCCGAAGGCCGCACGAACCGCTTGCGAGGCGGTGCCGATGCTCACGTTCAGTGCTTGCGCGCGCTGGCGGTCGAAGTCGACGTTCACTTGCGGCGAAACCTGACTGGCCAGCGTGTTCACCGCCGTGGTCCCCGGCGTCCGTTGCAGCGCGCCGAACACCTGCTCTGCCACGGTGGTGGGATCTCCGTCCTGACGCGTCACGACGACGTCGATATCCTGCGACGGACCGCCACTGATGCCGCCCGCGGGAATCGTGACCAGCGTCGCATGCGGCACGACGTGCGGCCCTTCGCGATTGACGTACGACACCCAGTACGCCGTCGGGTGGGCGCGGTGTTCTTTCAAGAACACATGGATTTGACCGATCGAGCCTTGATTGATCACGCCGCCGAACTGCGGTTGATACCCTCCCGCGATCGACGTCTCAGCCTGAACGTCCGGGATCTTGTCGACGAAGTCGGAGAGCCGTAGGAGATCTTCGCGGGTACGCTCGAGCGGCCAGCCCGCCGGATACGTCATCTGCACGAAAAAGTTGCCTTGATCGCCGTTTGGAAGGAACTCGAACCCCACGATGCCGAGCGGTACGAGCGCAACGGCGCCGGCGAAGGTGACGGCCGCGATACCGACCACCAGCCACGGCCGTCCGAGCGCCGCAGGCAAGACGTGTTGCACGTAAAACGCGCGCGCGCGCTCGAACGCAGCGTTGAAGGCGTCGATAAAGCGCGGCGCCTTCCAGCGGGACAGCAGCGACCACTGCCCCGCAAACGCAGGGGTGACGGTGAACCCGACGAGCAGCGAGGTGATGGTGGCGATCGCGACCACGAGTCCGAACTCCTGAAGAAACTTGCCGATCACGCCGGGCAGAAACGCGATCGGAACAAAAATCACCACGTCGACCAGCGTCAGCGTCAGTGCGGCCAGTCCGATTTCCGTCCGTCCCCGCACCGCCGCGTCGATGTTGTTTTCCCCATCGTCGAAGTGCCGTTTGATGTTTTCCAGCACGACGGTCGAATCGTCGACAAGAATGCCGATGGCGAGCGTCATCGCGCCGAGTGAAACGGTATCGAGCGTGAAGTGCGCCAGCTTCATCACGGCCAGTGTCACGAACAGTGAGGTCGGAATCGCGATGAGGACTACGACCGCGTTGCGCCAGGACCGCAGGAAAAACAGCATGGCAACCGAGGTCAAAATGACCGCCTCGATGAGACTGCGAATCGCGCCTTGCACTTGCTGGCGCGTGTAGTTTGACTCGACGTTGATGACCGAGAGCCGAACATCAGGATACGTTTTGGCGAGCCCCGGCAGCGCCGCGATCACGGCTTGCGATGTCGAAACGTCGCTCGCCTCAGCGGTTTTCGTAACGTCGAGCGTGACGATCGGCCGGCGCCGGCTGAACGCATAGGTACGCCGCACTTCGTAGGAGTCGCTGACTTTGGCAACGTCACTGATATGGACGAGTCGTCCTGGCGTCGTCCAGGGGTTCTGGGCGGGACCGTTTCCGTTCGAAAGCGGCATGGACAGTAAGAGGCGGCTCACCGAGGCTGGATCGCGGACGTCGCCGCGCACGGTGATGCCGGTTTCGCGGGCTTGGCCGTAGGCGATTCCACCGGGCGCGAGCACGTTGTTGTTCGAGATGGTGCTGACCACATCGGTCACCGTCGCATCCAGTGCGGCGAGCTGCAGCGGATCGACTTCAACCTGATACGAGGGTACGACCGCACCGCCCACGTTGACCGTCGATACGCCGTTCAGCTGAGAGATCGCCGGGACGATTTTGCTGCTCAGAATCTCCCCGAGCTGGCTTGGCGAAAGGTGATCTGAGCTCGCGATCAGCGAGATCACTGCGCCTTGCGTCGGATCCGCCGCGGCGATCGTCGGCGGCTGCAAGTCGCTGGGCAGCTGCGCTTGTGCGTTGCTCATCCGGTTTTGAATCTCGATCAGATCCGCGTTCTGGTCCGAGGATAGGTCGAAAACTCCGGCAATCGTCGCCTGGCCGGCTTGAATCGTCGTGTTGATGTGTTGCAGTTGCGGCGCGCCCGCAATCTGATCTTCGATGGGGCGCACGATGGCGTCGCGAATCTGACTGGTCGACGCGCCCGGATACACGACGGTCACGACGATCGTCGGGAAACTCACGTTGGGGTACTGCTGACGAACGAGGAGCGGCATGGTGAGCAAACCTGCGAGCGCCGTCAGAAGCACGCCAACGATGACGAGCTTGGGGCGGCGGACGATCGTTTCGGTGAAGCTCATCAGTCTTGCGCGACGACTCGTTCACCGTTCGTATAGCCGAGTTGCCCGTTCGTCACGACGCGTTCGCCTGCGGCCAAGCCGCGAACGACGGACGTACCGTCGGCTGAACCCGTCTCGCGCACCGGAACGATCGCGATGGCGCCGTCGCGCACCACGGCGATGCGCTCGTGCGTATCGTCCACGAAGGCCGTCGACGGAACGCCGATACCAGTCTGGGCAGGCTGGCGCAGCACCGCGCTTACCACCATTCCGGAAACGAGACGATGGTCTGGATTGCGCAGACGCACTTTCACGGTGAAGTTGGTCGAGCCGGGTGTGGCTTGGCCAAGCACGGCTTCTACCGTGCCGGCGCCGACTGGCGCGGTGCTGTGACGCCCGTAGATTTGCGCCGAATCGCCGGTGTGCACGTCAAAGATCTGTGAACTGCTGGCGCTCAGGATGGCGAACACCGCCGACATATCCTGTATGGTAAAGATCGCGCGAGAACCGGGATACTCGCCGGGATTGAGATTCCGATTGATCACGATCCCGTCGAACGGTGACCGAATCGTCGCTTTGGCGACTTGCGCAGCGGCCTGATCGACCTGGGCGTGTGCCGAAGAGGCCGATGCTGCGGCGGCCGCGATGGTACTCGCTTGCAGTCCGCCGTGCTCACCACCGTTGATGTCGACCGTGTTGCGTGCATCTGCGAGACTCGCGCGGGCGGAACGCAAGGCCGCTGCATCCGTGACGACCAGGGAACGCTGCGTGTCGACCTGCTGCTGCGGAACGTAGCCGCTCCCCGCCAGTGCGCGGTAGCGTTCGAGCATGATGGTATCGAGCCGCAGTTTCGATGCGGCTTGGAGAACGGCGTCTTGCGCAGAGCGCAAGCCTTGACGTCCCGATGAAAACGCCAGCGCGCTTTGGTAGCGCTGTTGCGCCACGCGTAAGTCCGCCTCCGAGGCTGAGCGCCGCGCCGCTTCAAGGCTCGCCCGTAAATCGGTATCGTCGAGTTGCGCGAGCACCTGACCGGCCGCAACGACGTCCCCCTCATCGACATTCACTTCAGTCGCCGGTTCGCTGAGGGCGCTCGTAATCGTGACGTTGTGCAGTGGCGAGATGAACCCGGCGAGCGTGACCTCAGGATGGACGACGACGGGCCGCGCTGTTACCGTTTTTACCGCGACCGCACCGCTCGTGTCGTCGGACGCTGCGGTATTGTCCTTGGAATGGCTACAACCGCACACCACGAGCACAGCGACGAAACACAAGCCGATCCGGTGCGCCGTCATCGGGGAATCTCCTAAGCGGAAAACGCCGGCCGATAAAGCCGTCCGTCGTCGTACGTTTCTTCAGCCAGAAGGCGCTCCCCGCCCCCTTCGCAGGGCGAAACCGTGACGGCCCGAACCGGCGGCCATGAAGCTGGCGTCGTCGAGCGCATCGTATCGTTCTGCGATCGCTGCCGGCAGGTTGACGCAGCTCGAATGGCTGGACCTGTGCGCGAGCGACTTGGCGTTGGACGGCGTGCTCTTCGATGCGACGGACTTTCCGCGCACCGACGCCGACTATGCTGCGCAACTCAAGAAAATGGCAACCGATCTCGGCTTGACCGTCGCAGGACTCGTTTGCAATATCACCGTCGAGAGCGACGAAATCCCGGCAAACGCGGCCGCAGAGCACTGGATTGCCGTGGCCTGGGAGCTCGGTGCGCCCGTCGTCGTGACCAAAGCGTGGGACGCCGCCGGATCGAGCGACTGGAATACGCTCGTCGCGGTCAACAAGGGCTGGGCTGCGGAAGCAAAGCGTCGCAACGTGACGCTGACGGTACGAAACGCCGCAGCAACGCTCTGCGCGTCGGTTGCCGACCTCAAGCGTTTAGCGAAAGACGTCGATAGCTCGTGGCTGCGCTTCGCGCTCGATATCGCGGCGCTTGACCCACCGGAGTCCGTGGCCGATATTCTGCCGAAAACCGTCATCGCTCTGCATGACTGCGAGGCGGTGAAGGGCCGTAGCGACGAACGGCTCAGGCAAACCGTCGAGCAGCTGGAGCCGTTTCGCGGCTTCTTCGTCATCGACGACGCGGCCGGAGACGAGGCCACCCTGGCGTCGACCGTGCTTACGGTGCGCGCGCTCATCGGGTAGCACAGCGCACACCGGTCCGGAGGCGGAACGGTCGTAGGACCGGGCAGCGAAGCTCTTCGCTAGTCCGATCCCGAGACCGACGAAAACCGCACTCGCCGTCTTGCCGTCTGGTTTGAACCTGCTTTCTCAGCAGGTGGGTGCGGCCCGGGCGCGCGAGGCGTTATCCGGAGCTGGTGCTCCCTCGGTATTGACGTTGGTCCAACACCTGGCCGGCTGCGCGTGCGAACGCAGTCATCGTCGCCTGCGATTATCCCACCGAAGTCAAGTCCAGAGCACTGGACCAGCGGCCAGGGAGGCCGCGTATGCTGCGGACTCCAAAGACGCGGGGAAGGCGCCGCTCGCTACCCCCGGCGTTCGAGTTTGATTCGTGGAACTCCGTATCGACGAGCTTTCGCTGCCGCTCGTCCACCAATTCACGATTGCGCGCGAATCGGAGTCCGTCGCACGCTCGGCGGTTTTTCGTCTGCGTTGTGACGGGTTCGAAGGGCTTGGTGAGACGGCACCCTCGGCGCGCTACGACGAAAGCGTCGCCTCGGTTCGCGCGTATTTCGCGACCCATCCGCTCGCGAGCGACGATCCCTTTGCGCACGAGACGCTGCTGCGCAATATTCCTCCGGCCGCGCGATGCGGTCTCGACGTCGCGCTGCACGATCTCATCGGCAAGCTGCTGAACCGTCCGCTCTGGCAGCTCCTCGGACTCGATCCGAAAGGGACGCCGACAACGTCGTTTACCATCGGCCTGGCCTCGATTGAAGAGACGGTCGAGAAGCTCGCCGAGATCGGGTCGCATCCCATCATCAAAGTGAAGCTCGGCGCAGGCGACGACGTCGAACGAATCGCGACGATCCGCGAGCGATATGCCGGCACCATCCGCGTCGACGCCAATGAGGCGTGGCTCCCGGAACAAGCCGTCGCGACGCTGTGCGAACTCGAGCGCTTCGACATCGAATTTTGCGAGCAGCCCATCCCAGCCGGCACGCCGGAGGCTTTGCGCTGGATCCGCGAACGCGTCGGTGTCCCGCTCGTGACGGACGAAGACTCCCAAACGGCGGAAGATTTGCCGGCGTTGGCCGGTTGCGTGGACGGCGTCAACGTGAAACTAGTGAAGTGCGGCGGCGTTCGGGCCGCACTGGCGATGATTCACACCGCGCGCGCCCTTGGTCTGAAAATTATGCTCGGATGTATGGTGGAAAGCGCCATTCTTGCAACGGCGGCGGCCCAACTTTCGCCGCTCGTCGATTGGGCCGATATCGATGGACCGTTCTTGACGGCACACGATCCGTTCACGGGCGTTTCGTACGATCACGGTAAACTCGAGCTGCCGGATGCGCCAGGACTCGGCGTGCGCGAACGTACTGGGGGCGAAACGGTCGTGCGCACGTGAACGTCCTCGTCCTTGGCGGAACGGTTTTTCTGGGACGCGCGCTCGTCGCCTCGCTCAACGAACGTGGGCACGCGGTTACGACCTTCACGCGCGGCGTGCACAGCTTCGATGATGTCCCTGCCGCGAATCGCATACTCGGTGACCGCGACGGCGACTTGTCGCTTCTGCCGGCCGACGGCTGGGACGCCGTCATCGATACGAGCGGCTATCGGCCAGCAATCGTTCGGAAGTCCTGCGATCATCTGCGCGGCGCGAACTGCTACGCCTTCGTCTCTACCATCTCGGTCTACGACGAAACACAGCTGGAGTTGCGCGAGGACTCGCCGCTGAAAGCGCTCTCTGCGGACGTCGATGAAACGAGCCCGGAAGCGTACGGGCCGCTGAAAGCACAGTGCGAACAGGTCGTCCAGGAAACGTTTGGAGCGCGAGGGCTCGTCGTTCGTCCGGGCTTGATCGTCGGCCCGCACGATCCAACCGACCGCTTTACCTACTGGCCGGAACGTGCCGACCGAGGCGGCGTCATTCTTGCGCCGTCGCCGCCGCAGCGCTGCGTGCAGTTCATCGACGTTCGAGACGTGGCGGATTTTCTCGTTCGCGCCATCGAACGCGGCACGCGCGGACCATTCAACGTCACTGGACGTCCTCGCGCAACCACGATGAGCAACGTCGTCGACGCGTGCCGGCGCTCGGCGCGGCACGACAGCGAGGTGGTTTGGGTGGACGAGGAATTCTTGGTGTTGCACGGCGTGGGACCATGGGTTGAGTTGCCCCTATGGATCCCGTCGAGTGCGGGATTGCCAGGTTTTACGAACGCGAGCGTCGCTTCGGCCCTGTCGCACGGTTTGGCGTTTCGCGCGTTGGATGTCACGGTGCGCGATACGCTCGAGTGGGCGCGACGACGCGACCCCGACGAGGTCCGCAAGGCGGGCCTCTCCGCGGAACGGGAGAGCACGCTGCTTGAAGCCTGGAGGAGTGCGCACAGCGATCGCGCTCCATCCAGCGCAGGGTGAGCTTGTGCGTGCCAGGAAGGCGCAGCGGCTTCACCCTCTCTCGTAAAGGAGCGTTTTCTCGATGGTTCGTTCTTTTTCTGCGCTCGCAGTGTTTCTTGGGCTTTCGAGCATCGCGGCGCTTGCTGCCGCGCTCGCTCCCTCGACGATTCTCGCGGACGCCGCCTCTTACGATGGCAAGGCCGTGACGGTTGCCGGTAAGGTTCAAAACTACCAGCATACCCATACGATGATGGGAACGGTCGCGGGCTACCAACTCTGCGACACGAAGTGTGTGGTCGTCATCGATGAGAAGAATGCGACCCATCAGAACGGCGATACCATCACCGTTTCCGGCACGTTTCATGTTACCTTCAAAGCTCCGAAGCGTTCCTTCAATAACGCCGTCGTGATAAAATAGCACAACTCCCGGAAAGGTACGCGGTCTTAGCGAGCGGCGCGTTCGCGTCCCGTGCCGCCAAGACGGCGCACGGCGTCATCGCCTACGGTCAAAGCCCCACCGTGGCCGTGATCGACGCCGACCATGCCGGTCGGCGCGTCCGCGATGTGGTGCCGTACCTCGAGAGTGACGCGCCAGTCGTCGCGAGCCTTTCCGAAGCGCTCGCGTACGGTCCGACGACACTCCTCGTCGGCGTCGCGCCGCCCGGTGGCGCACTACCACCGACGTGGAGGGAAGCGATCGTTGAAGCGCTCGAGCGGGGTCTCGACGTTACGAGCGGTTTGCACGACGAGCTTGCGCGCGACGAGGCATTTGCCGCCGCCGCTTCGCGCGGCGGTGCGCGTATCCACGACGTCCGAGTACCGCCTGCGGTGCCGCTCTTCTCGGGACGCGCCTATGACGTCGCGGCCCGCGTCGTACTCACCGTGGGAACGGACTGCGCGGTCGGCAAGATGACCGCGGCGCTGGAACTCACGCGCGCTGCCTGCGCGCGAGGCATGCGCGCACGCTTTGTCGCCACCGGACAGACCGGGATCATGATCGCAGGATCCGGGATTGCCATCGATCGGGTCATCACCGATTTCGCGCCCGGCGCTGTCGAACAGCTCGTCGTCGAGAACGCGCCGCATGCCGACCTGTTGTTCGTCGAAGGTCAAGGGGGGATCAATCATCCTGCCTACGGTCCGGTGACGTTGGCGCTCTTGTTCGGTGCCGCTCCCGACGCGCTCGTGCTCGTTCACCTCGCGACGCGCTCGCAGATCGAAGACTTCGGGACGCCAATGCTCGCGCTTCCGCAAGCAATTGCGCTCTACGAAGCGCTGTGCGACACCGTCAAACCGGCACGCGTCGCCGGAATCGCGCTCAACACCGCAGGGCTCGAGCCAAGCGCGGCTCGCCGCGCGATTGCGGAGGCGGCCGCCGTCACCGGACTTCCCGTCGACGACGTCGTGCGCTTCGGGCCGCACGGCTTGTACGACGCGATCGCATCGAAGCTCGAAAACAAAACGCTTCCCCTCGCGCGGATGCCCACGCCGGCATGAGGCGATTGGGCTTCCCGTTGGGCGCGCTCGCGCTGGCCGCGGTGGTCGCGTGCACGCCGGTCCGCACTTCTGGTGAACGAGGGAACCGCCATCCCTGGACGATTCCGGGGCACGTGCGCATCGGCACGGACGATGAGCCGGACAATCTGAACCCGCTGTTCGCGCACACCGACGCGACCGATCAGGTCGATGCCTTGATTTTTGCGCCCGTCTTCCGTTACGACGCACACGGTGAGTTCGTCCCGGAGTTGGTTACGGAGATCCCAACCTATGCGAACGGCGGGATCTCGAAAGATTCGAAGACGATCGTTCTCCATTGGCGGCGCGGTGTGGTCTGGTCTGACGGCGCGCCGCTCACCGCGCGCGACCTGCGCTTTACGTGGCGCGCAGCGATGAACCCCGCCAACAATACCAAGTCGACGTCGGGATGGGAGGACGTCGCGTCCATCGACGTTCCCCGCGACGATACGGCGATCGTTCGTTTGAAACGCCCGAACGCGGACGTGATGGGACTCTTCGGCGGAGGGGGTGGCAGCGCGTACCCGCCGCTCCCGGAACATCTCTTAGGACGGCTACCGAATCTCAATCGCGACGCCTTCAACGCGCACCCGATCTCGAGCGGTCCCTTCCTGCTCAAGGCGTGGCGGCACGGGTCATCGCTCGAATTCGTGCGCAACGACCGCTACTGGCGGGGACCGCCGAAGGTGAGCGCCGTCTCGATGGTCGTCGTTCCGAACAGCGACTCGCTGTTCACCGAATTGCAGACGCACGAAATCGACGTTCTCGACGCTGTCCCGGAAGAGCGCTTGGCGCAACTTCCTTCGATCGACGGAATCGTCGTGCACCCGCGCCTCGTTGCGAACTTCCGGCGTCTCGTCATGAACTGCTCGCGGCCGGCGCTTTCGGACCGGCGCGTACGCCTCGCGATCGCCGAGGCGATCGACTGGGCGCGTATGAACGCGACGATTTTTCACGGCGCCAACATCCCAGCGCGCAGCGACATCCCGCCGAACTCCTGGGCGGCGCCCAACATTCCGTTTTACCGTTACGATCCGCGCGACGCGCACCGGCTCCTGGACGCCGCGGGCTGGCGCCTCGGGCCAGATGCGCTGCGCGCTCGAGCCGGAGAACCGCTGCGGCTCACCGTCTCCGCGACGAACAAACCCTTCAACGAGCAATCCGAAGTGCAGATGCAGCAGCAACTGCGTGCGATCGGCATCGATCTTTCGATCAAGAACTATCCGGCGAGCTATCTTTTCGCGCAAAACGGTCCACTCTACACCGGAAAGTACGACCTCGAGTTTTCGATCGACACGAACGCTCCCGATCCCGACAACCAGGGATCGTGGAGCGGCGACTTCGTTCCGCCCAAGGGCGCCAACACGACGTTTTTGCACGACCCCATCATCACCGCGACCTCCGAGGCCGCGATCCGGACCTTCGATCGCGCCAAGCGGCGCGCACTGTATCAGCGCGAGGAAGAACGAATCCACGAGCTCGTCCTCGCGGTGTTCTTTTATTGGGAAAACTCGCGCGCCGCCTACAACAGCGACCTGCGCAACTATCAGCCCGCAGAATATATCACGAGCAACTGGAATTCATGGCAGTGGGAGATCTAGCGGCTCAACCGGCGGAACGCCTTCGTACCGTCTCGTCTGCCGACGCTCCGCTGCACATCGTCCTCGTCGAGCCGCAGATTCCGCCGAATACGGGCAACGTTGCCCGTCTGTGCGCCGCCACGGGATGCGCGCTGCACCTCGTCGAGCCGCTCGGTTTTTCCGTCAATGATCGCGAGCTCAAGCGCGCCGGGCTCGATTACTGGCACGCGGTGAAGTTCGCGATGCACCCGTCGCTCGAGAGCTTTCTCCACACCTGGAAGACTCCACTGTGGCTCGTCTCGACCCGCGGGCGACAACCCTACGATGCGGCGCAATATGCTCGCGGCGATGCCGTGGTTTTCGGCAAGGAAACCGCCGGCTTGCCACAAGCCCTCCTCGATCGGTATGTCGAACGCACCCTGCGCATCCCTATGCGGACGAACGCCGTCCGCAGCCTGAACCTCTCCACGGCGGTCGGCATCGTTGCGTATACGGCGCTCTCCCGCATCGGCTTCGCCTCGCTCGAGCTGTCCTAGATGGACCCACCCGAAGCGCTTGGGGCGATTGAGCGCGACGTTGTTGCGTGCCGGCGCTGTCCTGAGTTGCGCGCCTACTGTGCGCGAATCGCGACCGAAAAACGCCGCGCGTACACGGAGTGGACGTACTGGGCAAAGCCGGTACCGGCGTTCGGAGATCCGAACGCTCGCGTCTTGCTCGTCGGGCTCGCGCCCGGCGCACACGGCTCGAACCGGACAGGCCGCATGTTCACCGGGGATGCCTCCGGTGAGTGGCTGTACCGTGCACTCGCGCGAAGCGGATTCGCGAACCAGCCGCAGGCCACGGATCGCAACGATGGGCTCGTGTTGCACGATGCCCTCATTACCGCCGCGGCGCGCTGCGCGCCGCCGCACAACAAACCGACGCCGCAGCAGCTGCGCCGATGCGCGCCGTTTCTCGATGCCGAGGTGCACACGCTTACGCGGCTTCGCGTCGTCGTCGGTCTGGGCGCAATCGGGACGCGCGCGGCTTACGATGCCCTGACTCGGTGCGGCTTCAACTTCGCGGAGCGACCATCGTTCGCGCATCTCGCGGAGACCGTCGCATGTGAGGATTCCGGAGAGCATCGCTGCATTGTCCTGTTGGCCTCGTACCATCCATCGCGGCAAAACACCAATACCGGGAAGTTGACGGAACCGATGCTCGACGCCGTCTTCGCGCGCGTACGGAACATCTTGGCGGTGCAGGGCGGCGGCGCCGAGGAACGGCGGCTTGTCTCTCAAAGGAGCCGCAACCGCAAACGAGGAGGACGAACGTGAGACCATCCTGCTGCGGCAAGGCCGCGTTGCAACGTGCGGCGCTCGTCGCGTGTATCGTTGTGGTTTCCGTGGCAACTTCGCGTAGCGCTGCGCCGGCAGCGACACCTCCAGACTTCGGCTCACCACCTTCGGGTGAGATCCCGATCCTGTTCAACGACCATCACGTTTACACCAAGCCGGACCGCTTGAAGCAAGAGCGCGTGCTGGCTGCACTCGTTCGTGGCAACACGATCCTCGTTCCACTTCGCTCGATGTTCGAGCAAATGGGAGCAACGGTCTCCTTTAACCCAGTCACCAAGACCGTCGATGTTCAGAAGCGCGGTTCCGACGTCAAAGTGACGGTCGGTAAGCCGGAAGTCCAGATCAACGGAGAGAGCCG
>JAFAXE010000097.1 GCA_019241305.1 Vulcanimicrobiota bacterium
TCCGAGCGACGGTACTAACTCGTATACGGTTCCGGCGTTCGCACTGCCCCCGAGGTACGTGGTCCCATAGAGAACGCCACTCGCGTTTCTTGTGATGCCCGCGACCGGTTCGTTACCGTCGTTTCCCCCCTGGAAGCTGTACAGAACTTTCTCCGTATATCCATGCTTGTGCGGCGCAAGCTGGAATACTGTACCGCAGCCCGCCGGCTTCTTCGCCTCCGCATTCTGACATTTGCCCGTGCCACCGAACGTCGTCGTCCCGTATAGCTTCCCTCCGGGACCGATCGTGATGGATGCCTCAGGGTATGCGCCGTCCGCTCCGCCCCGGAAGCTATAGATAACCGATTCCCCTCCGCTCTGGCTGATTTCGAAGACCGTACCGAGGCCACTCGTTCCACCCTGTTGTGTCGTGCCGAACATGTTGCCGTGCTTGTCGACGACCACACCGGCCATGGGCGTTGCTCCATCGCTACCGCATCCGAACTCGTGAACGACTTGCCCGGTGCTTACGTCCAAGACACCGCCGGCCGAACACGACGAACCGCCAATTGATGTCGTCACGTAAAGGTGGCCGTTCTTTCCCCATGCGGGCGTACTCATCGGCCAAGCGCCACCAGGCGCGTTGTTTTGAAACGCCCAGAGCACCTTTTCGCTATAACTCGGCTTACCTGGTATCAGTTCATATGCCGTCCCGGAGAACGTGCTTCCTCCGCCGGCATACGTCGTGCCATACAAGTTACCGCTCGAATCCGAGACGACCCCGGCTTCTGGAATCGATCCTGAATTTCCAGAGTATCCTTCGAACGCATAGAGCACCGAATCGCTGTAGCTGCTTCCGTTGCGTACGAGTTGGTATACCGTTCCATAACCTCCCGAAAAACAACCGCCGGCTTCCGTCGTACCGAAGAAGCTCCCATCTTTGGCGGGCAATAGTGGCGCGACAGGCAGCATACCGTCGCACCGGGTGTTGCCGAAATCATAGATGACCTGTTCCGAAGAAGGATCCTGGACGTGCGGCCTTGCGAACGACACTGGCGGCAGCACACGCCCGGCTTCAGCCGGAGCGCCGAGGGCCCCCATCAGCATCCCAGACAATGCCCAAGGAGCGAGCAGACTACGCAAACTCCGCATGCATGTCTCCTTCCAATGGAACAATAGCCGCCGCTTGAGAGCGCGGGTACTGCCTACAAATGTATCTCACCACCGGCGCGCGGCGTTGTCAATGGAAAGCGACATACTTAGGAAGACTTATCGATAGGCTGGCGCCGTGAATCCCAGTGTCGTGCCGCGCTTAGCCTCTAGACCTAAGGCGTGCCGGTTGTTGGAGTCGGGTGTTCGTCTTGTGATGGATCGCGCAGATCCGGGCCGGCGCCGCTTCGCGGTTCATCGTAGACGCCGCCGTCTAATCCGGCATCGGGGTCCGATCGATTAGGCGGCGCATCGTCTTCGCGCGGGTGGACGGTGGACGGCGCGCTGTCGCCATCGCCGTCACCGTCTTCATCCGTTGCATCCCGCTCGTCCACCGGAATCGATGTATCGAACTCGTTGTCGATCGGTTCGCCGTCCATCATCCTCTCCTCTTACGGTTAACGACCAGCCGTTGTCCCGGACGGATGCGCCGCTACCCAGCGATCTACCGCCGGGACGACGCGATCAGCCGTCGCTACCGTCAGTTCGATCTGATGATTGGCCTGTGCCAGTTGCGCGCTCAGCTGGGGCGGAATGTGGGCCTTCGCATATGCTTCGAGTTCCGCTGGGGGCGCCCCGTTCCAAAACGCCGGGAGAAAACGCGCTGCAAACAGTGAGCGCTCGAAGCTCGAAAAGTGTTCCAAGAGCTTCGCATCGTTCGCTTTATAGAATTCCCACGCGAGTTTCGGCTGCCGGCCCGCTAGGGCGACGGCCCCAATGTCGTACAGCGCGGTAATTGGTCCTGCTTCGGCCGGGATATCTCCGTTCAAAGTCATCTGCAAGTTCTTCCGCGCCAGCGCCGGATCGCGGGCGCCCCACATCGCGCTGAGGTAAACTTGTGCCTCATCGGCGTCTTTCGACGATTTAGCCAGAGCGCGCAGCTGCTCCCACGTCGCCTCATCCGCGTAGGTTCCGACGATGTCGAGGACGGTCCCCTTGAGATCGGTGGAAAGACTCGCATGGTTCTTGAGAAACGCCGCATAGCGTCTGCGTGCCTCGGCAATGACTCGCTGATCGCCTGCATCGCCGAGCGCTTCTAGGACTCGCCGACGAAGCGACATGACGGTAGGATCGCTCGAAGTGCCGGACCAGCCCAGGCGCTGGTACACGTTCTGGAGCGTCGCCCGCCGGTACGCGTCGAAAGCGACCTCGCCGGGCTTTCCGATCTCGTAGTTGCCGATGGCATTGAGGGCGTTCAGCGCGACGTTCCATACCGCAAGGTTGTCATCGTTTTGAATCCGGTCGATTGCACCCAACAGGTCCGCAGGCTGTGCTTTTCCTGCCACAACGAGCGCGTGCGTGTCAGCCAAGACGCGTACGCGATCGACCGGCGCAAGACGCGGAAGGTCGGCAATGAGCTTGGTCGAGGTTGCCGGATCGTACGCGACGCGGAAGTATCCCACAGCTCCCGCATTTGCCAGCACCGGCTCCGCGCACGGCGCCTGAGAGTCCAAGGTCTTCGAGACCTCCGTCATCAGGACTGTACGCGCCTCGTCTGGATGGAAAGCGCTCGCGATCGAGAGCGGAATTTGCCAAAGCTGTTGTGACGACTGATCGGGCTCGTAGAAAAATCTATGCTGCGAGAGGGCGAGATTCACGTGGCCGCCGGAGCAGGACTCGTCCACCTCAACCAGCGGGAAGCCGGGCTCGGTCGTCCACGCGCGAGCAAACGCCGCCACATCTTGGTGCGAAGCATTCCCCAAGGCGGAGTAGAGGTTTGCCGACGTCGTGTTGCTATACGCGTTGTCGTGCACGTATTGGCGAATGCCATCGCGGAAGGTAGCCTCGCCGAGGTACTGCTCGAGCATCCGTATGAAGGCGCCGCCTTTTTGGTACGTGATTTCGTCGAACGCAGCCTCAGCTTGCGTTTCATCCTCGATCGGCGTCTGGACGGGATGCGTCGTGCTCTGTCCATCCGTTGACATCGCGGCTTCGACGTCGCCATTGACGCGTTCCCATAAATGCCACTGTGGATTGAAATGATCGGAGGCCTTCGTCTGCATCCAGTCGGCGAAGCCCTCGTTGAGCCACAGGTTGTCCCACCACGCCATCGTCACGAGATCCCCGAACCACTGGTGCGACATCTCGTGAGCGATCGTCTCGAAAATGCCTTGTTTCGCGCTCTGCGGCTCGATCGATGGCTCGAACAGAAGCGCTTGCTGCGTGAACGTGATCCCGCCCCAGTTTTCCATCGCGCCGGGGAAGCCGCCCGGTACGGCGATCAGGTCGAGCTTCGGTAGCGGGTACTTTACACCGAAGTACCCGTCGTAGTACGCCAAAAGTTTTTCGGCGGCATCGAGCGCGTAGTGCCCGTTTTGCTCGCGACCCTTCGGAGCGACCACGCGCACGGTGATCCCATCCGACTTACCTTGAAGGTAGCCAAATTCGCCTGCGCACAACACCACGAGGTAACTCGCCATCGACGGCGTGCGCGCGAACCTCACCGTCTTGGTGCTCCCCGAAACGGTTTGCGACGTCGCCGGCATGTTCGAGACTGCGTCGAAGCTTTTTGGCACCGTTACGCTAAGCCGGTACGTAGCGCGAAATGCAGGTTCATCCCAGCTCGGAAACATCCGGCGTGCGTCGGCTGACTCCATCTGCGTCGCCAACATCAGCCGTTCACCGTGAGGCGTCGCTTACTTCTGGTAGAACAGTCCCTGCGGCTGATCGCCGATCTTTCCGGCAAACGACAAGCGGAGCACGTGCCGCCCCACGCTCGCCGCAGCGGGAAGCCGAACGGTCGTCAACTGCTTCTGCGCATCGGAGGAGATCGCCGTCACCCGGCGGCCGTCGAACGCGGCCGTGGTCACGCGGAGATCGTGCGTATTGAAAATGACGCTGTTCGTCGCCGAGCGTACGCGCAGCGAGACCGTCTCGCTCCCCGTAAACGTCAGCGCTCGGACATCGGGCCGAAGCGCGATGTCGTAGTCGAGCGGCACGACGGTCTTCGGTAGCTTACCTTGAGTAGAATCGAAGGAAAATGGCGGTTCGGCGATGGCCGGCACGGCCAGGCAACAGGCAAGCACGCCGAGGGCAATGGCGAGCGGTGCTCTCACGGGGCTAAAATCCTTTCGAGAAATGCGAAATGGCGAACGTCGGTTCAAGGTAGAGTACGTAGAAACACGATGGCATGTTTCGTGCGGCGCTTGCGTAAGCGGCCTTGGGGCCGGCGTGCGGCGCCCGTGGTATCCTGACCCCATGCTCTACAAGCGCCTTTGGATCATCTCGGCCTCCGTCGGTCTATCGCTTTTCATGCTCACGTCCGCCGGACAGGCTCGGGCCGCTTCGCGGCAAGCGCAGCATGTCGTGCTTGCCGGCGGCTGCTTTTGGGGCATGGAAGCGGTGTTCGAACGTCTCAAGGGCGTGAAAACCGTCGTCTCGGGCTTCGCCGGTGGCGCGCGAGACACGGCCCACTACGAGATGGTCAGCACGGGCACGACGGGACATGCGGAATCGGTCGCGATCACCTACGATCCGTCACAGATTTCTTTCCGTCGGCTCCTCGAGGTCTACTTTACCGTCGCTCACGATCCGACCCAGTTGAACCGGCAAGGCCCTGACGAGGGCCCACAATACCGCTCGGAGATTTTCTACACGACGGAAGAACAACGCCGCGAGTCCGAAGCCTACGTAAAACACCTGACCGACTCTCACGCCTTCGCGAACCCCGTCGTCACCAAAATTGAACTGCTGCGCGGCTTCTATCCAGCGGAAGCGTACCACCAGCACTTTTTCGACAAGAATCCCGAGAACCCGTACATCGTGGAAAACGACCTACCCAAGGTGCAACGCCTCCGCGAGCGTTTTCCTGACTTGCTGAAAGCGCGCGCGTAGTCCGTCTTGAGGCGATGTCTGTGCTAGGAGCGCAGGCTTTCCGCGCGCTCCTTGATCGCTGCGCTAATGGCAGCCTTGATGGCACCGGAATCCTGCAGCATCGAAGCCATGTTGTGCATGGTAGCCAGAATTCCAATTTCTTGCACCGTCGGGTCGATCGCTTGGTAGCGCAACGGCGATGCATTCATGGCGGCTTTGTATGAAGGAAAGTTGTCGGCCATCCATTTCTGCATGTCCGCGAGCTGAGCCCACGGGTCGAACGTCACGAATCGTCGCCGTCGATGTGCATGCTAAAGATGTTCGATAGCCGGCCGCCAAGCGCCAACTGAAACGTCAAAGAGCCAGTCACGTGGCACCACTGCGTGCCGTCGTACAAGACCGTAACGCTATGGGGCGCGTACGAGAACGAGGGCACGGTGAGCGCCTTCGGATCGTACGCCAACGCTACCGGCGGTTTTCCGGGTTGCGTTACGATCAGCGCCGCCCCATGCTTATCGATCGCCAGAAAATCGCCCGAGAGCACGATGACTTCGCGCTTTGAATCCGAGGAGGAGCACGTGTCGGGTTGAGCGCTCGTAATTCTGTTCACGACGAGGCGTTGGGCTTGCGGGGCCGACGACCCAGGGGCTGCAGAAAGGCACGCCCCAAGCGCCGCAGCACAAACGACCATCCCCCGAGCCGAGCGAACCCCTAGCCTCATGAGAACGACTCGGCGCTTGGGGCCTCCGTTCCCTGCTTTATTTCTAATGCTAAGATGAGAGGAGGTCTCGCAAGACGGCGGCATCTTTCGGGGCCGCGGCCGCGGTGTCGTTATTGAAGTAGACGAAAACGGAGGCGGCTCTCGCGGCGAGGCCGAGGATCCGGCTCGCCCAGCGGCCGAGCACACGCCGGGGATACGAGCCGGCGTACAACGCACGATATCCGTGCAGCCGAACGTATGCCAGCTCGGGGTTTGTGACCACGTCGGTCGTCTTACACGTGGGGTAATCGTGAACGCAAAACGCGACATTCTCCGCAGCGAGGATCGCCTCCACTTCGGCGACGTGCCACGAAGGGTGCCGGAACTCGACGACGTAGCGATGGTGCCGCGGAAGTTTTGCCAGGAACGCGCGCAAATGCTCATCGTCGCGCTGCAGCGTCGGCGGAAATTGGACGAGTAACTGGCCGACTTTTCCCGGCGTAAAGCATGCAACGCGCTGCATGTAGTTCTCGATAAAGACGTTGACGCGCTCCGGAAGCGACCGCCGGTGCGTGATCAGGCGGCTCAGCTTCACGGTGTAGACGAAGTACTCGGGGACGGCGGAGCACCACCGCGCAACGTGCGCCTCGCTTGGGAGACGGTACGTCGTCGCGTTGAGTTCGACGGTGTCAAAGCGCGTGGCGTAGTACTCGAGCCACAGACGCTGCGGTAAACCTTCCGGATAGAACAGCCCCCGCCAGTCGGCATACACCCATCCGGAGGTACCGATACGGATTCGCGAACTCCGTGCTGCGGCGTCACTCGACTCGGCGGGACTTGTGGAGGCAAGGAGACTCGAACTCCTGACCCTCACGCTGCCAGCGTGATGCTCTACCAGCTGAGCTATGCCCCCGTCACCGCGGCCAAAGCAGCCTGCTTCTGAAGCCTTCGCTGAAGCCCTCGCGCCCCAATTTGCTGTATGCAGACGGGCGATCCACGATGCGGTATACTCGTGGTGGAGTGTGCCGGGCAGTCGCGCGCTGAGGTCAGCGTGAGGAAAGTCCGGGCTTCACCGGGCAGGGTGCAGGATAACGTCCTGTCGGGGCGACTCGAAGGAAAGTGCCACAGAAACACACCGCCCGACGCGGTTCGTCCGCTCGGGCAAGGGTGAAATCGCGAGGTAAGAGCTCACGGAGCGTCGCGGTGACGCGCGCTCGGGTAAACCCCACCTGAAGCAAGAACGCTCGTCATGTCCTTTCGGACTGGGCGGCCCGCCCACACGAGCACCATCGCACCGAGGCGCGTGGTAACGCGCGTCCCAGAGAGATGACTGCCACCCGCAAGGGGACAGAATCCGGCTTACAGGCACACTCCACTCACTCGACGGCGGCGCCGTCTCGCGAACTACACATAAGGAAAGCGCGGCTTAGATGAAACCAGCCGGGGCGTATGCCCGGTTTAGCAAAGATGAGTAGCGTGCTCGGCAGCATTGCCTTGGGCGCACGTGTAGGAGTTTTAGGTGGCGCATTTCAGCAAGGATCTGACGGTCAACCAAGCGTTTCAGGTGCATGCCGGCGCTCGGCGGGTCTTCGCACGCTTTCATTTAGGGGGCTGCTCGCACTGCGCAATTAGCGAGCATGAAACGATCGAGCAGGTAAGCGAAGGGTATGGGATCCCGCTGCCAATGCTCCTCGATGAGCTTGAGAAGCTTTTCGAACATGGTGGACTTGAAGTCGGCGATACGGTACGGCTGCCGGACGAGATTCGCGCCAAGATTCCGCAGCTTCAGAGTGTCCCAGAGACCGGACACGTCATCAGCCAAGAGGCGGGCGCCTACACCGTCGACTTCGGGGACGTACGGCTCCAGGGACTCGCGGAGGACTTTATTCGGGTCCAAGACCCGTCAAAAGAAGCCGCGCACGCGCCGCTCGCCGAGGAAACGGCTGCAGCCCGCTAACGTTCTTGTTGCAAGCCGCTTAAAGCGACTTGCGGTCGGCAAATGACTCGTCGGCGCCGTGCCAGAACGCGATCTGCGGCTCTCCAGCCTTCCAGCAAAGAAACACCGGACGACCCTCACGCAGTGCGGGAAAATCGAGCAGCCCCAGGTCAAGGTCTTTCACGACGCAGCCATGCGCCTCGATGCGGTTGATGATGCTGACCATATCGGCCTTCAGCTCGGTTACCCGGCGCGCCTCACCACGACGAGCGGCCGCAGTGGCACGACGCGCCGCGAATCTGCGGAGCGCCGGGTCATTCTCCAGCATCCGGATCGCAAGGTCGCGTCGTTTCGCCCAGAGTTCATGGATCAGCGGCGAAACGATCGGAATGAGGGCGTTGGCCTTCTCAGGCGAAAACAACTTCATGGTTCGAATCGGATGAGCTTCCAGCGGTTCGTCATCGTCGCAGGGCTTTCCGGTGCCGGCAAGAGCCAGGCGATGAAGTCCTTGGAAGACCTCGGGTTCCACTGCATCGACAACATGCCTCCGAAGCTCACGATCGAGATCGTCGAGCTGTGTGAAAAAGCCGGGGTCAAGCGTCTGGCGCTCGCACTGGATGTCCGCAGCCACGGCCCCCTCGGCGAGGCCGGAACCGCACTCGCCCAGCTTGATGCGCATGGAATTCCATACGAGCTGCTGTTCTTAGATGCCAGCGACGACGCGCTAGTACGGCGCTACAGCGAGACGCGCCGGCGACACCCGTTTAGTTCGGTCGGCGCGCTGACCGATGCCATCGACGCGGAGCGACGAGCCGTTGCCGATCTGCGTGCGCGCGCCGACCGCATCTGGGATACGTCAGGCATGAACCACGCGATGCTCAAGGCTCGCATTGCCGCGGCGTATGCCGAAGGCCCGAACGTTCCACGCTTGGACGTCCGGCTCGTTTCGTTTGGGTTCAAATTCGGCGTACCGGTCGATGCGGATTTGGTTTTCGATGTGCGCTTCTTCCCAAACCCAAATTACGTACCCGAGCTGCGCAATCTCACCGGAGCCGATGAGGACGTGCGACGCTTTCTCGATGGGCTTCCGATTACGCAACCCTTTTTCGAGCGTCTCTTCGCGCTCGTCGATTTTCTGATACCGCTCTATGTCGAGGAAGGCAAATCGCGCCTAACCATCGCTGTTGGCTGCACCGGGGGACAGCACCGCTCGGTCTACGTCGTCCAACGGCTTGCCGAGCACCTCCGCGCGACGCCTGATATCTCGGTTTCCGGCAGGCACCGTGAGACCCATTCAGCGCCGGTGGCTGCGGTATGAAGCAGTCTGCGCAGCGGTTCGTCCGCTGGTTCTACCCTGGCCTCGGCGTGAAGCGGTGGCTGCTGGTCGCTTTGGTGGGCGCGATCTTGCTTGCAAATGGCATCTCCCGCTGGTTGACGGCGGAAGGCATGCACCTTCAAATCAACGAGGCCATCGATAATTTCGTCGATGACTTCATGTCGCCGTCGCTCGTCGCACCAATCTTTCTTGTCGCGGGCGCCGTGCTGATTTTCTTCGGCATCCGGCAGTGGATGCGATCGATCGTTTCGGCTCTCACTCCCGAGGCGAAAGATCGCATCGTGGACGCGCTCTTCGACATGCGGCTCCGGCGAGGGTACAAGATCGTTGCCATCGGCGGCGGGACGGGTCTCTCCACGCTTTTGCGCGGGCTGAAGCGGTACACTTCGAACCTCACCGCGATCGTCACCGTGAGCGACGACGGCGGCAGCTCAGGCCGCTTGCAAAAAGAACTCGGCGTCCTTCCCCCGGGCGATATACGCAACTGTCTTGTCGCACTCGCCGATGACGAAGCGCTGGTTACGGACCTCTTTCGCTATCGCTTCAATGAGGGTGAAAGCCTCAGCGGCCATTCGTTCGGTAACCTCTTTTTGGCTGCGATGAGCGGAGTGACCGGCGACTTCGATGCTGCCGTCAAGGCATCGAGCCGCGTGCTCAACATCAAGGGACGCGTTTTGCCGGCGACTCTGGCAACGACGCGCCTTCGTGCGACGCTCGCGGACGGAACGGTCGTCGAGGGTGAGACCAACATCTCATCGGCGCCGAGTCCCATCGCAGACATCGCGCTCAGTCCGTCGGACCCCGCGCCGCTGGCCGAGGCAATCGCCGCGATTCGTGAAGCACACGCGATCGTGTTGGGTCCGGGCAGCCTCTTCACGTCGATTCTTCCCAACCTGCTCGTTCCCGGGATCGCGCGCGAGATCGCCGCCGCGAATTGCACGAAGGTCTACGTCTGCAACGTGATGACGCAGCCCGGAGAAACCGATAGTTTTACTGCATCCGCGCACGTCGGCGCACTCTTGCACCATGCCGGCGCTCGCGTCTTCGAGACCGTCATCGTCAACGAACAAGCACCGGAAAGACTGCTCGGCGCCTACGCGCTCGAGGGTCAAGTTCCGGTCGCCGTGGACCGCGCTGCCGTTGAAGGTTTCGGCGTCCGATTCGTCCCGGCAAGTGTCATCAGCGAAACCGAAACGGTACGGCACGACCCGCAAAAGCTCGCCGAGGTCGTCCTGCGGCTCATCGACGAGTCCGTTGCGGACCGTGCTTCTCTGTTACGGCTTCCCCTTTCCGCCGCCGCCCGAAGTTCGACGTTGCACTCCGCGGAAGGCGCCGTATCACCCCCGCTGTCATCCTGAGCGGAAAGGGCAGAGCGGCGCGCCAATTCGTGTCATCCTGAGCGGAGCGGTGAGCACGAAAGTGCTCATCGCGTAGTCGAAGGACGGCGGACGCTTAGCTACGCGTTAAGGCGATCGTGACCGTACGCTTCTCGCCGGGCGAGAGCGGCGCGGAACACCACGACGAATTGTCGGCGTAGTGCGGCGCGCTTGCCACGCAATCAAACGGGCCGTTTGGCACGTTGCTGATGCTAAAGGACCCGTTCGGTGCAGTCGTAGTCGTTAGGACGACGTTGATCGTTACGGTAGCGCCGGCAATGGGAGCGTTCGACGACGCGTCGACCACGGTACCGGAGACCGTCGCGTATTGCTGCGCAGGAGGAACGGCGGGTGCACCGCAGGCCGCCGTCAACAACAACACGATGCCGGCGGCGGCCTGAAGCGCACGATTCATGACGCGGCCTTCGTTAGGCCGCGATGGCGCCCTCTTCGGAGTCTTGCCGGTCGAGGTTCGATGATTTCTCCTCCGTGAGCCACCGATTGGCCGCCTCGCGGCCCGCGTCGTTGACGCGCTCGCGAAGCCACGCAAGAACCTCATCGTCCGTCTTATGGGACGCAAGCGCCTGCGAGAATTGTCCCGCCGTGATCCCCCAGCGGTCGAACACCCCACGGTCCATAGGGCAGGGATAAATGTAATCATGAATCGTGCCGGCCGCGGACGCCCGGCCCTTGTCGATGACGCGAGCCAGCCATAAGAAGTCGCCGAGCGGTTCTCGTCCTCGCCGCGGAAAGTCTCGTCCAGATCGAAAATCGGTTGCCATAGAAGACAGAACCACCCATCGGAACCACGGGATTCGCTCGGTCGCACCGAAGGAGCGAAATGGCCGCTTGGCCAGCAAAGGATCGGCGCGATGATAGCCACAGCAGCTCAAGGATTGCACTTCTTCGACAACGCGCTCGAGATCGTCGGAAACACGCCTCTCGTGCGTCTGCACCGCATCATCGACGATGCACGCTGCTTGGTGCTCGCAAAAATCGAATACGTGAATCCGGGCGGGAGCGTCAAGGACCGCCCAGCGGTCGCAATGATCCGCGAAGCCGAGCGCGACGGCGTACTAAAGCCCGGGGCGACCATCGTGGAAGCGACGAGCGGAAACACCGGAGTTGGGTTGGCAATGGCTGCCGCAATTCGCGGATACCGTTGCATCCTCGTCATGCCGGACAAGATGTCGAAGGAAAAGATCGACCTGTTGCGGGCCTACGGTGCCGAGGTCGTCGTGACGCCCACGAACGTTCCGCCCGATTCTGCAGAATCGTATTACGGCGTCGCTTCCCGTCTCGTCGCCGAAATTCCGGGAGCCTTCATGCCCAACCAGTGGCACAATCACTGGAATCCCGACGCACATTACGAAACGACCGGACCGGAGATTTGGGAGCAAACAGCAGGCGCCATCACGCACTTCGTCTCCGGCGTGGGCACCGGTGGCACGATCTCTGGGAGCGCGCGTTTTCTCAAGGAGAAAAACCCGCAAATTCGGGTCATCGGCGCTGATCCTGAAGGGTCGATCTAT
>JAFAXE010000150.1 GCA_019241305.1 Vulcanimicrobiota bacterium
AAACGGGTGACCTCGTTGCTGCGATCATTCGCGAGCACAACCGCGCCGCACATGACGTCCGCGTGGCATCGAACCCGGAGTTTCTTCGCGAGGGATCGGCGATTGCGGATTTCATGCAGCCGGACCGCATCGTCATCGGCGTGAGCGACCCACAAACCGAGCGGCAAATGCGCGAGCTGTATGCAGCCTTGAGGGCGCCGATCATTGCAACAGACGTCCGGACCGCCGAGATGATCAAGTACACCGCCAACTCATTTCTGGCGACGCGGGTTTCGTTCATCAACGAAATCGCGGCCATTTGTGAAGAGGTCGGCGCCGACGTTCGCGACGTCGTTCTCGGTGCCGGAACTGATCGCCGCATCGGAACCGCGTTCATGAACGCGGGTCTTGGCTTCGGTGGTTCTTGCTTTCCCAAGGACGTGCGCGGACTTTCGCGCATCGCCGAAGCACACGGCCTTCCGACACGCATCCTCGACGCGGTGCTGACGGTCAACACGGCGCAAATTCAGCGGACCAGGCAGCGCCTCTGCGCCGCGCTCGGCGGCACGTTGCAAGGGAAGCGCATCGGCCTTTTGGGCCTCGCTTTTAAGCCGCAAACCGACGACGTGCGCGAATCGCCGGCAGTCGCGCTGGCCCGAGCGCTCCTCGAGGCCGGCGCGTCGATTGCCGCGCACGATCCGGTCGCGGCCCAGACCGCGCGTGAGACGCTCGGTGACGCGGTGACCTATGTCGCCGATGAATACGATGCTGCGAACGACGCCGATGCGCTCGTCATTGCGACGGACTGGAACGAATACAAACAGCTCGATTTTCGTCTCATCCGCGAGCGGCTGACGGGCGACGTCGTATTCGATGCGCGAGCGGTGTGCGACCAGCGCGCCGTCGAGCAACAAGGCTTGCGGTATTTCGGCGTTGGGCGCCGGGCGCAGCCGTTGAAACGCGCGCCGGCGCATCGCGAGGATCCCAGTACGAGCGCAAATCTGCTGTCGTGATCGGCGGCGGGTGCGGAAAGGTGTAGTAGACGCCGTCAGGACCGACGTAGACCGTCCAGCCGTTCGTCGGGTCGACGCCGTAATACTCAACGCTGCTCCCGTGCGGAATTCGATGGGCGTACCAATGATAGCCCTTGGGCCGATGGGCTTGGTCGTAGATGGAGAGCCGCGTCGGATGCGCGCAGCCGGCGTTGCATGCCTGCAGCGCTGCGAGAAGCACCATGGCAAGCGGGGGCCTGCACATTTTGGAGGCGTCCAACCTATCAGCGACCCCTTCCTTCATTTCATCGGCAAGCTGCATAGCCAGGGTCAGTCATCCGCCGTGGCGTCCTCGCTCGTAGAATGGAGGGAGGTAACTCGCACCTGAACGATCAGTACGGTGCCCTTTCATGCCGCTTAGCGGTCGTTTGCTTTGCGCGCAGCACTTCAGCTCCACGTCTGCGTGCGCAGCAGGGCACGGCTCGAGGGCTCGCTAACCGCCTTCGGTCCCCTTTTGTATGCCTTTTCTTCGTCTGAACGTGTGTTTGTGAGGTATCCCGTCATGTCGCGTCGTTTCTGGTCGATTGCCGCTCTTGGAATCGTTGTCGCGACGGCGGTCGGCATCTCTGGCTGCGGTGGCGGCGGGACCTCCGCAACTCCACCTGTTGCGCCCCCAACCGGCGGCTCGACGCTCGCGCTGGAACGCAAGGTCATCAAACATGTCGTCATCATCATTCAGGAAAACCGCTCCTTCGATAACATGTTCAACGGCTATCCGGGCGCGGATACCGTGCAGCAAGGGACGATTCATACCGGACAAGTCGTACCGTTAGAGCAAATCACCCTAGCGGCGGGCTACAACCTCAGCCACAAGGGCCGCGACTTCTTCACCTCTTACGACAAAGGGAAACTCGACGGTTTCGACCTCGTCGCCGCCGGCAACGTCGGAAACGCCCATGGCTATATCCTCGTTCCGCCGTACCCACAGTACGCCTACGTTCCGCCGAGCGACAACCGGCCGTACTGGGACATGGCATCGCAATACGCGTTATCCGACCGAACCTTCCAGTCGAACATCGATGCCAGCTTCGTCGCGCATCAGTACCTCATACGTGGCAACGCAAGTAGCGCGGTCGACAATCCGCCCGGGACGCCTTGGGGTTGCGACGCGCAGCCGGGCGCGCTCGTTTCGACGCTGCTCGCGAACCAAAAGTACGGCCCGGGCATCGTGCCCTGCTTCGATGCGACGACCGTGGCCGACGAACTGGAAGCAAAGCACCTTACCTGGCACTTTTACTCGCCCCAGGTTCGCCCGTGGAATTATGGGGGCCATATCGAGTATGGCGAGGTCTGGTCCGCGATGGGCGCGATCTCTCACATCCGAAAGAGTTCACGCTGGGGAACGAACGTGACTTGGCCGGAAACGTCGATCCTGCGCGACGTGCCCAACGGTAAATTAGCAGACGTGACGTGGGTGACGCCGGCGGTCGCCAACTCGGACCATCCCTCCAGCTTCAGCTTGACCGGACCCTCGTGGGTCTCCTCAATCGTCAATACGATCGGCCAGAGCAAATTCTGGAACAGCACCGCGATCATTGTGCTCTGGGATGACGCCGGCAATTGGTACGACCACGTACCTCCACCACAGCTGGACTACGACGGTCTTGGCTTCCGGGTACCCTTCATGGTGATCTCACCCTACGCGCGGCAAGGAGTTGTGCTGCACGAGCAGTGGGAGAGCGTCAGCTCCATCAAGTTCGTGGAAAACCTTTTCGGGCTCGCGCCGATCGCCGCAGCCGATACGCGCGCAATGGACATCACCGACGCCTTCGATTTCACGCAATCGCCGCGGCCGTTCCAATTCATCAACACGTACACACCCTGGAACGCGCAGTGGTTCCTTACACATGATTCGGCGGAGTACGACCCGCCGGACGACCTGTAGTCTCTTACTCGAAAGGGTTTCACAACGTGCCGACTCAGCCATCGCACTCCAATCCCCTTGGGGCGCGGCTCTTCCTCAGCGTGGCTTTGATGCTGGGGTTGAGCGCGACGCTCGCCGCTTGCTCGGGCCAGAACGTCTCATCCACCGTGCCTTTCGGTGCAAACGCCGGACGAACGTGGCTCTCATCGCTGCGCTTGGGACCGAACACTGCACAGGGCCACATCAAGCACATCGTCGTCGTCATCCAAGAGAACCGGTCGTTCGATAACATCTTTTACGGCTTCCCCGGCGCGAATTACGCAACGTATGGATATGGCTTGAAGGGCGGGCGTCATCAGATTCAGTTGACCCCGCAGTCGTTCGCGGCGCCGTTCGAACTATGCCACACGCGCCAAGACGCGGTCATCGACATCAACGGTGGTGGGAT
Source organism: Vulcanimicrobiota bacterium (assembly GCA_019241305.1). Lineage (GTDB taxonomy): Bacteria > Vulcanimicrobiota > Vulcanimicrobiia > Vulcanimicrobiales > Vulcanimicrobiaceae > JAFAXE01. Next base: position 3,344 of record JAFAXE010000150.1, read on the forward strand.
GGACGGCTTCGACCACTGTTTCCCCGATCTGGCGTACACCTACGTCAAGCCGACGGAGACGGCGTTGTACTTCCAAATGGCGCAACAATACGTGCTCGCCGACGACTTCTTTTCATCGCAAATCGATAGCAGCTTCATCGCGCATCAGTACATCGTCGCCGGTCAGGCCGGGATGGCGATCAACGTCCCAACCGGGACTCCATGGGGCTGCGACGCCGCCGGAAGCGTGACCGTTCAATTGGTCGACAAGAACGGCCATCCGACGAAAATGGTCCCGCCCTGCTTCACGTATCCTACGATCGCGGACGAACTGGATGCGAAGCACATCTCGTGGCGCTACTACGCCCCACCCGGCGGAAACATCCCGCAACACCCGGGCTACATCTGGTCGACGTTCGACGTCAACAGCCAGATCCGCAACGGGCCCGATTGGAAAAGCTATGTGATATCGCCGCAGTGCCAGGTCATAACCGACGCAAAGAATGGCAATTTGCCGGCGGTGACGTGGGTCGTCCCGAACCTCACCGACTCCGACCATCCATTATCGAAGAGCACGACGGGCCCGGACTGGGTAGCGGCGATCGTAAACGCGATCGGCGGCAACAAAACCCTGTGGGACTCCACCGCCGTCTTCGTCGTATGGGATGACTGGGGCGGATTCTTCGATCACGTCCATCCTCCGTGGGTCGATACCTTTGGTCTGGGGATCCGGGTCGGGATGATTGCGATCAGCCCGTTTGCGAATCAGGGGAAGATCACGCACTCGCAATACGAGTTCGCGAGCATCCTCAAGTCGATCGAAGGTCTCAACGGCGTGAACCCATTGACAACGCGAGATACCGCTGCCGCCAATTTGTTCAGCGACCCCGTGATCTTCAACTGGTCGCAATCGCCGCGAGCCTTCACGCCGTTTAATAACGGCAGCTACCAGTGCAATCCCAATCAGAAGGACGCGCCGGATACCGACTTCTAGCGATTAGGAGGACCGGCGCCAATAGGCGCCGGTCCAATCGATCTGCCCGATTGGATCCGTGATCGCGTGGCTCGTACGGAAGTCATGGACCGCGGCTCGGCAGCTCGCTAGGGCCCCGTAGTCATCGATGATGACGTAGCCCCCTACAGACAATTTGGGATACAGGGCTGTGAGCGCGTCCATCGTCGACTCGTAGAGATCGCCATCGAGCCGCATTAACGCAAGACGCTCGATCGGTGCGCTTGGGAGTGTGTCCTTGAACCACCCGGCCAGAAACTGAACTTGCTCGTCCAGCAACCCGTACCGGGCGAAGTTGGCTTTGACGGTATCGAGCGAGACGGCGAGCTCGGCGGAGAACGCCCAAAACATGTCGCCCTGGTCGTGTGGAAAGCGCGCCGGATCGGGGCGGGGGAGTCCCGCGAACGAATCCGCCACCCAGACTATGCGCGTTCGATCACCGTAGGCAGCGAGCACGGCGCGCATCAAGATCGTTGCACCGCCGCGCCACACACCCGTTTCGATGAGATCGCCCGGCACGTTTTCTGCGAGCACCGTTTCGCAACACGTTTGAAGGTGATCGAGCCGTATCGTGCCGATCATCGTCTCCGCGTCGGCAGGCCAGTCGCGGCCCTCCGCACGTTCGAATGGATCGGAGCCGATGAGCCTGCGCAGTGAACGCTCGAGCGGCCCGACGACGCGATGGATTGCCGGAACTCTTCGCACGGTCGCGACATACGCAGGGACGAACACGTGCCGCAGCGTCCAACGCACTGCGCGCGACGTTTTGGATCGGTTCGCGGCACCGGTCTGTGCCGTGAACAGTGTGCGTGTCAGCGAGCGCTTGAGCAAGTCGAGGTATAGGGTTTGCGGTGTTGCGCCGGCTTCTGGGCCGCTGCGGCGCATATCCGAAAGCATCGGCGCGCCCTACGTCGCTGCTCTCCAAAGCCCTGCGAAATCAGCCGAAGGACCGTTTCTCGAA
>JAFAXE010000131.1 GCA_019241305.1 Vulcanimicrobiota bacterium
GATGCGGGCGTCCGCAGCATCGATCATGACTTTCGCGGTAAAGGCCAACGCCGTCCCATCGGGCGACCATGCGAGCGCACCGATGGCATCGTACGCTGGCGTGATCGCGCGTGCTTCACCGCCATGGGCAAGCGACATGACATAGACCCGTTTCTTCTGGTCCCGCTGACCGACGAAGGCGAGCGCGCTTCCGTCGGCGTTGACGCGCGGCAGACGATCTTTCGGCCCCTGCGTAAACTGCGTCGCGCCGTCGCCCGGTGCCGTTCGCCAAATTGCCGTGCGGTTTTCGTCAGCTTCGCCGTCGCACCACGCGCGTACGTAGTAGACCGAGCCGGCTGCGCTGCACTGTGGATCTGCAGCCGTCACGAGCCGGAGAAGATCGGAGGGAACGAGCGGCGACTTCTTCATCGCTCGAACGCATCGGCGATCGCGGCAAACAACGCGGAGGCGAGCCGGTGCTGAAACGGCGTGGACGCCAACGTGCGCGCTTGCTCCGCGTTCGAGACGAAGCCCACTTCAACCAAAACCGCGGGGACGCGGGCTTCATCGGTCACGGCGAGGTGACGTGCATGGAACTGCGATTCACCAAGACCCAGCTGGTCCAGCCGGCGCCGCACCGCACGCGCGAGCGCAATGGAATTGTCCCTCAGCCAAAACACGCTGGCTCCGCGCGTGGCCGGATCGACGGAGCTGTCGGCGTGTACCGCGATGAACGCCGTCGCGTGCAACGCGTTCGCTAGCGCCGCGCGAGCGCGATTATCTTTCGCACGGTCGGTCGCGGTGCGGAACGGATGGGCATACGAACGCGTCAGAACGACGCGCGCTCCGGCGGTTCGCAACAGCGTCGCGAGATCTTCTCCGACCGCGAGCACGACGGCTTGCTCCTGCACGCCGCCGGCGCCGACAGCACCCACGTTGAGCGGCGCTCCATGCGGGTCGCGCGTGCCATGTCCGGGATCGACGACAAAAGTATCGCCCGACAACGCCGCCGCCTGCACCGCCACGCGTACGGAGAGGTGCATTGCAACGACGGCGAGCAGTGTAACCGCCCAACGCATACCGCAAGCGATTGCGCGAGGAACGAGCGAGTCCTCGTCTGAACACCGCCGCGTAGCGTGAAGCGAATCGGTTTTCTGCAAGGAGCGCTCGCGTTCGCGGTACCGCGAGGCATCTTCGCATCCTCCCTTCAAGCGGAAATCGAGCGGGCGGCGCTGGCTTCGACCGGTACGGTCGGTGTGTTCGCGCGTTCGATGGCGCCGGGACCGGCGATCGAATATCATGCCGGGGAGCCGTTTCCAACTGCGTCCGTCATCAAATTGGTCATTCTCGTTGCGCTATACCGGCGAGCGGAGCGCGATCCCGGCCTTCTGTCTCGGCAGATCGTCACCCCGGACAGCGAGGTCGTGGACGGTTCGCCGCTTTTCAACCCGGCGCCGCACGACGCAGAATTTTCGGTCATGACGCTGGCGCGAGCGATGATCGACCAAAGCGACAATACCGCATCGAACCGGCTCATCGACGTCCTAGGCTTCGAGCAGGTCAACGAGACGGCACGCGCCTGCGGACTGCACGATACGACGCTCAAACGCCATTTCATGGACGTCCACGCGATGCTGCACCATAGCGAAAACGTCTCGACCCCACGCGATATCGGAACGTTGTTATATCAAATTGAGCGCGGCTGGCGCGAAGGCTTGCGCACCGTTGCGTCACCGCGCTCCTGCCGCCACATGATCGACATTCTGCTTGGGCAAGAGGATCGCGACAAGATCGTTCGCGGACTTCCGCCGGGGGTGCCGGTTGCGAACAAGACCGGCGAAATTACGAATGTCCGCAACGACGCCGCGATCGTCGACCCGCTTGGCGGCTCGCCGTATATCCTCGTCGTGTTCACGAAGGACCTCGGCGATTTCTCCCTCGGGGTTCGCGCTATCCGCCGCATCGCTCGCGCGGTGCACGAACAGCTCTACGTCGGGTAAACCGTGCACCGGAGCCGTGGTCGACGGAGCGGTTCAGCGCTCTGGACCATCGAAGAGACGTGCGTGATTCTGTAATCGGAGGAGCATGGTGGCAGCAATCGACGACGTCGAAATGCGGTTACAAGAGGTGGCGGACCGCCTCTCCGCCATTGGGGCAAAAGTGAAGCTCGACTTGTCCGGGGAGGGGATGCTGTTGGTCGACGGCACGCGTTCGCCCGCGACGATTAGCCGTGGCGACGGCGACGCGGACTGCACGATCGCCGCGGACCCTGACATGATGGCACAAATCATCGACGGTTCGGTCAACCCGATGTTCGCGTACATGAGCGGCAAGCTGAAGGTTGACGGTTCAGTTGCCGTGGCCCAGCGCTTGACGGAACTCTTTACGTAGTCCGCGCTTCGATCGTCACCCGTTCCATGACGTCGCCGGGCCGGATGGCATCGACGATCTCGTCTCCTTCGACGGTCTGGCCGAACACCGTGTATTCGCGGTCGAGATACCGTGCCTCATCGAGACAGATGTAGAACTGCGAGCCGGCGGAATCTTGGTCGTGTGCGCGCGCCATCGCAACGGTGCCGCGCACGTGCGGCAGGTCGCTGAGTTCCGCTTCCAAGGTGTAGCCGGGTCCACCCGTACCGTTGCCTTTCGGACATCCTCCCTGAATGACGAAACCGGGCACGACACGATGAAACGTCAGTCCGTCGTAAAACTCCGAGCGGGCTAATTTTATGAAAGCGGCGCAGTGCAACGGCGCCTCGTGTGGATAGAATCGAAAGACGATATCGCCTTTTTCGGTGTGAATCCGAGCTTGCACGCGGGCCGCCTCATCTGCCAAGGCGTCCAGTTCGCTTCCCGTTGGCGGCGCAAGCGAGGTCGGCATCGTTCCTCCTTGTCCATCGCGCCGCACCGGCGCGCCGAGCAGCGGGGCGTTGCGCACCGGCAACCCGAACACCTGGCCCCGCGACAGTGCGCGGAGTTTCTCGACACGCCGAAGGGCCTTGAACCCGGCTTCCAGGCGGCGCGCGGCACGCGCGCTTTCGCATTCGCGCCAGGCGACGAGCATGGCAGGGAGGCGGGAGCGCACGTAGCGCGAG
>JAFAXE010000161.1 GCA_019241305.1 Vulcanimicrobiota bacterium
GAAGTGGAGACCGCATGAGGCCGGGACTCCTTGGGACAGACTGGATACCCCGGTCTTCGGCGCCAACACGCAACAGAGATAGCCTTCGCCAAAGAGTGTGACGCGACGCGCACTATCGGTGTGCCCTGGAAGGGACTCGAACCCCTACAGCCTTGCGGCCACTGGTACCTGAAACCAGCGCGTCTACCAATTCCGCCACCAGGGCAACGGCAGCGCGGCTTCGTTGCGTCGCGGGAGAGTCCCGTCGCTGACGCGAGCGGGGCCAGCGCAACCACCAAGGTTGGCGCTCGGTTGTAGCGCTCGCTCCATGCTTCAATTCGTCTCCGACCGCACCCGCGATGAGTCGCTGCTCGACGCCTACTCCGAGGCGGTGACATCCGCGGTCGACCGCGTCTCGCCGGCCGTTGTGAACATCGAAGTCTCTCGCGGGGCCCGCGGGAGCGGCTCAGGGTTCATTTTTACGCCCGACGGGTTCGTTCTGACAAACAGCCACGTCGTTCACGGTGCAGGCTCGATCGACGTCGGCCTCATCGACGGCCGCCGGTTGCGCGCTTCACTCGTTGGCGACGATCCCGATACGGATCTCGCGGTCCTCCGCGTCTCGGCAGGCGACCTTGCTCATGCGACGTTTGGCGATTCATCCGCGATTCGGCCAGGGTCGCTCGCAATCGCCTTAGGGAACCCCTATGGGCTGCAGGCGACGGTCACCGCCGGCGTCGTCAGCGCACTCGGCCGCACCTTGCGCTCGCAGTCCGGCCGCCTGATGGATAACATCATACAGACCGATGCGGCGCTCAACCCCGGGAATTCGGGAGGTCCGCTCGTCGATTCGCGCGGGCGTGTCATCGGGGTGAACACCGCGATCGTCTCGTGGGCGCAAGGAATCTGTTTCGCGATTGCGATCAACACGGCGCGCGACGTCGCTGCGCTGCTGATGCGCGACGGCCGCGTACGGCGTGGATACATCGGCGTAGCAGGACAAGACGTCACGCTCCCCCGGCGCATCGCGCGCGAATACGGGTTGCCGAGTGAGCGCGCTGTGGCAGTGCTGTCCGTCGAGCGAAACAGCCCCGCTGCGGCTGCAGGGATTCAAGACGGTGACGCCATCGTCGCATTGGCACAGACGCCCGTCCGTGGGCTCGACGAACTTCATCGCATTCTTACACAGCACGCCGTTGGTCTCGAGGCAGAAGTACGCGTGCTGCGCCGCTATCAGTTACTGACGCTGCGCATCACACCGCGCGAAGCGCCGCCGCGCGCCGAAAACTAGGACGGGATGAACGATGCTTTGCTGAGCGTGTGGCAGCGCACGGCATGCGCGTGATCGCGACGCTGGTGCCGATTCTCGGCATCACCTTCATCGACATCCTCGGCTTCAGCATCCTGATTCCGATCCTCCCATTTTATGCACAGCACTTCGGGGCATCGGATACCGAAATCGGGGTGCTGTTCGCGACGTTTGCGGCATGTCAGTTCGTCGCGGGTCCGATTTGGGGCAACGTTAGTGACCGGATCGGCCGTAAAGGCGTGCTGATCGTGAGTCAGGCCGGTGCGACCATCGGTTGGACGATGTTGGCCTTCGCCCCGACGCTGCTCTGGGTGTTTATCGCGCGAATGGTGGAAGGCTTCTCGGGAGGCAACATCGGCGTGACGCAGGCCTATGTCGCGGACCGCGTGCCGCCCTCGGAGCGTGCCCGCGCCTTCTCCTACATCGGCGCCTCCTTCAGCGCGGGGCTCGTCCTCGGGCCGGCCGCGGGAGGGTTCTTGCTGGGACGCTTCGGGTATACGCTGCCCTTTCTGCTGGCTGCGGCGTTGCAGGTCGTAACACTCCTTCTGACCGTCTTTTTCTTGCCGGAATCGGTGGCAGAAAGGGGCGAAAAAACCAGCGTACCGTCGCTCCGCGACATTCCGCGCTGCTTTGCCGATCCACGGGTCTCGCCGGTCCTCGTGCAAAAGCTTTCGTACTCGTTGGGCTTGTTCGCGTGGTTTTCCGTCTTCGCGCTCGTCTTACAAAAGCAACTGCATTTCACAGCGCAATCGACCAGCTACACCTTCGCGATCTTCGGGCTCATCGGCGTGGCGCTGCAACTCTTTGCGGTTGGTTCGGTCACCGATGCGGTCGGCAACCGCGCGGCGTCCAACATCGGCTTTGCCAGTATGGTCGCGTTCTTTGCGTCCATTCCATTCGTCCATAGCTTACCATCGTTACTCGCGACGATCGTGCTATTTTCGATTGGACTGTCGCTCTCGAATGCGACCATTGCGGCACTGCTCAGCGACGCCGCGCCGAAGGGTGCACAGGGGACGGTGCTGAGCGTCGGCGATTCGATGCAAAGCATCTCCGGCATCATCATGCCGGCCATCGCGACGAGCGTGCTCGCCTATTACGGTTCCCTGTGGACGGCGGCCATCTCGTTCTTTTTCGTGTCGATCGCCTTGGCGCTCGGCGTCGCGGCGCAAGCGCGCCGCGCTACGGAACCCGCCTCGTAACCGTGCCGGCGCAGCTGCGCGCCCTCGTCGTTCTCGGCATTCTGATCGCCTGCGGCATTCTCGCGTTCGGCGTCGTGCACGTACTGGGCGACACCGCGTCCGCGTGGATGATCATCGGGGCGTCTGCGATCGTCCTGTACGTCATGCTGCCGCTCGTTCGTTTGTTCGAACGCTGGATGTCGCCGACGCTCGCCTTCGCCGCTGCCTTCGTCGTGTTCACGTTGACGCTCGTGCTGCTGGCGTGGTGGCTCTTGCCGCCGCTCGTGCTGCAAGCGCAACAATTCGCCGCGAGCCTTCCTCAGATCATCGATCAGGCGCAGCGCGATCTCGCGGACCCGAACAATCGGTTGTTGGCCACCATGCCGCCCGGTCTGCGGCTCTACCTCACGACCCTTCCGCAGCAGTTAGAAAAGTTGGGGCAGCGCTACGCCTTCACGATCGCTCAGCATGCCTTCTCCGTCTTGACGTCGGCATTTGCCGTCTTCCTCGGGATCGTCATCGTACCGATTCTGACCGCGTATCTCTTCTTCGATCACCGAGAACTCAAGCGCGCGACGCTTGGCTTTGTCCCGGCGTCGTGGCGGCCGCGTGCCGTCGCCATCTTGCGCGACATGAACGACGTCTTAGGCAGCTTCGTGCGCGGCCAGCTCATCGACGGGGCGATCCTGGGCGTCATGATCTACGTACTCCTGCTCGTGATGCACGTGCCGTTCGCGCTGCTCATCGGTGCGCTCGCCGGCATCCTCAACTTCATCCCCTACGTCGGCGCGGTGATCGGCTTCATTCCATCCGTATTGCTGGCGCTCGCATACCATGGCTGGCAGAGCGCGGTAATCGTCGGCATCGGGTTCGCGGTTATCCAGCAAATCGACGGCAACCTCATCGAGCCGCGGATCATGAAAGCACAGGTACAGCTTTCACCCGTCGTGCTCATCGTGTCGATTCTGATTTTCAGCGAGCTGTTTGGCGTCGTCGGAACTTTCATCGCCGTTCCCGTCAGCGCGATGCTGCGCGTCCTGAAACTGCACTTTGCCCCTGCCCCTACCGAAACGGAGCTGCAACAAGACGAGAAGCTCGCCCTCGGAATGACCCGTTTCTAATTCGTGAAGTAGCGAGGCGGGGCTACGTTTCATTGAGCAAGCTCGGACCGACGAGCATCCTTCGACTCCGCGAACTGAACGTGCCGCTCAGTTTGCTTCGCTCAGGATGACACCGTCGGGCGGAGCGTTAGGCGGCGCTCTTTTTGCGACGTGATGCGCGCTTCGGTTTTTCCTCTTCGTCCGCCGTAGCGAGCCGGCCGCCGCCGTGTTTGGCGCGTGTTTGCTCGAGGCTCTTCTGCAACACGTCCATGAGGTTCACGACGTTGCTGGCCTTGCGCGCCTTCGGCTTGCCGGTAGGCAACGACTTACCGGCGGCCCGCGCCTCGATCATCGCAAGCAACTGTTCCCGGTAGGTGTCATGAAATTCGTCGGGTTCAAACTTCGCGGTCATCGTATCGATGAGGAGCTTCGCTACCTTCATCTCGTTCTCGTGGGGCTTCTCCGTTTCGGGGAGATCGTAGTGGTCCGCATCGACGATCTCATCGGCGAAGTGCATCAGTTCCAGCACGAGGGCCTCACCGTTAGGTTTGACGGCCGCGAGGTGCTCCCGCGAGCGGATGACGACCTTCGCGATGCCGACTTTGTTCATGGCCTTCAGCGCCTCGCGTAACAGCGCGTAGGCGTGTCGTCCCTTCTTTTCCGGTTCGAGGTAATACGGTTTGTCGTAGTACATCGGGTTGATTTCATCGAGCTCGACGAACTGCACGATGTCGACGGACTGCGTCGCCTCGACGTTGACGCGCTGGAAGTCGTCGTCGGAGAGAATGACGTAGTGACCTTTCTCGTATTCGTAACCCCGGACGATGTCGTCGTACGACACGTCCTCGCCGTCGAGCGAACAGCGCCGCACGTTTTGGATGCGACCTTCATCGGCCTTGTGCAAGAAGTTGAAACGAAGGTCGTTCGTGCGGACCGCGGTCTGCAACTTTACCGGAATGGTGACGAGTCCGAAATTGATCGATCCGCTCCAAATCGCGTGCGCCATGTCCTTCTTGGTCTCCTCGGTTAGCCTTGAGTTTCCTGCCACGCCCGCTGCGCTTTGCGGAACGCCGTCTCCAGGCGCTGCGGCCGCTGTGCCCCCGCGCTCCAGATGCCGGTCCCCTGCGCGAGCAGCTTCGGCACGTTCGTCATCGTATAGCGAGCGTTTTCCTTTTGCGTATCCTTTCCACGCCGCCGCGTCATCCCACGCACCTCTTCCCACCCCAGCGGCATCGAGACCGGCGCCGCGGTGCGGGCCCTCACGCTGTACGGGGCCACCAGCGTTTTGCCGCGGCCGACCTGCACGTAGTCCAAATAGACCAGATCGTCGGGCCGTTTCGCGGTTGCACGCTGCAGCGTCGTGTCCCCCGGCATCGTCACGTGCACGCGGCGGGCGATGAGTTCGGCAAATGCTTTGATCGTGTCGTACGAATAGCGAGGTTCGAGCGGCACCATCACGTGGAGCCCGGCGCCTCCGGTACTCTTCACGAGCGGGCGCAATCCGATCTCGTCCAACACCTCGTAAAAGCACACGGCGACGCGGCCTAGCCGAGCCACGCTGCAGCGCTCTCCCGCATCGAGATCGAACAGCATGACGTCGGGATGATCCAGTTCCGGCTCGCGCGACGTCCAGACGTGCAGCACGATCGAGGCAAGGTTTGCGACGAAGACAAGGGTTGGCTCGTCGTCGCACATGATGAAGCACACTTCGCCGCGGCGGCCGTATTCCGCCGGCACCAAGAGCGTCCGCACCCAGTCGGGAGTGGCGCGCGGCGCGTCCTTCTCGAAAAACGACGGACCCTGCACGCCGTCCGGGAAGCGCTGCAGCGTCAGCGGCCGGCCCTGCAGATATGGTAATAGGTAACCGGCAACCGCCCGGTAGTACTCGATCAGGTCCCCCTTGGTGTAGCCGTCTTCCGGCCAGAGCACCTTGTCGAGATTGGAAAGCTGCAGTGCGCGGCCGTCGATCTCCACCGAAGTGACGGTGCGCCGCGCCATCAGGCTACGTCGCGCGTCGAAGCCGGTTGCTCGCGAACGACGTCGCGCGGCTTCTTGTCGGCGCGTACTCCGACGAAAACCGGCGCTCGTAGTTGGCCGTCGCGCGTCCACTCGAGAAACGTCACTTCCGCGACGAGTTTGGGCTCGATCCAGTGCGGGCGCGTATCCGTCTTGATCGGCTTGGCGAACGGTGTCGTCTTGCGCTCCAGCGGCCGCAGTTGTTGCATCACCGCGGTCAGCGTCTTGCCGTCGAATCCCGTGCCGACGGAGCCGGCCGGCACGAGCTGCTTTCCCTCGTATACGCCGAGCAGCAGCGCGCCAAACGCTTTCCGGCTTCCGCGCGGCTCGGTCCAGCCGCCGACGACGAACTCTTGTCGCTGCAACGTCTTGATTTTGACCCAATCGCGCGAGCGGCGCTCGACGTAGCGCGAAGCGCGGCGCTTTCCGATGATCCCTTCGAGCCCCTGGTCGCGCGCGAAAATGAAGAGTGCATTTCCGGTACCCACGACGTGCTTGCTAAAGAGCACGCCTTCGCCGGGCCGGATGATGCGCTCGAGCGCGCCTTTGCGGAACTCGAGCGGCTCATCGCACAGCTCGCGACCGTTGCCGTACAGCAAGTCGAAGGCGACGAAGGTCACCTCTTCTTCGGTGCTGCGCTGTCGCCCGTAACGGTCCATCCGGTTCTGCAGCGCCTGAAATGAGGCTTTGCCTTCGTCGTCGAGCGCAACGATTTCGCCGTCGACGATCAGCGGCCGTTCGGAAAAGGCGTCGGCCAGCTCGGCGAGTTCCGGGAACTTGTCGAGAAAGTCTTTGCCGTTGCGTGAGGTGGCTTTCACGGTACCGTCCGCGTCGATCGTCAATAAGGCGCGATAGCCGTCCCATTTGATTTCGAAAAACCAATCGGCGTCGTCGAAGGGCTTGTCGATCAGCGTTGCGAGCATCGGCGTGCTCACCTGCGGAAGCGGTTCGATCTTTCTGCGCGGCCGCGTCGTGCGGGAAGCAGCCGGTCGGGACGATTTCCAATGCGGCGCGGACGGATCTTTGGCGATGTCCGCGAGCGTCTTGCCACTCTTCACCGACTCGTTATGGTCTTCGATGCGCCACTTCGGGTCGACGTACTCATCGTGGTCCTTGATGAGCAGCCACGCGTTTTCTTCGCCACCCCGGCCGCGAATGTGGATCAGGGTGAACATGCCGTGCAGTTTTTGCCCGTGCAGAATGAATTTGACTTTGCCTTTCGCGATCTGCTGCGTCGTGCTGGTCCCCTCGGCCAACTCGTACCAGCCGCGGTCCCACACGATCACCTCGCCCGCGCCATAGTTGCCCTTTGGGATGATCCCTTCGAAGGTGCGGTAATCGTACGGATGGTCCTCGACGTGCATCGCAAGCCGGCGCTCACCCACGTCGAGCGTTGGGCCTTTCGGGATAGCCCACGATTTCAATACCCCTTCGTCTTCGAGCCGGAAATCGTAGTGCAGTCGGGTCGCGTGGTGCATTTGAATCACGAAGCGCAACGCGCCCTTGGGGACGCGGTCGCTGCCCCGTGCGGCGGAGCGGCCGCCGGACGGCTCCGGCGTCTTCGTGAAATCGCGCATCGCCACGTACTTGGAAAGGGCGCCGCTTTTGGCAGCCCCAGAGCGCTGGGAAGTGGTTTTCTTCGAGGTCGTCCGTCGGCTCGCCACGCCTCCGACTTCGCGTCCCCGGGTCCGGTCGCTTGCGAGGGCCGGACGGCGGCGCGGCTGTAGCTTCAAGGCGATGTGGGCTTGGATCGGTGCGGGACTTGCGACGCTGGGCACAGCGGTCGCTCTCGTGTACCGGCGACGCCCCGCAGCCAGTGCGGTCGCCTCTGAAATCTATGGTATGACGGCGCGCTCCCACGGCCGCTTCGCGGCAGTCAGCGGCGCGTTTGCCGCCGGCTTCCTCGTCCTGGCGTTCGTGCGCGTCGTTCCTCCGCTGCCGTTCGTTGCCGTGTACGTGCTGATCGCGGTGTTGTACGCAACCTCGTTCGCACGCGGCTTCTCCGAGGGATGACGTTCCTCAAATGGCTGGCCGCCGATCCCGAGCGCTATCTCGTCGTTAGCGCAGTCCCGCTGTTCGCTTACGCTGCGATTGCGGTCGCCGGCACATGGTCGCAGCGTGCCAACACGTGGCTTGGGACGCGCAAAGGAATCGCGTTGATCCTGGCGCTCGCGGGGGTTGTGCTCTTGGCCGCTCGCTGGCCGACGCTCTTCGTTCGCGATCCGCTGAATCAAGATGAAGCGCAAGCGCTTGCGCAGGCGATTACCGCTTTGCGCGACGCGATTCCGTGGCGCGGTTTCGATCCGAATACCTGCGGCCCACTCAACACCTACGTGCTCATGCTGCCGGCCGCTCTTGGCCTGCACTTGACGTTCTTGACGACGCGAGTCATCGCATTGCTGCTGGAGTGGGGTGCGATCGCATCGCTCTACATCTGCGCCGCGCTATGTTTCGAAGCGTCCCTCGCTCGCGTCGCGCTCGTTGCGCCGCTCGCGTTCTTTGCGCTCGTGAGGGAGGACCACTTCGTCCATTATTCCGGCGAGCATCTGTCCATTTTTCTTGGGATGCTAGCACTGGCGCTTCTGTGCGGGGCGCATCGCCGCGGCTTGCGAGCGGCGTCGCTTTTTTCCGCCGGCGTGCCCATCGGGATGATGCCGTTCGCGAAGCTGCAATCGCTGCCGCTCGCGGCCTCGACCGCCTTCGTCGCACTCGCGATAATCGTCGTGCGGGGACAGCCCGGCGCCCGCGCAACGCTTCGCCGGCTTGCCGCCTTTGCGGCCGGCATCGTCGCCGTTCCGGTCGCGATCGTGGGGATGACCGCAGCCGGCGGCGCGCTCCGCGATTTCTGGATCTCGTACGTGCAGACGTCCCTCGCCTACATCTTATATGAGGACCAGCCGGTGGGGTTCTTGACGGGGACGCCGGAGTTTGGACCGCTCTTCGATGTGCTGCTCGCGTTCAGCGCGATCGGCCTCATCGTTTTGGTTTGGCGTTACCGTACGATCTCGCCGCTGCAGCGCGGCGCATGTGCGGCATCCCTTGTCGTCCTCATCGGTGCCGTCTGGACCGTGTTCGCACCAAAGCGCGGCTCGCTCAACTACCTGCTCTTTGCGGTGATGCCCGCCTCAGCCGCCGCGGCGGCCGGCATCGGCGTGGCTCTGAGCGCCCTCTCGGAGCACGCGTCCCGTTTGCTTCCCGCCGTTCGCGCCGGTATAGGGATGATCGTGGTCCTCGTCGTCCTGGGAGCTATGTCGGCGTTCGACCGCCCGGCCTATCCTTATCTCGGCTCTGTCGCGAACTATTTCGACGGTTCGCCGGACGCCGTAACGCAACTCATCGCCGCGCATGTGTCTCCCGGAGAACGGATCGCGATTTGGGGCTGGCGTCCCAAGTATTATGTGACCACGTATACCGTCATGGGGACGCGAGACGCGATCACGCAATACCAGTACAGCCCAAACTTCAACCCGTACCGCAACTATTTCAGAAGCCGGTACGTGAACGACATGCTTACGAACAAGCCCGTTGCCTTTCTCGATGCCGGCTCAGACTCGTTTGATTTCGAAGGCAAGGGGCGCTTCGGCTACGAGAGCTTTCCCGAACTCGCGGAGATCGTCGATCGAGACTACCGCCTTGCCGGCGAAGCCAACGGAATCCGCCTCTTCCTGCGCCACTCCCGCTCCTAGCGCGCGCCTCCGTGTCGCTCTTCAGTCGCCGGTTCGAAAGAACGAGTCCCAATACCAGACGCCCCAGGTGCCGGCGAGCGCCGACCATGCGCACAAGACCGCGCCCCAAAGCGGCATGCGCTGGCGCACGGCGAGCGCCATCAGAACGAACAAGAACGGTTCGAAATCGAGCGCGTGCCGCATCCCGAACTGGTACCAGCCGTTGAGGTAATAGAGAAAGCTGGGCCCCGCCGTCACGAAGACCGCGACCCACAGCGCAACGATGAGCTGACGCCTTGCTCGTGCCAAAAACGCTAAGATCAGTGCAGGACTCGTAAAGGTGAGGGCGACGCCGTGCGGGTCGACTTTGAAGTACGGCCACTGCGCGACTTGCAGCCATTCGACGAACACCGGACCCTGAACGAAATACGAGTACAGCTGGTATGGTAAATACGCCAGCTGAAACGGCGATCCCGTGGGATGCCCCCACGAGTCTTGATGGTAGTAAAGCGTGTGACCGATATCGTACGGAAGTCCCCACAGCGCTTCGTTGTACGCAATCCAAAACACCGCTCCGGCCGCTAACACGAGCGCATAGTTGCGGAGCGCACCTCGCCACGCAAATTCAGGCGTCGCTCGCCCGGCTTCGCGCGCCAACTCCCCGGAGGCGATGAGATAGGCGTATACTGGGACAGCAAGCGCGAGCGTGAACCGCGACTCGAAGGCGCACACCGCAAGGATGCCAATCAGCCATCCGCGGCGTTTGCCCGCCAGTTCAATCAGGATCAGCAGCGTACAGCCGACGGCACACACGTGCGCGAAGAACCAGACGTCGCCAAGCATTGCGCACCACCACAGGTCGGTACCGGCAAAAAGAAACACCGTCAGCCATAGGCGCGGGACGAGCGCGACGCCCAAACGGCCCAGCAGAATCCAGCCGAAGCCAACGTCGAGTGCCCCCAGGAGCATCGCGGGAAGCGTCTGATTCGCCGCCTCGCCGTAGAAGACGGCGAGCGGTAGAACAAAGAGGACCGGGAACGGCGCATCGACGCTGTAGTGCTTGCCATGATACTCGGCAGCATCGATGATGCGCCCAGGCCAGTCGATCCACAAATGACCGTGAAGAATGGAGTACGCGAGGCGCGAATAGTTGTTGTAACTCGTCGAACGGAAGTGTGCGGCGACGCCGATTGCGATGAGCGCCACGACGACGACGGCCATGAATGAGGCGCTGTGGCGTACCCATGGGCGCGCCGTCGCAGCGTTCCACAACGCCCTCACGCGTCGCACGTCAATAGGTGGGCCGGAAGAAGTTGCGCCAATACCACAAGCCCCAAAAACCGAAGAGCACCGAGTAGGCGAGCAAGACGGTCCCCCACCCCGGCAGTTGCCGCCGCACTCCAAGCGCCATCAATACAAGAACAAACGGCTCGAAATCCAGTGCGTGCCGCATCCCAAACTGTGAGGCGCCGTTCGCGTAATAGAAAAGCAGTGGAATCCACAGCGCGGCGACCGTCGCCCACAGTGTCACAACGAGATAGCGCGGCTGGCGCGCCAAGAGCGCCAGCACCAAGGCGGGACTCGTCCAGACGAGCGCGATCCCGGCGTTCGGTGCGCTTAACCACGGATAGCCCTGCAACACGCGCGGCGGTGCGACGAAGTACGAGAACAGTTCGAACGGCAGATACTTCGGCTTGAACGGAGGACCCGTGGGATCGCCGAGGTCGTCTTGATGGTACCAGAGCGAGTATCCAATATCGTACGGCACGTGCCAGCGCGCGAGGTTATACGCAACCCAGCCCGCCACGAACGGCACGAGGACCATGCCAAATTCGAGAGACCGCCGCACTTTTTGGGATTCAGGAGAGGCGCGCAAGGCCAAATATGCAAACACCGGCAGCGCGAGGACGAGGTTGAACCGGCATCCGGTCGCACACGACGCGAGAAGGCTGACGAGCCATGGGCGGCGTTTTCCCAGCACCTCCACCAGTGCGAGCATGGTAAAGCACACGGCCCCGGCGTGCGCGAGAAACCACACGTCGCCGTACATCGAGCACCACCAGAGATCTGTTCCGACCATAAAGAACGCGACGAGCAGCAGCCGCGTATTCGCCGGAACGTCCAGGCGAAGCAGCGACTCCCACGCCGCACCCACCGCGATCCCGCCAAGAAGCGCCGAAAGGATCGTTTGGTTCGCGCTGCCTCCAAAGAGGTACACGGCGGGAAGCAACAGCAGCGCGGGCAACGGCGCTTCGATGACGTAGTAGCGGTCGTGGAATTTTATGGCGTCGATCGCTTCGCCCGGCCAGCGGATCCACGTGTGACCGTGAAGCAGCGCCTGGTCGAGGAGCACGTAGTTGTTGTATGGCGATGAGCGCAGTCCGGTACTGATGAGGATCAGTACCGTCGCAATCGCGCCCACCGCGACCGACGCATACGGCGCAAGCGTCTGCACAGACCAACGTGGGCGCACGGGCAAGCGGCTTTAAGCCGACGCGTCTCTAGTCCTATGGCAGCCGAGGAAACGCTTCGGGTGGTCGTGGCCGAGCCGTTTGCGGAGGCGGGGATGGCCGTATTGCGGCGCGCCGGCATCGACGTCGTTCAGATGGCAGGAGCTTCGAGAGCCACACTTGCTGACGCGCTTTCCGATGCCGACGGATTGATCGTCCGCTCCGAGACGCGCGTCGACCGTGAGCTGCTTCGTTGCGGAGCACGGCTCGCAGTCGTCGCTCGTGCCGGCGCCGGCGTCGATGCAATCGACGTCGACGCGGCCACCGAAGCCGGCATCGTCGTCCTCAACACGCCGGGAGCCAATACGCTCGCTGCCGCCGAGCATACGTTCGCCTTGATCCTGTCGCTCTGCCGTAACGTGCCGCAGGCGGTCGCGGATATCCGCGAGGGCCGCTGGGATCGGCGTCATCTCATCGGGAGCGAACTCGCCGAGAAAACGCTTGGCATCGTGGGGTTGGGCCGGATCGGCGGCGCGGTCGCACAACGGGCGAAGGCCTTTGGGATGCGCGTCGTTGCGACCGATCCGTTCGTTTCAGCGGCGCGTGCCGATTCCGTCGGCGCCCGGCTCGTCACGCTCGACGAACTTCTCGAGTCGAGCGACATCGTGACGCTTCACGTCCCGCTGGGACCGCAAACTTCCGGGTTGATCGGCGCGGCACAACTCGCGCGACTACGTCCGCATGCGCTGCTCGTCAATTGTGCACGAGGCGGCCTCGTAGATGAAGAGGCGCTCCTCAAGGCTTTGGATCGGCACGCGCTGCGCGGAGCTGCGCTCGACGTCGTTGCCGAAGAACCACCATCTCCCGAAAGCGCGAGTGCGCGGCTACACCGTCATCCGAAAGTGATCGCGACGCCGCACATCGGCGGCTCGACGCGCGAGGCGTTGGAGCGCGTCGCTACCGAAGTTGCCACCGACGTTGTGAACGTGCTACGGGGCGCGCCTCCGGTTGCGGCCGTGAACGCGCCCGCTTTGGCCGGACCCGGCGCGGGCATTTTGCAACCGTTCGTTCAACTGGCCTATCGCCTGGGCGTGCTGCTACCGCAAATCTCAACGTCGCAAAACCGGGCAACGTACGTGCTGACGTTGGAAGGCCACATCGCCGAAATGGAGGCGAGCCCGCTCGAAGCGGCGTTCCTTTCTGGATTTTTGCAGGGCATATCGGATCGACGAGTGTCGATGGTCAACGCGCGCGCGATTGCACGAGAGCTGGGTATCGTCATCGACGTTCAGCGCTCGAGCGACGCCGGCGCGTTCGCATCGCGGCTGCGAGTCGCCGGCGAAGCGACGACGCTTGCCGGAACGAGCACGAACGCCGGCTTACGGCTCTTGGAATGGAACGGTTACGAGATCGATGCCGTACCGGCCGGCGACCTCGTGGTGACGCTGCACCGCGACGTCCCGGGGATGGTTGGAAAGGTCGGGACGATCCTCGGCGACGCCCACATAAACATCTCGACCATGCAGGTATCCCGCAACGCCTTCGCGGGTGAGGCTGCGATGGTGTTGTCCGTCGATCGTACGGTGAATGCCGCGACGGCGAAGGACCTGGGATGCATCGAAGGGGTGCAGTTCGTTCGCACGCTCCGTTTGCCGGCTGCGTCATGAGCACAACGCTTGCCATTGTCCGTCACGGCGAGACGACGTGGAACCTTGAGGGCCGCTACCAGGGCCGCCTCGAGTCTCCACTTTCCCCACTCGGCATCGAACAGGCTCGCGCGCTCGCCCAGTACTTTGCGACGTGCGGCGAGCGGGGCGAGCCGGCGCCGCAGCAGATCTTTTCCAGTCCGCTACGACGGTGCCGCGAAACTGCGGACGCTGTTGCGCAAACGCTGTCGCTCAACGTCACCGTCGACGCGCGCCTCATCGAGATTGGCCACGGCACGTGGCAAGGCCGATACCGCGACGAGATCGCGGCGAACGATCCCGAACGCTATTGGTCGTGGCGGAACACACCCGAACGCGTACGGTTCGAGAACGGTGAATCACTGCACGATGTCGAAGCGCGGTGGCGCTCCTTCGCGCACGACGTTGTTGCGCATCCCGTCGGCGCGCTCGTCGTGACCCATGACGCGCTCTGCCGCGTTGCACTGTTGCAAGCGATGGACCGCGACCTCGCCGAATTCTGGAAGGTCCATGTCGAGAACGGTGCGTTCTCGCGTCTTGCAATAAAGCATGACGGGCTCATCGCACTGGAAGAATGCCATTCCTCTCACCTCGCAGCACTTCGCGCACCCTTGGAACGCCAGGCACTGTAGCGCGCTCGTTAGCGTATGGGCGTCGAAAGGCCACGCGGCTCGGAAAACGTCGAATTTGGAAGTGACGCTGGAAAATCGTAATTGTGGAACGTGAGCCGCTCCCGCGCGATCTTTCCGGCGATCCGGACGCTCGCGGTGGCTTGCGCGACGACCCAATACTTGTCTTGTCGCCAGAAGGTCAGCGTGCCGTGTCCACGCACATCGCCGGATACGGTCGAGTACGCAATGAGCCGTGGCAAGAAATGCACACCTTCGATCGCGACGCCCACGACCTGATACGCCCCGGCGCTCTCTGCATGCGGAGCCGTCTTAAAGACGTAGTCGATGACTGCGCCATCGCGATGCGTCCCGACGTAGGTAAAATCGTAATCCCGTAGACGCGGCGCGAGCGTGACGACATTGTAGCGGTTCACGCGGTCACGGATGATCCGGATCGATGGCATGGGCAACGGCTGGCCATCGACACTCAGGATCTCATCGCGCTCGTCCAGCGCGCTGCGGTAGACACGATGCGTTTGCGAGAGGTTGTGCGGGCCGACCTGTTCGACGGCGTATTCGAACCGCATTATCTTAGGGGTTCTCAAGCCTTCCATGGCGCGTTCGTATCGCGCGAGCACCGTGGTCGAGCTCAGAAGGACGACCGCTTGTCGCTCTGCGGCTTCTGCGCGCTGGCTGAAAATGAACGCAACGAGCGCGAACGCGCAGGCGGCGGTGCGCGGGCTCACGCGCCCAGCGCCGTACGAATCGCTCCCAGTGCAGCCTCGGCGCCCTCCGGTTTCTTGCCGCCGCCCTGCGCCTGTCCCGGTGCGCCGCCGCCTTTGCCGTCGACGAGCGGTGCTGCCGTCTTGACCAAATTGCCGGCATGCACGCCGGATTTGGTCAGGTCGTCGCTGACTGTTACGAACAGCGAAACGCTGCCATTCTGCACCCCCGCCAGTGCGATGATGCCCGTGCGAAGCCGCGATCGAATCGCATTGCCAAGCGTCCGCAGCGCGTCCGCGTCGACGTCCGGGACGACGGCGGCGACGAGTTGCCGTCCCGCGATCGTCTCTGCTCGTTTCACGTAGGCATCCGCATCGGCTGCGGCAACGCGCGAACGCAGCTCAGCCGCCGCTTTTTGCGCTTCACGCGTCTCGTTTTGGAGGCGAGCAATGCGCTCAGCCAACTCCTCCGGCTTCGTCGATAGCGCTTCCGAGAGCGAGGCGAGGACGTTTTGCTGACGCTCGATATAGGCGTCGGCGGAGCGTGAGACGATCGATTCGATGCGGCGAATTCCGCTTCCGATGGACGATTCCGAAACGATGATGAACGTTCCGAGCTCACCGCTGGTTTCGGCGTGCGTTCCGCCGCAAAACTCCTTGGAGGGCCCAAACGAGACGACGCGCACGCGGTCACCATAATCCTCGCCGGCCATCGTGATCGCGCCGGTTTTGCGCGCTTCGTCGATGGGCAGCTCGATGACCTCGCGATGATAGTCCGCACGAATCAGTTCGTTGACGCGCCGTTGCACCGCGGCGCGCTGCTCCGGGGTCAGTGACGGTCCGCTAAAATCGAAGCGCTGCCGGTCGATGCCGACCCACGATCCCCGCTGCACGACGTCTTCGCCGACGATCTCTTTGAGCGCGCGCTGCAACAAGTGCACGGAGGTGTGTTCCCGCCGGATCTCTTCACGCCACTGTGGCGCGACGGCCGCGTGAACCCTTTGCCCAACGCGAAGCATCCCATGGACGAGACTTCCGCGGTGGACGACGCGTTTGCCGTTCCCGAGAAATTGCGTGTCGGTAACGTCGAAGGCGGCGCCGTCCGATGAAATCGTCCCACGGTCGCCGATTTGGCCACCCTTTTCAGCATAGAATGACGTGCGATCGAGGATGAGGTCCGCCTCGGCACCCGCCTCAATACCCTCGACGTGCGCGCCATCACGCACGATGGCGAGCAGCGTTGCGTCGGTTTCCAGGCCCTGGTAACCGGTAAATTGTGTCTCGTTCGAACCGCCGTCAGTCGAAGTCGTGGCTGCGCGGGCTGCCGGAACGTCCTCTTTCGCCACGACGACCGGCCGCTTCCGCAACGCATCCTCGCGACCGCGCCGGCGCTGTTCCTCCATTTCATGTTCGAAGCCCATCAAGTCGACGGCGATGCCCTGCTCCGCAGCAATCTCGCGTGTCAGCTCGGATGGAAAGCCGTAGGTGTCGTGCAGCGTGAAGATGTCTGTGCCGGCAAGCGGTGTTCCCGAAGCCTTGGCGGCATCGAGCAGCCCCGCCACCATCTCCATTCCGCGCTCCAGCGTACGGTCGAAGGCGCGTTCCTCTGCCCCAAGGGTCTGCTCGACGCGCGGGCGCGCTTCGATCAATTCGGGATAACCTGGACCTAACGAACGAACGACTGCCGGAACGAGCGGCGTCAAAAAGCCACGCGGATACCCGAGCAGACGCCCATTGCGGATCGCGCGCCGAATGAGAAAACGGAGCACGTAGCCGCGATCCGTGTTCGACGGCGCGATTCCGTCTGCAATGATGAAGGTCACGGCGCGTGCGTGGTCGGCGATGATGCGCCGGCGAACGAGTTGTTCCGCGTCGTCGAGCGGCGTTTCGCCGACGTCGGGCTGCGCCGCAATCAGATCGAGGAAGAGGTCGGTGTCGTACATCGACGCCTTGCCGTTCGCAACGGCGAGGACGCGCTCGAACCCTGCTCCGGTGTCGATGTTCTTGCGCGGCAGCTCTTTGAGCGAACCATCCGCGGTACGGTTGAATTGCTGAAAAACGAGGTTCCAGATTTCGAGGAAGCGGTCTCCGGCGTTCGGTCCGGTGTCGTGTGGACCGCTCGCGTTCTCCGCTCCCGTATCGACGAAGATCTCCGTCGACGGTCCGCAGGGCCCCGTCGCGCCCATCGTCCAAAAATTTTCTTCGTCGAAGTACGTGATGCGGGACGACCGCAGCCCGATTTCCTGTTCCCAAAGCCGCTGAGCTTCTTCATCAGAGGTGTGGACGGTCACGTGCAAGCGCTCGGCCGGCAAGCGTAGCCGCTCCGTCAGATACTCCCACGCGAACAGGATCGCTTCGCGCTTGTAGTAGTCGCCAAACGAGAAATTTCCGAGCATTTCCAGAAACGTCCCGTGTCGCCCGGTACGGCCGACGTTTTCGATGTCGCTCTTTGCGCCGGCGACGCGTAAGCAGCGCTGTACCGTCACCGCTCGAGGGACGGCAGTCGGCGCCTCACCGAGGAACACTGGGACGAATTGTTCCATCCCCGCGATCGTGAACAGCGTGGTCGACATCTCGGGCGGAACGAGCGTCGCTGCGGGCAGATGCGCATGTCCGTTCGAAACGAAGTACTCGACAAACGACGCGCGGAGTTCTTGACTGGTCATGCTGGCAAGGCGCCGTCGTTCGCCGTACGGCCGTCGAACTCTAGCAACACGACGTCCGGATGCCCCGCGGCATCAGCCGCTGGGTCGAGCGGTCCACAAGGCGACGCCTGACGCGGTGCGCCGCCGTTCAAAGACAAACGCGGAGCTTCGCGGCGCGGCGGTGTCCCGGTCGAGAAATAGCATTGGGCGTCTGCGGAGCAAGCCCGCTGGAGCGTGCTCCAGAAGGCCCACCTCGCAGCACACG
Organism: Vulcanimicrobiota bacterium; assembly: GCA_019241305.1. Lineage (GTDB taxonomy): Bacteria > Vulcanimicrobiota > Vulcanimicrobiia > Vulcanimicrobiales > Vulcanimicrobiaceae > JAFAXE01. Next base: position 17,629 of record JAFAXE010000161.1, read on the forward strand.
ACCACGGCTCCCGGAACGCGATGTTCAACGTAGAACGCATAGGCGAGTGGCGCAGCATACGTAAAGGGTGCCAGCACGATGGCATCGCGAGGGATCGACGAAAGCACGGCCGCGACACCCATGGCGCTTCTTGTGGAACGATCCTGCGCGATTCGGGAAACGTGGGACGTATCGACGGCAGCAATCCAGACGACGAGGAGCACGAGCGCCCCGCCCCAGATAGCGCGAACGCGCAGCGTCGATGAGACGACCCACGTCGACGACCACGCCAGCGCTGTGAAGAGCAACAGCAGTTCGCGCGGCACGTACCTGCCGACGTCGGATTCTGCGCCCCACGACGTCATGTACCACGCGCACGGAGCGCTCACGAGCGCGATTCCCACGGCGATGCGCCCTCGGCGTACGAGAAAGACGACGACCGCAACCACCCCCATAACGAGCGCGAGCGGTCCCAGTTCCTCGGTGACGAGTGACGTGAAATCGTTCCACGTGCGCAGGATTGCGTGTGGCGAAAGCATGGCACGAAAGGCGCTCGGCGCACCGGAGGCCGCGCCCGTCGTCAGGAGGACAAAGTTGTGGAGCGTAGCGGGATGATGGTGATCGAAGAATTGATCGGGCTCATTCAGTCCGAGCGCGCGCGTGGGATCGAGCCCGTGCGTCGCCACGTAACCGCTGCGCAGCGGAAGATAGGCGTAGGCGCCCGCGATGACGATGCACGCGCACAGCGCGGGCAGCCATCGTTCGCTCTTCGTGGGCGCGCGGCAAGAAAAGATCAGCGCGAGACCAGGTAAGGCGAGAACGGTCGAACTGTCGGTTGCAATCGAAAGTGCGTACAACGTCGCCGCGCTCGTGAGAACGTAACCATGTCCCGATCTCACCCAACGAACCGCGAAAAAGAGAGAAGCAACGAGGAGCGCCGTCCCGACTTCATGAGCGCTGGCCGCGCCGGCATGCGTCCAGCTTTGGTACGTCGTGCCAAACAGAAGGGCCGCTACCGCGGCGGCAAGCGGCGCGACGTCCAACTCGAGGAGCAGCGCGGCGAAGGAGACGTTCGTCGCGGCGGCGGCTACCACGCTCAAAACGTTCAGCCGCAGCGCCACGCTTCCGACGGGCAGACCGTGACTCCAGAGCCAACCGAGCAGCGTATAGCCGGGAAACCCCGGCGGGTACGCGATTCCCAAAATGTATGGTACCGTCTGGAAATCGCCGTAGTCCCCGAGATCCAAGCCGCGGTCGATCGTCGCCGCATAGAGGGCGGCGCTACACGCGAACACCGCAACGAGCAACCATCGCTGAAGCCCACGACGCGCGGGCACGGCGGAGGTGCGGTGATAGACCAGCCGCTACCGCTCCTGCATCACGGATCGTAGCTTTTCGAGCGCCTTTTGTTGCAAGCGCGAGACGTGCATCTGTGAGACGTTGAGTCGCTTGGCGATCTCCGTCTGCGAAACGCTCTCGTAGAATCGTAGAAACAGAATGATCCGTTCGCGGCGTGACAGGACAGAAAATGCCCGTTCGAGATTGGCGCGGTCTTCCAACAGCTCGAGACCCGGATCGTCTTGCCCCACGTAGTCCGCAAGCGTGTGTGACTTCTTGTCGCCCTCGCCCGTCACTTCGGTATCGAGCGAGAGCAAGTTGTAGGCTTGGCCGAGTTCCTGTGCTTCGAGGATGTCCTCTTGCGACGCGCTGAGGTGATCGGCCAACTCCGCGACCGTGGGGGAATGGCCAAGTTTCGTCGTCAGCTTTTCGATCGCGCGGTTGACGCTGAGGTTCAGTTCCTGCAGGCGGCGTGGAACCTTCACCGCCCAACCCTTGTCGCGGAAATAGCGCTTGATCTCTCCGACGATCGTCGGAGTCGCATACGTCGTGAATTCCACGCCCCGTGCGAGATCGAAGCGATCGATCGCTTTGAGCAGTCCGACCGTTCCCACTTGAATCAGATCGTCGAGCGATTCCCCCCGGTTCGCGAACTTGACCGCGAGGAAGCGAACGAGGTTGAGGTGCGCGACCACGAGTTCGTCCCGCAGTCGCTCGTACGTCCCGTCGTGGCCCTCGCCGCGCTCTTTCGCGGCGCGAGCTTCCGCAAAAAGGCCGAACGCCTCGCGCGCTCGCCGGCGATCCCAGCGTTCCTCGTCCTGCGAGAACTCGTGCTCGTCTTCGGCTTTCGGCGTCACCTGGCGTGGACGCGTTTGGTCATCTGGAGGACGACTCCGCTTTGCTCCGCGCGGTACTCGACAGCGTCCATCAACGATTGGATGATGATGATACCGAGACCGTCCTCGCTCCGCACGTCCGCCCGTAAGCGAACCGCCGCCCCCCCGCCGACCTCAACGGTCAGTTCCGTCAGAGTGGCTTCACAACGAATATCGATCTGACCGGGCGATGTTGCATGCCGTATCACGTTCGTGCAGGCTTCCGCAATCGCCAAGCGCACGTCCTCGATATCTTCGACGGAGAAATCCAGCCGGTTCGCCACGGCGGCTACCGCCAGCCGTGCAACCGCGACCCATTCCGCCTTCGCGGGGATTCGCAGCTCGACGACATCGAGCTCGGCCGGGACCGTCACGGGCTGATTCACGAAAGCGGCCCTCGCTTCATACGAGGGCCTTTTTGGCGCTTTGCTCGTCATCGAAGATTCCGAAGATCTTCACGAGTCCGGTGATGTCGAAAATCTTCTTGATTTGCGGGTTCGTGCAAACGAGGTTGACCGTGCCGCCGTGCTCTCGCACGCGTTTGAGGCCGCCGATGAGAACGCCCAATCCCGTCGAGTCGATGTATCGCACTTTCTCGAGATTGATGACGAGATTGTAGTGGCCTTGATCGATCAGCTCCGTGATCGCATCCTTGACTTTGGGCGACGTATAAACGTCGATCTCGCCGCTCAGCTCGACGACGTACGCCTCGTGTTCCGATTCACGGACCTGCACTTTGATATCCACGCTGCTCCTATGCGGGACTCCGTTGTTTGAGATATCGCTGCTCGAGTTCGGCGCGATGACTGCGTGCGGCGTCTTGGCCCTCTCTTACGGCGTCGTCGACCGCAAACCGAACGTCGTCGACCGCCTTCGACCCGCGAGCGTACGCGTCACCGAGGTTCGCCGCGCCCTCGGAGGCCGCGGAGCGCGCTTGATCGCTGAGGTCTGCCAGCGTGTCTTTGGCCCGGTTCGACGCCTCGCGCGCCTTGGCGCGCAGGATGTCGCGCGTCCCATCGTCGTTCCACGGCCCAAGATACAGGGCCAGGGCACCGCCGACGACCGCACCCAGCGCAAGCCCTCCTGCGAACGCGACTCCGCCGCGGCCTGGCATCCTTTAGCGGTCCGATTCCGCGCTGCGATCGCCGCCGCGCATAAAGCGCCGAAGCCCCGCGGTGACTCCGGTCAGCGTCGCGCCCACGTTGATGAGCGATGGCGAGATCGCTTCTTGAGCCAGCGTCGACGTCCGCGTGACGTTCGCAGCAACCGTTTCCAGGGAACCGACGACCCCCACCAGCTTGGCCAAGGTCACGTCGGCCGTATCGGTGATCCCGCCCACGTGCGAAAGCGTTTCCGCGACCGGAGCGGAGAGGGAAGCGATCTGACGGTCGACCTCATCGAGCGTCACGCCGACGCGCGTCAGCAGCGTAGCTAGGCGCGTACAGGCGACGAACACGCCGATCCCAATCAGCAGAACGCCGAGTCCGACCCCGATCGCAAGGATGAGCGATGACTCTGCCGACACGGATAAAGCAACGACCTCCGGTGAGCTCTAGGCGCGCACCTCAGCTTGTTCCCACCAACTCTGGAAAGTCACGCACGCCCTCGACCATGGCGGGAAGTCGAGCGATGACTTCGTCGATCTCCGCAGTCGTCGTCGTCCGCCCCAAGCTCAAGCGAACCGCACCGCGAGGCTGCGCCGGGGGACCGAGCGCCGCGATCACGTGGCTCGGCTGGGCGGCGCCCGAACTGCAAGCGCTCGCCGAAGACGCGGCGATCCCCGCGAGGTCAAGGCGCACGAGGAGCGCGGCCGACTCGACTCGGGGAAATCCTACGTTGACGATCTTCGCAAGCCGCTCCGCTCCTTCGCCGTGGACGACGGCGTCAGGGACAGCGCAGCGGATGCCGTCTTCGAGTTGAGCGCGCAGACGACCGACGCGTTCCGTGGTCTCTGGACGCTCGCGCTCAGCGAGTTCGAGAGCCGTCGCAAGGCCCGCGATCGCGGCGACGTTCTCGGTCCCGGCACGACGGCCGCCCTCCTGGGCGCCTCCGACGATCGCCGGAACGAGCCGCGTCCCCGCGCGGATGTAGAGCACCCCCGCACCTTTGGGGCCGTAGCATTTGTGCGCCGACAGGCTAAGGAGATCGACGCCGAGCTCATCCGCGCCTAGCGGAAGCCAGCCTGGCGCCTGGACCGCGTCGGTATGAAAGAGAACGCCGCGGCGCCGAGCGATCGCAGCGAGCATGCCTACCGGGGCAACCGTGCCGATCTCGTTGTTCGCGAGCGCGATCGATGCGAGCACCGTATCGTCCCGCAGCGCGTCGGCAAATGCGTCGGGATCGACTCGGCCTGCGCGATCGACGGGAAGAACCGTCAGCGACCACCCTTCTTCATGGAGCGCCTCCATCGCGCGCAACACGGAATGGTGTTCGGTCGCCGCCGTCACGAGATGGCGACCGCGAAGCGCGCGCGCGACGCCGAAGATCGCAAGGTTGTTCGCTTCTGAACCGCCGGCGGTAAAGACGATCTCGCGGGGATGCACTCGCAGAACTGCGGCGACGCGTTGACGCGCGTCGTCGACGACTGCACGAGCGCGCCGGCCTTCCGTATGCAGTGAACTCGGATTGTCGGCGGCACCGTTCAGAAGTGGAAGCATCGCCTCCACGGCCTCGGGCCGGCACGGCGTCGTCGCGGCGTGATCGAGATAGATGCGCTGATCGTTCACGTCGCTGCACGCCCGCGGCGCTTCCGGATCCAGGCGCCGAGCCGAGCTTCCTCACCCTGCGCGCCCGGCTCGAAATACGCGCGCTCGCGCAACGACGTAGGAAGATAGTCTTCCAGTCGCTTCGCCGGCGGCAGATCCCCGGCGGCCGCCATCTCCGCGTAGTCGCTGTGCGCGTAACGATAGCTTTTGCCGTACCCGAGCGTTCGCATCAATCCCGTCGGAGCATTGCGAAGGTTGAGCGGCACGGGATCGTTCCGCGTTTGCTCCACATCGGCGAGTGCGGCTCCGTACGCTCGTCCGACGCTGTTGCTCTTCGGCGCGGTCGCTAGATACAACGTTGCGTGGGCAAGCGGGTAAAACGCTTCCGGCATTCCGACGAAGTGAGCCGCCTGTTGCGCAGCGACGGCGACCGCTAACCCGCGCGAATCTGCAAGCCCCACGTCCTCAGAAGCGAGGATGACGAGCCGGCGTGCGATGAACATGAGATCTTCGCCCGCTTCGAGCATGCGCGCGAGCCAGTAGATCGCGGCATCGGGATCGCTTCCGCGAACCGATTTGATGAAGGCACTGATGACGTCGTAGTGAGCGTCACCTTTCTTATCGTACAGTACAGCTCGCCGCTGCAGCGCGTCGGCGATCAATGCCGCCGTCACGTGGCGCGTGCCTTCCGAATCGAGCGGCGCCGCCGTCGTGGCGAACTCGAGCGTGCTCAGCGCCACGCGCGCGTCTCCGTTCGCAAGGTTGACGAGCGCCGTCAACGCCTCCTCGTCCAGCGCCAGGCGCTCCCCTCGCAGCCCGCGTTGCTCATCATCGAGCGCGCGGCGCACGAGGCGCGCGATGTCGTCGTCACTCAGTGCGTGCAGCACGAACACACGTGACCGCGATAGCAGCGCCGAGTTCACTTCGAACGATGGATTTTCTGTCGTTGCGCCGATCATCGTGATGGTGCCGTTCTCGACGTACGGAAGCACCGCGTCTTGTTGCGCCTTGTTGAAACGATGGATTTCGTCGATGAACAGAATCGTACGGCGTCCGTGCGCGCGAGCGCGCCCTGCCTCAGAAACGACGCGGCGCAAATCGGCAACGCCGGCACTCACCGCCGACAGCGCAACGAAGCGCGCTCCCGTCGCACGCGCGATCACCGCAGCGAGGGTCGTCTTTCCGGACCCGGGCGGTCCCCAGAGGATCATCGATGGAACGGCGTCGGTTTCGATCGCCCGGCGCAGCGCGTGTCCGGGACCAATGAGGTGCTCTTGTCCGAGAAACTCGTCGAGCGTGCGTGGGCGCATGCGCGCGGCGAGCGGCGCGCCGGCGTCCGCGTCGAGTTCCCTCAGTCCGGCGGCATTGTCCCTGGGCGGTTCTGGAAACAGTCCCAGCGCAGGGTCGCCGGACGTTGTGTTCACCTTTGGAGCCGTCTCACGGCTTCTTGCGCTTGGGCTTCGGCGTCGCTGAGGGGCGCGTCCCCGCGGAACTGGGCGCGGCGTTTTCGACCGGAGTCCGTACCATGACGGGATTACCGCTCGCCTTGACATCTCCGGTCTTCGTGTTATAGAGGACGTCGGTTCCGTCTAAGTATTGATCTTTGTCACGAATGTGAACGTTGCCGGTCAAATGCAATTCGTTCGTGATGTCGTTGAGCGTGCCGCGGTCGGCGGTCGCATCGCGACTCGCCTGGGTAAAGTGCACGTTTCCAGTGGCGATGTAATACTTGCGAACGCCGTCGACTTCCAGCGAGTCACACGTCAACGTCGATGGCTCTTGTGAAGCTGCGGACTGATCGCCCGCACCGGGAAGCGGACCGGTTCGATGGACGACCACGTGCCCGGTTGCGTGCACGATCTTCCGCCGAGAGTTGCCGGTCGCACGATCGGCGGAAATCTCGGTTCCGCTCCGCGTGGCATCGAAATGGTCGGGAACCGTAAAATCGCCCGTGTTGAGATTGGTGTCGATGCTCTTCGTCGTAATGGTGTCGAAACCACCGATATTGTGAAAGCCCTCGGGCGTCGCACCGCGTACTGGGCGCCACGCTGAACCGGCGGCAGCTGCGAACGTTGTCACGACGACCAAAGCGGCCAGGCGCAAGCGTTTCACCGCGGTGATGGCACCTCGACGGCGCCAAGGAGGCGCTCTAACATCGTTTTACTGATCGCTCCTTCCCGCAACAGTCGCGGAACGCCCGCCGTGAGGTCGACGACGGTCGACTCGATACCGAGCGGTGTCGGACCATCATCGATGAGGAGGTCCGCCGGCGGCAGCGGGCCACTCCCGGTCCCGCCCGCGAAGGCGGGTTCGCCACTGAGGTTTGCGCTCGTCGCGGCAAGCGGGCCGCAGCGCTCGAGGATTTCGGCGCATACGGCGTGATCTGGGACGCGCAGCCCCATCGTTGGAAGTCCTGAAGTCATGTGCTCGTCGATAAACGAGGGGCGGCGCACGATCAGCGTCACCGGTCCGGGCATCAAGCGCCGGATCGCGGTAACGGCTCGGCGGTCCTCTTCGACGTACTCGAGGGCCTCTTCAACGGAAGCGACGTGCAACGAGAGCGGCTTGGCTGCAGCGCGTCCCTTGAGCGCGTAAATGCGTGCGATTGCCTCGGACCGCAACGGATCGCACGCGATGCCGTAGACCGTGTCGGTCGGGATGATCACGGTTCCACCCGCGAACACGGCCGCGGCGACGCTGTCGAGGATGGTGGGGAGATCGCGGTCCCGGACAATCAGTCGTTCGATGGAGACGTCGGTCCCTCGTCAGAGTCGAACGCGCTGACCCGTCCCGACGGCGACGCACGAGAGTGGATCATCGGCGACGATCGCCGGGATCCCCGTAATTTCCGTCAGCAGTTGGTCCAGGCCGCGGAGCAACGCTCCGCCACCGGTCATGATGATGCCACGATCGATGATATCGGCGGCAAGCTCCGGCGGCGTTTTTTCCAGCACGGACTTTACCGCCTCGACGATCGCTGCGATCGGTTCTTGGAGTGCGTCGCGCACTTCTTCGGACGTGATCTTCACGGTCTTCGGCAAGCCGTTGATGAGATCGCGTCCGCGTATTTCCATGGAAAGTTCTTGTTCCAGGCGGTGCGCGGAGCCGATCTTGATCTTGATCTCCTCGGCGGTGCGTTCGCCGATCATCAAGTTGTATACGCGGCGAATGTGGCGAATGATCGCCTCATCCATCTTGTTCCCGGCGATTCGCATCGACTGCGACACGACGATTCCCCCGAGGGAGATGACCGCGACGTCCGTCGTACCGCCGCCGATGTCGACGACCATGTTGCCGGAAGGTCCGTCGATCGGAAGCCCGGCCCCGATCGCAGCGGCCATCGGCTCCTCGATCAAGTCGACGCTGCGCGCCCCCGCGAGCTTCGCGGCATCGCGAACGGCACGTTCCTCGACGCTCGTGATCTCCGCCGGAACGCAAATGACGACCGAAGGCTTGGGCCGCAGAAAGCTGAGAAACGAGCCGGCGTGCGTCACTTTCTTGATGAAGTAGTTGAGCATCGCTTCGGTGACTTCGAAATCGGCGATGACGCCATCGCGGAGCGGACGGATCGCGTGGATGTTGCTGGGCGTGCGCCCCAACATCTGCCGCGCTTCCTCGCCGACGGCGAGCGTGCGATTGTTGCGGACGTCCTTGGCGACGACCGACGGCTCGCGCAGCACGATCCCTTTTCCTTTCACGTAGACCAGCACATTGGCCGTCCCGAGGTCGATCCCGATATCCAGCGTCCCGATTCTCCCGTCCAAAAGCGCGTTTCGGGTGGGTGAGGCCATTTAAGGCGCCGGCTCGCGGCCCCCTGCGTGGCATCGCGGCGCAACGCAAATCCACACGGTGAAGAGCGTCACATGATGGCGTCAAGAAAGCGTTGCGGTGCAGGCGGGTGTTGTTAGCCCGTCGTAAGCGCGGCACACCCTCGTTTTCGCCTGAGGTTATGCATGCACATGGGCCCCCAACCCCATACTCGCGGGCGATTTTGCGCCGCCGCGCTCGCGACGATTTTCGTGACGGCCTCCTGCTCGGCGCCGTCCTCATCCGTGCATTCTCTGCTCGTGCCGGCACCGTCGCCGGCGCTGCAACACAGGGCGCGGTTTCACCACGCAGGCGCCTCGACGCCGATTACGCACGTCGTCGTCATCATTCAGGAGAACCGCAGCGTCGACAATCTGTTCAACGGTTTTCCGAACGCCGATACGACGCAGTATGGCTACGATTCACACGGAAACCTGCATGTTCTGCAGCCCGTTTCATTGGCCACGGAATGTGGCGGTGGCCATTCGCACACCTCCTTCGTGAGCGAGTTCAACAACGGCGCAATGAACGGCTGGGATCTCAACAACATCGTTTGCTATCACGGCCAAACGCTTCCCGATGGAATGTTTGCCTACGTGCCCGGTTCCGAGACGGCAGCGTACTGGGCTGCAGCCTCCAACTACGCCCTGGCCGATGAAGTATTCCAGGGGAACGAAGGTCCGAGTTTTCCGGCGCATCAATACCTGATCGCCGGGCAATCCGGCGGACACGGTGCCGATGGCACCTGGGCATTCGCCGAGAACGGCGGCGGAAGCTCGAGTAGTGACGATTCCGTCGAACAAGGGCCACCCGTCCGCCACAGCTGTTCGAATCGAAAACCGATCATCGCCCAGATCGATTTTCAGTCATCCTATCCGGGGACCGAAGGCAATACGACCGCGCCTTGCAAGGACTACCCAACGATCTTCGATCTCGCGATGTCGCACAGCCCGCCGCTGTCGTGGAGATACTATGCCAATCAAGCGGGGACGCTTTGGAGCGCCGTCGATTCAATCCGGCATCTCTGGCAGCGTCGCGAAGGCCCGACGATTCCGGAGTCAACGGTCCTGAACGACATCGCGAGTCATCAACTTCCGAGCATCGCGTACGTCACGCCGTCGTGGCGAAACAGCGATCATCCGCACTCGAGTCCGGTCCCTGCAAAGGCCGGGCCGGAATGGGTCGCCCGCGTCGTCAACGCAATCGGCAACGATCCCTATTACTGGGCGAACACGACGATCCTCATCACCTGGGACGACTGGGGCGGTTGGTTTGACCACGCCGTCTACGGATCGACCATGCACCCGCTCAGCTTCCCCACGGATCCCTATGAATACGGATTTCGGGTTCCGCTCATCGTCATCTCACCGTACGTCAAGGCTCACCTCGTCGACCATACCCAGCGCACGTTCGATTCGGTGATCACCTACATCGAGAGTACCTTCGCTCTAGGAAGTCTCGGAATGCAAGACTCGACGACGGACGACCTGAGCGACATGTTCGACTACAGCCAGCAACCGCTGCAGTTCGTCCCCATGCCGTCCAAATAGCGCCGTACTCCGGACCTCGCTAACGGACTGCGGGATACGCCGTCGTTTCGAAGGTGCCGTTGGGTTCGAGGAAGGGCGTGATACCGCTGGCGCGGTGAACCTGCGCACCGAGTGCCGCCAGCATCTCTTCGAGCCGTTCGTAGCCCCGATCGATGTACTCGAGACCGATGATTTCCGTCTCGCCTTGAGCCGCAAGACCAGCGACCACGAGGGCCGCGCCGGCACGAATATCCGGCGCTTCGACAGGCGCTCCCGAGAGCGGAGTTCCGCCGCGAATGAGGGCGGTGTTGCTTTCGATCGCGACACGCACGTCGGCGCCCATGCGCGCCAGTTCGTTCACGTACGAGAAGCGCGCATTGAAAATCGCTTCTTCAACGACGCTCGTTCCCGGTGCCGTGCATAAGAAGGTCAGCATCTGAGGTTGTAGGTCCGTCGGGAAACCTGGGAAAGGCGCCGTGAGCACGTCGGTCCCGCCGGTGATGCGGTCGCCGCGCACACGGATCCAATCGTCTCCGCTCGTGACGTTGACGCCGCACTCCGTCAACTTCAGCGACAGCGCTTCCAGATCGTGTGCGGCGCAACGCGTCACCGTGACGTCTCCCCGGGTAGCGCTTCCGGCAATCAGAAGCGTACCGGCCACGATACGGTCGGGAATGATCTCGTATTCAATCCCGTTGAGTTCATCGACGCCTTCGATGACGATGGTGTCGCCGCCGTGACCTGCGATGCGCGCACCCATTCGGTTGAGGCAGTTCGCAAGATCGACCACCTCCGGCTCCATCGCGACGTTGCGAAGCGTCGTCGTTCCCGAGGCCAGCACCGCGGCCAACATCGCATTCTTGGTCGCACCGACGCTCGGCGCACGAAACTCGATCTCGGCGCCGCGCAGGGAACGCCCGCGCACTTTCGCGATCAGAAACCCATGGGCGCTCGTGACCTCTGCGCCGAGTGCACGAAACGCTTGCTCGTGCATATCGGTGGCCCGCGTACCGAGGATGCAGCCACCGGGAAGTGGGACCTCGGCACGGCCAAAACGGCCCAGGAGCGGCCCCACCAGATCGAACGACGCCGCGAGCTTACGGACAAGCGTGTACGGAGCGCGATGGTTTGCGGCATTGGCGGGATCGATCGTGAGCGTGCCGTCACCATCGGAAGCGAGTCGCGCGCCGAGCGCTTCGAGCAGCGACCACATCACGGAGACATCGGTGATCCGCGGGACGCGCCGCAGGGTGACCGGCGTTTTGGCGAGCAGGGCAGCAGCCATGATCGGCAGCGCAGCGTTTTTTGCACCGTGCGTATCGACGGAACCCTGCAGCCGCACGCCCCCTCGGACGCGCAACGTCGTTTCGAGGCGATCGAGGACTCTCACCGGCGAACCGGTTTGCACACGTAATAGATTTCCGCAGCCAACTCCGGAAGGGTCGCTCCGAGATCCATAAAGCCTTGCAGCACCTTCTCGTCGAGAGACTCCATTTGGGCGCTCGAAAGCGGCTTCAAGAAAACACCGCGCAATTCTGCATGCGATAGACCGGCCGCCTCGACGTCGCGCGCCAAGCTCTGTGGGTCGTACACTCGCCGGTGGCCGCCCATATGATCTCGTTCGGATAGGTCATAAACGGTTCGGGCAAGACCCATTTGCACACCCAGGCGGCGATGGATTGAGAATGCATTAGGGACGCAAGCGACGATGACGCCGTCGTCGCTCAGCCAGTTCTTCGCACGCTGGAGAATGGGTACGGGTTCTTCGACGTGCTCGAGGACGTGGGAAAAGATAATCACGTCGTATCGCCGGTCCGGCTCAAAGTTTTCGAAAAGGCTCACGAAGAACCGCACCCGCGAATCGTGGATGCGGCTCTTGGCGATGTCGATGTAGTGCTGCGAACCGTCGACGAGATCGATCGCTCCGACGGCGTCGAGGAGGAGCGAAGCGGTGTACCCCGTCGCACAACCGAGCTCGAGAACGAGCCGTCCCGCGACGAGCGGCGAAATTGCGGCCGTGAACGAGCGCAGCATCCATTTGTCAAAGTCGTTCGCAGGATCGTACGCGCCCGACAACGTTTCCAATCGCTGCGCTTCACTCATTGCGCGGTTTGCTCGTACATGCCGGTGAGCATTCCTTCGGCAACGATGTGGCCGCGCATCATGAACCTCAGCAACGCAGCCGTGGAAGCTTCGCCGGCTTCGAGCGTCGGCACATCCAGCGCATAGACGTGCACGTTGTAGTGATGCGGCCCGTGTCCCGGCGGCGGGGCGGGTCCTCCGTAGTGCGCGGCCCCGAAGTCGGTATGACCGTGCTTTGCACCCTTGGGCAGACGTCCACCGCCTTTTACTCCTGCGTTCTCCTCGAGTTCGGTCACGTCACCCGGTACGTTAAAAACAACCCAATGAAAAAAACCGGTCCCGGTCGGTGCATCCGGATCGTGCAGAATGATGGCGTAGCTTTTCGTTCCGGGCGGAGCGCCGCTCCACGAAAGATGAGGCGAGCGGTTCTCTCCGCCGGCCCCGAAACCGTCGAACACGGTCGAGCGCGGCATCGTCGCGTTGTGCTCGAATGTTTTGCTTTTCACCGTCAGCTTTGCCGGTTGCGCCTCGGGCATGCGGATGCTCTCCTCGCAGTTTTGTATGCTCGTTCGCGGAGCGCCGCGTTCTGCCATCCTAGCGATTGTCACGCTGCGCCGAGCGCTACGCCCGCTCCAGCAGGACGGCGATGCCTTGTCCGACGCCGATGCACATCGTGCATAAGGCGTAGCGGCCGCCCGTCCGCGCGAGTTCGTACGTCGCGGTCGTCGCCAGTCGCGCACCGCTGGCGCCGAGCGGGTGACCGAGCGCGATCGCTCCGCCGTTGGGGTTGACGAACGGCGCGTCGTCCGGAATGCCGAGTTCACGAAGAACCGCCAGCGCTTGCGCCGCAAACGCCTCGTTGAGTTCGACGATATCGATCTGGTCCAGCGTCATTCCCGCCTGCGATAACAGCTTACGAGTCGCGGGGACGGGTCCGATGCCCATGATTCTGGGTGGAACGCCGGCCGTCGCCGAGGTGGCGACACGGGCTTTGGGAACGAGCCCAAAACGCCGAACCGCCGTTTCCGATGCAACGAGGAGCGCCGAAGCGCCGTCGTTCACGCCCGAGGAATTGCCAGCCGTTACCGAGCCATCGGACCGCACGATACCTTTCAAGGATGCCAGCGCCTCGAGCGACGTCGTCGGACGCGGTTGCTCGTCTCTGGTCACGGCGGCTGGCTCGCCACGTTTTTGCGGCACGTTCACCGGAACGACTTCTGGCGAAAACCGGTCGGCACGCTGCGCTTCGACCGCACGCTGCTGACTGCGTAATGCAAAAGCATCCTGATCGGCGCGAGAGATGCGATAGTCTGCCGCGACGTTTTCCGCCGTTTCAGGCATCGAGTGCGTGCCGTAGCGTTGGCGGAGCAACGGGTTGGGAAAGCGCCAACCGATCGTCGTATCGAACATTTGCGCGGATCGGGAAAACGGGACGTCGGCCTTCGCGAGCACGAACGGTGCGCGTGACATGCTCTCGACACCTCCCGCGATCGCCAAGTGCATCTCACCGGCTTTGATTGCGCGTGCAGCACTCGCGAGCGCGTCGAGCCCCGAACCGCACAGTCGATTGGTCGTCGCTCCCGGCACATCGACGGGAAGTCCGGCAAGAAGCGCCGCCATGCGGGCGACGTTGCGATTGTCCTCGCCGGCTTGGTTTGCGCAACCGTAAAAGACGTCGTCGACGGTGGACCAGTCGACCGTCGGGTTGCGTTGCATCAACGCGGCGATGGGAATGGCGGCGAGATCGTCGGTCCGCACGCCGGCGAGCGCACCGCCATAGCGTCCGAACGGGGTGCGTACCGCATCGCAGATGAAGGCCTCGGGCATAGCGGCCCGTTCGGGCGTTCCGGTTCCGCCTCCGGCTACGAGCCTTTTCTCGCCGGCGTGTCTTGGAATGACGGTCTCCCCGTCAATGCAGGCAGCGCCGCAGTGAGCAGCAGCGCAACCGCGACCGGCTCAAGCCAGGCGGTGAGGGAACCGAAGATCTGCTCCAGTCCTCCGACGAGCAGCGGTCCGATGAGCCCCGCCACCGATGCGGCGGTAATGATGAAGGAATAGTCCTCGCCGAAGAAACGGGTTCCGAAAAACTCCGCCATGATTGCCGGAATGATCGCGAAGATGCCCCCAAAGCACAAGAGAACGATCGCGAATCCGAACGCGGCGGTCGTTTGGCCGTGCGCTCGCGCCAGCCACCACAAACCGATACCTTCAAGCGCAAAGCACAACGACAGTGAGGGCATGCGGCCGATCACATCGGAAAGCCACGCCCATAAAAGGCGGCCGATGCCGTTCGCTGCCGAAATGGTACCGAAGGCAAGGGTGGCCGCCGCCGCCGCGATACCGGCGACGCGCGCGTAGATTGGAACGGCGTTACTAAACAGCGCCAGACCGCAGGTCGCATTCACGAAGAGCATGATCCATACCAAATAGAAGGCGCGCGTGCGCAGCATTTCGCCAGGCGTGAAGTCGCGCTCGCGGGCAAGCTCCGCAGCGGCTTTCGGCACGAAATAGCCGGGTGGCGGCGAGTGCAACACCAAGGCACACAGCGATCCGACGATCGCATACACGACGCCCGGCACGATGAAGGCCGCCTTCATCGTTGCAACGTCACCGTGCGCAACGCTCCTCGCGAGCGTGTGGCCGGCAGCGAGTGCGGCCTCGCGCGCGCCAATGATCTGCGCTGAGGCGTTCGTGACGGCGGTAAAGGCTGGAAAGGCGCCGATGATGAGGTTGAACACCAGGGCACCGAAACCGAATCCGCACAGGACGATCCCGTTGGCGAGTCCACGTTCTTCGGGAAACCATCTCGCGGCGGTCGCGCCCGGGACGACATACATCATGCCGCACGCAACGCCGCCGACCACGCCGTACCACAATGACAACCACCACACGCCGAACCGGCCCAAACCTACACCGGAGACAATTCCGGCAGCGCCCCACAACAGCGCTCCGACGAGCACCGCTCGCTTGGGTCCGAAGCGGTCGTGCAGCACTCCACCGGCGATGGCGCCGATCCCGAGGCAGAACGAGAACGTCGCAAAAACGCTTGCAACTTGTAGGCTCGACCAGTCGAACAGCGCCATCAAGGGGTGCGCGTAGACGCTCCACGACAGGGCGGCACCGACCGTCAGCAGGACGCCGACGCCCGCCCCGAGCACGATCCAGCGCTCCGATTTCGAAGGGACTCGCTTCACTTGGGGCCGATTAGCGTCGGGCACAGGGGCCTCCGCCCCGGCGAAACACGGAAGGCTCTGTGCTCGTAGCAGCATCGGAGGTCCTCATGAACGCCGTCGCCGACTACGCGGCCGCGAAAGCCCTGCTGACGCGACCGCTTCCAGCCTACGTTTCGTACCACGTACGGTCACACGTAAAATTCGATGCGATTATCAGCGACGAAACGAGCGAGATCACGGTGCGAACGTCCGACGGCGTGGTCGTGAAGGGAAAGGTCCCGTCCGCACCGCGGGCAGAGGTGCACGTCGGCAACGAGCGCGATCAGGGGATGGAACCGGTTCGGCACGCCGCCTTCAAACCAGCGTGTTACGAAGCCAAAAGCGCGCGGATGCAGTCTTATCAAGGACGCCAGCTCGAAGCTCTTCAACTCCAGGACCTCTGTTCGAAGGACCCGGGTGACAAAGACTTCGACACGTTGTATATCGACCCGCGCTCGCTCGAGCCGGTGGTCGCGAGCGGTAGCGACGACAGCGACCACGTCGACGTGCAGTTGTTACAAAACTTCACGCGAGTCGAAGATCACGTCCTTCCCTCGACGCTGTACGTGCGGGTGAAGGGAAGCGGCTTGATGTTCTGGCTCGATTTGCTCGTCGACGAGCGTTACGATCGCTACCGCTTCAGCAACGTTGCGCCGTAGCGCTTCTTGACGGTCCGCATCGAGCGAGCGACGCCGGATGACGCCGCGGCGCTCGCGCCGTTGTTCGATGCGTACCGCCGTTTCTTCACCGGACGCGATGATCTAACGGAATCGCGGCGCTTTCTCGCGCAGCGGCTAACGCAGGGCGACGGCGTCGTTTTCATCGCACGCTGTGAAGAGATACCCTGCGGCTTCACCCAGCTCTATCCGCTTTGGTCTTCGTGGCACTGCAAACGCATGTGGTTCCTCAGCGATCTGTACGTCGCCGAGGAAAAGCGGCGGTACGGCATCGGTCGGCGCCTGGTCGAGATGGCAAAGACCTTTGCCGCCGAGACCGAGGCGAGCAGCGTCGTCGTTGAGGTCCCCCGCCAGGAACCGCGTCTGCAGACGTTTTACGCTGCGCTCGGCTTCCATGAGGACGACCTTTTCACGCTGGCTCGCTATCAGCCGTAGCCGAGGTAACGCACGAAGCCGCCCCAGGAAGCCCCCCTGCCGCCTGCGTAACCTAGCCAAAGTGCTCCGCATTGCCGTTGTGGGCCTCGGTTATTGGGGTCCCAATCTCTTACGAAATATCGTCAATTCCCGTCAATGGCACCTCGAAGCGGCGGTCGACCGAGACCCGGCGCGGGTTGCCAGTGCGCTACGGTCATTCCCCGTACAGCGCGGCGCCTTTTCGATCGAAGACGTCATCGACGACGTCGACGCAGTTGCCATAGCAACACCGTCGGAGACGCACGCTGACCTCGTCCGGATGGCGCTGCAAGCCGGCAAACACGTGCTCGTCGAAAAACCCTTGGCCGACGATACGGCGACCGCCTGGGACCTCGTCGCTGAAGCGGAACGCCGCAGGCTCGTGCTCGCGGTCGACCACACCTTCCTCTACACGGGTTCCGCCGAGTATCTGCACGACGCGATTGCACGCGGCGACCTCGGCCGCGTCTACGGCATCGACTCGGTTCGCGTCAACTTGGGATTGTATCAGCGCTTCGCCAGCGTCTACGTCGATCTGGCATCGCACGACATCTCGATTTTCAACTACCTGCTCGGAGAAGCGCCGTCCCACGTCGCGGCCACCAGTTTGCGGTTGCTGGACGAGTCGTTCAGCGATGTGGCCTATATCACGCTGCGCTATCCTTCCGGAATTTACGGCCACATCCACGTCAGCTGGCTTTCACCGGTGAAAGCGCGCCGCATGACGATCGCCGGCTCGCAAAAAATGGCTGTTTGGGACGACGTTGAGCCTTCGGAAAAAATCCGCATCTATGACAAGGGAGCCGACCTCGCGCGAGATGAGGAAGCGCGCGCTGCTCGGCTGGTTTCGTACCGCGCCGGTGACGTCTTCGCACCCGCGCTGGACACCCGCGAAGCGCTCGGCAAGTTGGTCGACGCTTTTGCAGCGGCGATTCAGAAAGGCGACTCCCTGCGTTCGAGCGGCCGCGACGGCGCAGGCGTCGTCGGTACGCTGAACGCCATCGATGCATCCGTTGCGGCCGGCGGGGGCTTTGTACCGGTTAAGGGTCCCCCGACCTTACAACGAACACCGTGAGTCCGTATCTCCATCGTCGCCGCGCAGGGCCAAACCCTGCGAACCGGCGCGATCGCGCATCGTGAATGTCGTTTCATAACACCGTCGCGGCTCCCAGCGAGGAAGCCGGCGCGGCCGTACGACCCCTAATGTCCATCGTCATTCCAGTCTACGAGACGGAAGAGAGCCTTGACCGGCTTCTTCGAGAACTTGCAGCTCTCTCACCGCGGATGCCGGTTACGATGGAGGCCGTTTTCGTCGTCGACGGCAGCACCGACCGCAGTCTGGAGATCTTGCGGACACGTCTTCCGCAAGCGCCATACCCGTGGCAGTTATTGTCGTTGAGCCGTAACTTCGGCTCATGGGCGGCGGCGACGGCAGGGCTTCAACAGGGACGCGGCGACTACTTCGCGACCCTCGCTGCCGATTTGCAAGAGCCCCCCGACCTGATGATCCGCTTCGCAGAAACGCTCGCATCAGGGCGCGCCGACATCGTCATTGCGCATCGCCAAAGCCGCAGCGACCCGTGGCTCACGCGCATTTCCAGCAACATATTTTGGGCCGCTTACCGCAGGCTGGTCGTTAAGGACATCCCTCCGGGAGGCGCCGACGTCTTCGCCGTCACGCGCGAGGTCCGCGACGTTCTCATCAATTTCCGCGAATCCAGCACCAGTCTACTCGCCTTGCTTTTTTGGATCGGATTCCGGCGCAGCTTCGTTTCGTACGTGAGAGCGCCGCGCCTTGAGGGCAAGAGTGCTTGGACACTTCCGAAGAAACTGCGGCTGGCGGCCAATAGCGTTCTCAACTTTTCCGATCTGCCCTTACAGTTGCTGCTCTTCATGGGCGGACTTGGAATGGGAACTGCCGTCGTGTACGGCACCATCGTGCTGCTGGCAAAGTTGCTCGGAAGGGTTGACGTTCCCGGCTACGCCGCCCTTATCGTTGCGATTACATTTTTCGGCGGGCTGACCAGCATGGGTTTGGGTATCATCGGTCAATATCTCTGGCTCGTGCTTCAAAACGTTCGCCACCGTCCGAACTACATTATCGCGGAAAACAAAGCATCGGACCTCTTCGCGAGCGTGCGGGCGGACTCGTCTCTTGGCGAGCCACAAATCGGCCAGAGGTCGGTTGTTACGACTCAGTAGGCTGGTCTCAGAGCCGTCCGGCCGAGTCGATGCCAGACCTGCCACCAGTGTGTTTCGGCAGAGCGCGGTTGTTTTTGCCGGCTCGACCGCGCTCAGCATCGGCGGTTTCGTATTCCATGCCATAGCCAGCCGCCTGCTCGGCGTTGCTACGTACGGAACGCTCTATACGCTCATTTCCTTGAACACGTTGGCGTCGCTTCCGGGCGCCGTCTTGAATCCGGTGGTGTCGCGTTTTGCCGCCGAGTTTCGCGCGGTTCAGAACGCCGGTCATCTGCGTGGCCTCGTCGCAGATCTTTGGCGTTTATGCGTCTTCGTGGGGAGCGTGTACGTTGCGTTCGCCGTTCTGCTCGCGGCTCCGGCGGTTTGGTATCTCGGGTTGCCCGCCTGGGGCTTGCCGATCGTCGGCCTCATTGCGGCGGCGACCTTCGCACTGATGGTCCTTCGAGGTTTCGCTCAAGGAATGCACGACTTCGGCAGCTATGCGTATTCTTCGGCGGTCGAGGGCGTCACGAAAGTGCTAGCGCTAGCGGTTTTCGCCGCCGTGGGCATGAGGCTGTTCGCCGGAACGCTGGGTTTTCTCGTCGGCACGTTGTGCGGCGTTGCGATGGTGGCGTGGAGTACCATGCAACGCACGAGCAGGATCGCGCCCGTCACTCCCAGCTACGACTGGTCCCGGATCGCTCTTTCCAGCATGGGCGCCGCGGCAATGATCGTAGCAACGAACTGCATGGGTTCGCTCGACGTCGTGTTGGTCCGGCACTTTTTTTCGGCACGAGACGCCGGACTCTACTCGGCGGCATCGCTCGGTGGAAGAGCGGTCCTGTATCTCGTGAACTTCGCTCCGCTCGTCATGCTGCCAAGCGTGACCGACCGATTCGCTCGAGGCGCTCGGACCCGGCGTCCCTTTTGGGAGAGTTTCGGATTGCTCTTAGCACTCGCGCTCTGTGCGGTGCTCGGCCTTCAAATCGCGGGGGCTCAGCTGCTTCACGCTCTCGTCGGTCACGCATTTGATGCATCCCTGCCGCTCCTCTTGCCCTACGGTCTTGCGATGATGCTCCTGGCCGCGACGAATTTGATCGCCTCGTATGGCGTCGCCACCCACCGTCTGGGCTTCGCCGGACCTCTTGTGGTGGGAACGCTGGCAACGCTCGGGGTGATCGCCTCCGTGCATCCTTCGTTGCTGGCAGTAACCCGCGAGTTGCTTATAGGAAATGCAGTCATCTGTTTGCTCGTGGCGGGAGCGCTCGTTTTTCAGCGAAAACCGCGCCGAGCGGTTATGGCCCGTACTTGAAGGAGGATCACGGTTTTTGGCAGCTCGATCAGTATTGGTAACGGGTGGGGCAGGCTTCATCGGCTCACACATCGTCGAACATTTGGTACGCGACGGCCACGCCGTCACGGTTTTCGACAATCTCTCGAGCGGCTTGCGTGAAAATGTAGCCGCGGTAGAAAACGACATCGAATTCATCGAGGGCGATATCCTCGACCAAGTCGCCCTCGGTAAGGCCGCCCAGGGCAAAGATGTGATTTCTCATCAGGCGGCGCAGCTCGAGATTACCAAATGTCTCGAAGACCCGCTCGGTGATCTCAACACGAACCTGGTGGGTACGCTGAACGTGTTGGAAGCGGCACGCGAAAGCGGTGTGGAACGCATGATCAACGCCTCGTCCGCGTGCATCTATGGGCAAGCTGTCGCTCCGCCTGTCCGCGAGGACGAACACCCCCACAACCCCAATTGGTCGTACGGCGCGAGTAAGCTTGCAGCCGAAAAGTATGCGCAGGTATTCTCCGCAGATTACGGCTTTCCGGTTTTTTCTCTGCGTTACGGAATCGTTTATGGCCCCCGAGAGTGGTACGGTCGAGTGCTCACCATGTTCTTGAAGCGAGCCGCCTCCGGCCTCCCTCCCGTCGTCTTTGGAGCCGGCGAGCAACGGCGCGATTTCGTCTTCGTCCGCGATCTCGTGGACGTGCATCGCGCCTGTATGGAGACGCAGCTCAAAGGCGCGACGTCGCTCAACGTCGGTACAGGGGTTGCAACATCGGTCGTGGATCTCGCGACGCTGGTATGCGATGTCACAGGGATCAAAGATGCACCAATCCGTGAGGACGTCTCCCCAGGTGAGCGCTCGTCGCTACTGGACGGACGGCTTCGCTTGCCGTCGGAACTCGGCGTCATGCACCTGTCCCCCGACAAGACGGAGCGTCTGCTTAACGTGCGGCCCTCGACGCCGCTACGAGACGGCATCGTCAAGGAATGGGAGTGGCTTCTCCACAACCCCGACCGATGGGACGCCCTGCACATTTAACGAAGAGATGGCGATGGAACGAGCTGCCGACAGGACCACGATGAAGACGACGGCCGATGGGTTTGGCATCAGCACGTATCCATCTTCGCCCGACTATTTGCAATCCGCGGACGAGCTCGCTGAATTACTGGCTTCCTCCCCTATACCGCGGAAAGAAGCAATCGAGCAGTGCCTGCTCTATGCCAGTCCTTCATCGCTCCGGCGCTTTTTGTATCTTGACAGGCTGTACCGCAAGATCCTGGATATTCCGGGAGCTGTCATGCTTTTCGGCGTCCGCTGGGGACGCGATTTGGCCGCTTTTCAAGCGTTTCAGCAGGTCTACGAGCCGATGAACTACGCGCGTCGAATCATCGGGTTCGACACCTTTTCGGGATTTCCGTCGGTTTCGAGCAAAGACGGTGCCGACGAAAGCATACGGACGGGGGCTTACGGTGTTACCGCCTCCTTCGAGGAGCATCTCCGACGCGTGCTCGCCACCAAACGGCAACTAGGAACTTTTTCACATATGGAGCGTATCGAGATACACAAGGGTGACGCGGTCGAACGGCTGCAATCGTATCTCTCCGATCATGTGGAAACCGTCGTTGCGCTCGCGTATTTCGATCTCGATCTCTACGAGCCCACCAAGGCTTGCGCTAAACTGCTCCTACCTTTTTATGCACGCGGCGCCGTGGTGGCCTTTGACGAATTCATTCATCCCGTCCATCCCGGCGAAACCACGGCCGCCCGAGAGGTTTTCGGGACGAACGCCGCCTTTAGGCGCATTCCGAACTTTGGCCCCGGTCACTCCGGTTACGTCGTCTTCGAAGCAACCTCACGATAAGCGCACAGCCCTAAACTCGCCCGGTTCGAGCGGCCTCACGTCCCGCGAGGCAAGCCGCTGTCCGCGCAGGAGACGCTCGATGACGCCGAGGCTTCCGCGGTGGGCGATGACGAGCGTCGGCGTCGCGTTTCCCCTCAGCTCCTCGACCAGCGGAGTCACGCGTTCGGCGACGTCCGCAAAACTCTCGCCGCCGCGCGGCCGGAAATTGACGGGATCTCGCGCGCGCTCCGCGACTCCGCGCGGGTCGTGCACCTCCAGCCACGATAGCGTCCTGCCCTCCCACTCACCAAAGTCGATCTCGCGCAACGCCTCTTCTATCCGATACGGAACGCGCGGTGCGATGATCGAGCGCGATTCCTGCGCACGTCGCGCCGGACTGACTACACAGCGGTCGAGTACGACGTCTCGCAGCGCGTCGCGCACGCCTTCGCACTGAATTCTCCCAGCAGCGCTGAGCGGCGGATCGCTTCGCGACAAGAAGACCCCGCGCTCGTTCCCTTCGGTCGCGCCGTGCCGGCACAGGACGATCATCGCGAGTTTGCGTTCGGCTCGCTACAGACCCGTCCCGCGCCACGTCGCGCCGTCGGTATCTTCGAATACCTCGCTCCAGTACCGCAACATCGTCACACCGGGCCGATGCCGCCCACGCAAATCGGGAATCGGTCTTCCTTCCACGCAGTCGAGCAGCAACGAGGCGAAGTTGATCCCGGCAGCGGTCGTCAACGCGAGCGTACCAGAAAATCGCGGGTTCATTTCGATGATGGAAAAGGCTCCGTCCGTCTGTAACATCCCTTGCACGTTGGCGGGCCCCACGATCCCGCTCTTTTCGACCACCGTCGCGGCGATCGACTCGATGTGCGGATCGTGAAAGGTTCTCCCCTTCACCGAGACGCCGGCCTTGATCGCAATGCGTTCGCGCGGGACCGCGCTCACGACGCGGCCGCTCTCGGCGGCGAAGCAATCGACGGTGAATTCACGGCCTTCCAGAAGACCCTGCACGACCAAGTCGGAGCGGCCGTGGGCCGCCTCGTGCAAACTGGCCGCACTCTCTACCTTCACCGCGCCGACGGAGCCCGAGCCGTGCCGCGGCTTGAGGTACGCGGGAAAGTCGCGGTAATTCAAATCGGTTGAATATTCGACCGTTGGTGCGCCGGGCAAGCCGTGCCGCTCCAAAAAATGCGCGAACGCCAGCTTGTCCCCGATCGTGAGCACGACATCCCGCGGAGGGACCCACAGCCGGCAGCCGATCTCGGTGAACCTTTCGCGAACCGCGTCCAGGGGCAAGAACTCGCGCTCGACGATGAGCGGAATGAAGAGCTCGATGCGCAAACGGCGCGCAGCCTCGACATATTCGCGCGCCGCGTTCGGCGACGTCGCCGGCGGCAAGAGCACGAATTCGTCGACGAAGGCTTTCGTAGCATTGAGCGCATCCATGTCCGCGATCGCAATCAAGCTGGCACGACCGTCTTCCCTCAGCGCCTTCACGACGGACTGAGCGGTCACGGTGCCGCCTGCTGAAATCATTACCCGCATGGGTTGCGCCTCTTCACGCACTCACCGGCGCGCTCCGCCCGCGACACTACGACATTCGTCGCTTCTACGGCCACGGTTCGGGCGACGCCCAGGACCCAGACCGCGGTAGCACAGAACAGTGACGGCACACCACTCCTGTAACCAGAAACGAGCGCGCGCGTGACCGTCCCCTTCGTCGACCTCAAACGCCAGTTCCGAACGATCGAACCGGAGATTCGTCCCGCAATCGAAGGCGTGCTGGAGTCGTGCGCATTTATCATGGGGCCGGAGATGCGAGCGTTCGAACAGGAATTCGCTCGCTATTGCGACGTCCGTCACTGCGTGGGAGTCGCCTCCGGTACTGCGGCGATCGAGTTGGCATTGCGTGCACTCGATATCGGACCGGGAGATGAGGTGATCATCCCCGCGAACACGTACGTAGCCTCCGCTTTGGCGGTCACCGCTACGGGCGCATCGGTCGTGCTCGTCGACGTCGATCCCGTTTCCGCGAACATCGATGCTGACGTGCTCGAGCGTGCGTTCACGCCCCGAACGAAGGCGATCATGCCCGTGCACCTCTACGGGCGTCCCGCCGACATGGAGAGCATCCTCGCGGTCGCGCGCCGGCACGGCTGTTTCGTCGTTGAAGATGCGGCGCAAGCACATGGCGCTCGTTACCGCGACCGCCTCGCAGGCGGACTCGCCGACATCGCATGCTTCAGTTTCTATCCCGGAAAGAACCTCGGCGCCTACGGTGACGGTGGCGCCGTGACGACGAACGATCCGGCGCTCTACGATCGGCTCATCTTGCTACGCGACTTCGGGCAACGGCGCAAGTACGAGCATCTCATCAAGGGCACGAACTCCCGCCTCGACACGCTGCAAGCCGCGGTCTTGAGCGTCAAGTTGCGGCACTTGGATCGCTGGAACGCACGTCGCCGCGAGGCGGCGCAGCTATACAACGAACTGCTGCGCGAGCTTCCCGACGTGGCGGTTCCGGATATTTCGAAGGAGTGCGAGTCGGTTTTTCATCTCTACGTCATCGAGGTTCCGGACCGCTCGAACGTCATCGAGGCGCTCGAAGGAGCAGGCGTGCAGTACGGAATCCACTACCCGATACCGATTCACCGTCAACCCGCGTACACCGAACTTGCAAGCGGGTCGTTCCCCGTCACCGAACGCCGCGCCGAGCGAATTCTGTCGCTCCCGATGTTCGGCGAAATCACCGACGACGAGATTCGTTATACGAGCTCGGTCATCGCTCGGGCGGTAGACCGGAAGCCCGCTCCCGTGGGAGCGCGCTGAGCCCCTTAGTGTGAAGCGAGCGCGATGCGGGCGTTCGCAAAATCGATCGCGGATTGCTCCCGCGCGTACTCGGCGCTCTGTGGCGTCAGCCCGCGCTGACGCTCCTCGGCTGCCTGTAACTCTTTGCGGGCCACATCGACGTCGATTTCCTCACGACGGAGTGCCGCGTCGGTCAGGACGGTAACGCGGTCCGGGAGCGCCTGCAAAAAGCCTTCGCTCGTTGCGAATTCGAGCCGCTTCGTCTCACCTGCGGCGACCACGTTGGCGCGAAGAATCCCGGGACGCAGCGCCGTGAGGAACGGCGCATGCGACGCGAGGATGCCCTCTTCGCCTTCCGTGCCAACGCCGATGACGAGCTCAGCATCGCCTTCGAACGCGACCTGCGTCGGCGTGATGAGTTTGAATGGTACGGTTTTCGCCATTTACAGAATGCTCAGCGCCGGTATGCAGGTGCGAAATATCCGGCGAGCACCGCAAGCCGGGGCGACATTCCATCTCGCAACCGCTCGTCGCTCGCCGTCCGGGCTCGCTCCTGGCTGCTCCGCCTCCTCGCTCTCACCGTCCGTGGTTACGCTCGTCGGTCGGAGCTTGCTCAATGAAACGTCGCCCCGCCTTGCGGCGCTAGCGTCGCTTCGGATTTGACAGCAAAGACCGTCACTGACATTCATATCAGAGCCGAACTCGTCGCCATTCTTGTGAAGCGAAAACCGTACCATCGGTGTGAAGGGACTTGCGTGGAATGACACCGTTTGCATCTATACCGCGGCGCCCATACGTTCCGCGTTGGCCTTCACTTCGTCGATACCGCCGACCATGTAGAACGCCTGCTCCGGAAGCTCGTCGAGTTTGCCTTCCAGCACTTCCTTGAAGGCGGCGATGGTGTCGGCGACCTTGACGTATTTCCCAGGGCGTCCCGTGAATTGCTCGGCCACGAAGAACGGTTGCGAAAGCAGTCGTTGCATGCGGCGCGCGCGTCCGACGATCATCTTGTCCTCGTCCGACAGTTCGTCGACACCGAGAATCGCGATGATGTCTTGCAAATCCTTATATCGCTGCAGCGTTTCCTGAACGCCCCGCGCGACGCGGTAATGCTCTTCGCCGACAATTTGCGGATCGAGAATTCGGGACGACGATGCGAGCGGATCGACCGCTGGATAAATCCCCAGCTCCGTCAGCGCACGCGAGAGCGCCGTGGTTGCGTCGAGGTGGCCGAAGGTCGTCGCGACTGCGGGATCCGTGTAGTCGTCCGCTGGTACGTAGACTGCCTGCACCGACGTGATGGAACCCTTGTGCGTCGAGGTGATGCGCTCTTCGATTTGTCCCATCTCGGTCGCAAGCGTCGGTTGATAACCGACCGCCGAAGGCATGCGCCCCATCAGTGCCGAGACCTCCGAGCCCGCCTGCATAAAGCGGAAGATGTTGTCCATGAAAAAGAGGACGTCGGCGCCCTTCTCGTCGCGGAAATATTCCGCCATCGTTACGCCCGTCTGCGCGACGCGAAAGCGCACTCCGGGCGGCTCATCCATTTGACCAAAAACGAGCGTCGTCTGCGCGATGACGCCCGATTCGCGCATCTCTAGCCACAGGTCGTTACCCTCACGCGTTCGTTCGCCGACACCGGTGAACACCGAGAAACCCTTGTGCACTTGCGCAATGTTACGAATGAGCTCTTGAATCAGGACGGTCTTGCCGACGCCGGCACCTCCGAACAAGCCGACTTTGCCGCCGCGCGTATAGGGCGCCATCAAGTCGATGACTTTGATACCGGTTTCGAAGATCTTCGGCGTCGGGTCTTGCGCGATGAAATCCGGCGGATTGCGATGGATCGGCCAGTAGGCAGCCGCCTGCACCGGCGTATCGGAGTCAATCGTTTCTCC
>JAFAXE010000072.1 GCA_019241305.1 Vulcanimicrobiota bacterium
CGGAGCTGCGCGCTCTGCTTTTCACTTCAGTGACCCATGGCTGTGAACGGCCACATCGAAGCGCATGAAAACAGTGTGTCATCCTGAGCGAAGTGGAGCTGAGCTCTGCTCAGCGTAACGGAGTCGAAGGACCCATTTAGCTTGATGCGGAGGTTGGGGGTTTCCAGCGGCCGACGAGCGTGCGGGCGATGACGAGCCGCTGGATCTGCTGCGTGCCTTCGTAGATTTGCGTGATCTTCGCGTCGCGCATCATCCGTTCGGTCGGGTACTCGACGGAATAGCCGAAGCCGCCGAGAATTTGCACCGCGTCCGTCGTGACGCGCATCGCGACGTCGCCGGCCTTGAGCTTTGCCATCGCCGCCCAAAGCGTGATGTCGGGCGCATTTTGATCGCACTTGCGCGCCGCCTCGTACAGCAGTAGGCGTGCCGCCTCGACGTCGGTCTTCATGTCGGCGAGCATGAACTGCAGGCCTTGCTGTTGCCCGATCGGCTTGCCAAAGGCGATCCGTTCCTGGGCGTACTTGGCGGCGTAGTCGAGCGCCCCGCCCGCGATGCCGACAGCCTGCGCCGCGATCCCCGGACGTGATTTGTCCAGCACCTTCATCGCGATCTTGAAGCCTTCGCCTTCGGCGCCAAGCAAATTCTCCGCCGGAACTTGGCAATGATCGAACACCAACTCGACGGTGGGCGAACCGCGGATTCCCATCTTTTTTTCGACTTTCCCTACGTTGAAGCCGGGGAAGGTCTTCTCGACGATGAACGCGCTGATGCCGTTTGCGCCCTTGCTCGGATCGGTGACCGCAAAGACGCATACGACGTCAGCCACGTTGCCTTGCGTGATCCAGATCTTCGTGCCGTTGAGCACATAGGTATCACCGCGTCGCTCGGCGCGGCAGCGCATAGAGCCCGCCGCGTCGGAGCCGCTCCCACTTTCGGTGAGCGCGTAGGCGGCGGTGTATTCGCCGGATGCGAGCTTCGTGAGATACTTTTCTTTTTGTTTGTGCGTGCCGGCGATGAGAATCGGCAGTGCGCCGAGCTCCTGCACGGCGATGATGAGTGAACTGGAGGCGCACGCCTTCGCGACTTCCTCCACGACCTTGACGTACGTCAGGAAGGAACCGCCGACACCACCATATTCAGCGGGAAAAGGAATGCCCAGCAGATCGTTTTCCGCAAAGAGGCGCTGAACGTCCCACGGGAACTCGCCTTTTTCGTCGATCTCCGCGGCGCGAGGTTCGACCTTTTCGGCGACGAGTTGCCGGACGACATCGAGGATCATCGCCTCTTCCTCGGCGTGGGTGTCCAGGGTCGGTGCTACGATGGCCATCGCTATGCTCCCAAATCGATCCGCGTGTTGCGCGTCTTTTCGCGGTAGGCCGTCGCGAGGGCCTACCACGCCGCTACGGCTAACATCTCTCGTATGAACAAGGTCGTGGAAAATGCCGCCGCCGCGGTCGCCGACATCCCCGACGGGGCGTCGCTCGCCGTGGGTGGCTTCGGGTTGTGCGGCATTCCGCACGTGTTGATCGCGGCGCTCTGGGAACAGGGTGCGACGAATCTCGCGACGGTCTCGAACAATTGCGGAGTCGATGGGTGGGGCCTTGGCGTGCTGCTCGATCATCGCCGTATTCGACGGACCACCGGTTCGTACGTCGGCGAAAATAAGGAGTTCGAGCGCCAGTTTCTTCATGGGGAACTCGAAGTCGAACTCGTCCCGCAGGGAACCCTGGCGGAGCGGTTGCGTGCCGGAGGTGCGGGGATTGCAGCCTTCTTCACGCCGACCGGCGTCGGCACACAAGTCGCCGACGGCGGTTTGCCGTGGCGATTCGACAACCACGGTGCAGTCGTCACCGCCTCACCGAAAAAAGAGACGCGCAACTTTGCGGGACGCGCGTACGTGCTCGAGGAGGGAATCACGTGCGACTATGCGCTCGTGCGAGCGAGCAAAGGGGACTCGCACGGGAATCTCGTGTACGAAAAATCGACACGCAATTTCAATCCGCTCTGTGCAGCGGCCGGGCGAATTACGATTGCCGAAGTCGAGGAACTGGTCGAGCCGGGTCAAATCGATCCGCGCGACGTGCACACGCCCGGGATTTTCGTGCAGCGCGTGGTGCTGGTCGGCAGGGGCGGAAAACGCATCGAACGCGTGACGACGCGCAAGCGTCACGCGGCGTAGAAAGGAACTCGCGATGGCACTCACACGACAAGAACTCGCACGCCGCGTGGCCCTGGAGCTGAAAGACGGTCAATACGTCAATCTCGGTATCGGGCTTCCGACGCTGGTCCCAAACTATATCCCCCACGGGGTAACCGTCGTGTTGCAGAGCGAGAACGGCATCCTCGGATTGGGACCCTATCCCTATGAAGGCGAGGAAGACGCCGACCTCATCAACGCCGGAAAGGAAACCGTGACGCTGTTGCCGGGCGCATCGTTCTTCGATTCCGCGACGTCGTTCGGCATGATTCGCGGCGGCCATATCGATGTCGCCGTTTTAGGGGCGATGCAAGTATCGCGCACCGGCGACCTCGCCAATTGGATGATCCCCGGAAAGATGGTGAAGGGGATGGGCGGCGCGATGGACTTGGTGCATGGAGCAAAGCGCGTCATCGTGATGATGGAGCACGTCGCCAAGGGTAACGAACACAAAATCCTGGAGTCGTGCACATTGCCGCTGACGGGCAAGGGCGTGGTCGACCGTATCATCACCGACCTTGCTGTCATCGACGTGACGCCCGATGGACTCGCCGTGCGCGAGCTCGCCCCCGGGGTGGCGGTCGACGATGTCCAGGCTGCGACTGGCCCGCGGCTCGTCCTGCATGGCGAACCAGGCGTCATGGCGCTCGGGGCTCCGGTAGCGGTATAGCACCAAAAGGCTCGTGGCAACGTTCTAGCCAACAATTGGCAACGTCGCCTCTATGCTGACTCGTCTTTCTCGCGCCGGTGCGGCGCTGTGCGTCGGACTCGTCGCTGCCATCATGGCGGCACTGTTGGCGCACGTTGCGATCGACCTCGTCGGCGACGTCGCACTTGCCCACGATGCCTACGACACGCTAGCGCATCACTCGCGCGATCTGGCCGCCCTCGTGCTGGTTTTTGCGCTGGGAGGAGCGAGTCTGCGTTTCGTTTTTGCGGCGCTCGACGGAGCGTCGAATCGACGCGGCTTTATGCAAAGCTTGCGAACGCCGGTACGGCCCCTGCCGTTCGTCGTTGCGGTCGCGGTGGCGGCGCTCGTCATGGTCGTCGGCATGGAATCCTGGGATACGTTCGCGGCGACGGGGACGCTCGATAGTCTCGCGGACGCACTCGGCGGGTCGCCGCTGTTGGGCCTTTGCATTGCCCTCCCGCTCGCGAGCACGCTCGGCTGGCTCGCGTGGCGCGTGCTGCATTGGCTGGCCTCGTGCAGCGACGTCCTGTTACGTACCATCGAAGCGTGGTTTGCCATCGGACTCGGCGCCATGCGTCCGCCCGCGCACGACCTCGTTCCGTTTCTCTTCGAACGCAAACGGCGTTCTAGTGTGCTCCGCGTTGCCGCAAAGCGCGGACCTCCGGCCGTCCTCTCCGCTTAACGTTAGGGCGTCGCTAGCGGCGCCATCGCCTACCGCTCGCGAGCGAACGAACGCTGCGAGCATCGCAACGGAGAGTACGGCACATGTTCACTTCTTGTCGCGCACGCGGCGCGGTCGTCATTCCACCTCTGCAGCGGTTGACCGCCGTTGCCGCCGCGTTGGGACTTGCCGTCGCGGCTTCGAACGGCGCGGCGATCGCAGCGCCGAGCGCGATCGTCGTCGGGACCGGTACCGTGCAGGGCTTCGTCACCACGTCGGACGGGACGCCGGTTACCGCAGCAGTCGTCGTCGTCTCCGGAAATGGGCCGGCCCGCACGCTTCCCGTCGGGACAAAGGGCGGCTTCGTCTTTACCGGGTTACCGTCAGGCACGTACGTTGTGCGTGCGACTGCGCGAGGCTACGATGCCGTTTCGGGGCGTACGATCGACGTCGAGGCCGGAAAAATGACGAACGTCGATCTCGTCATGGCGCGCTCCTCATCGTCCCTCGTGACGATCGGCCAAGTTCGTGCTGGAAGCGGCGCGGCGCTTTCGACGTCGTCCGCACCGACCACGACGGTTCAGACGCAGACGTACGCGGCGCGTGGAACGACGTACGTCAGTCAAGCGCTGAACGACGATATCTCGACGACGCTGGTGCATCCGCTTGGCGGGAGCCTCGCGCTGCCCACCGCAGTCGCGCTTCGGGGACCTGATCCAACGGAAACGCTCATCGATATCGATGGGCACCAAGTCAATAGCGGCAACACCGGCTCGTTTGATTTGTCGCTGCTGGATCCGGCGGACTATTCCAATGTGGAGTTGGTGAAAGGCATTTCGCCCTCATCGCTCGTTGGGCCTGATACCATCGATGGCGCGATCAACATCCGGACGCTCGAGCCGACCGCTCAGCGGCACGGTCTCGTTCGCGTGTTTTCCGGATCGTACGACTCGTTTGGAGAGACGCTGCAGTCTACCGGTACCATGTCGCATCTGGGCTATGCGCTGTCGTTGCACCGGACGACGACGGCGGGCGAAGTGAATCAAGACATCACGAACAGCACGACCGGCGACCTGCAACACGTCGGCAGTGCGGTCAGCGGTTCCACGGCCCTAGGAAAGCTGCGCTACACGTTCGGCAGCGGTGGCGATCTCACGCTCTCGTTTCACGATCAGAGCGACGTGCGCGATCTCTCGGCGGCGCTGTCGTCGTTCCCCGGACCTGCCTCGCCGAGTGCATCGGGCGACGCCGTAGCGCTGCATCCGTTCGCCGCGTCCTCATCACCCAGCCTGACGAGCTTTGCGGGCACGACGTTACAAGCCCATAATGCCGGCTATGCGCTCGATGCTCGTATTCCCCTCAGCCGTCCCGACGAGTCCGGCGTCTCGCCAACGACGGCGCTCTTCCGGCATTACACGTCGCTCTCGGCGCAGTCGGTCTTCGGTCCCGGCGCCGACACGTCGCCGTACCTGAACAGCGACCGCGACATCCTGAGCGACAATTCGCTCGAGATCGACCGGCAACTCGGTTCCGGCACGCTCTCGCTGCAGTACGGAATTCGCAACGAGAATCTCGTCACCGATTTCGCTACCGGCGTCGTCAACGATCAAGCGGTGCTGCGCCGTCCATTCAGTCTTCGAGAGGGCGTTGCTCGGCCGCTCGATTCCGGTACGGCAGCCTCGTCGTCTGCCTCACAGATTACGCTCGGACAGACCCAGCGGACCGCCGCCCTTCGCTACACCGGCGATCTCAGCGCGAAATTTCACGTCGCCCTCGCAGCGTACGCGAGCGACTACTCGTCGTTCGGCAGCAGCGTCGATCCGCGACTCGGCTTCTCGTGGACGCCGAACGCGCAGTCCGCGGTGAAAGCATCGGTCGGCACGACGTTTCAGGCTCCGCAGCTTCCGGAACTCGTCGTTCCTCCAGTCTTGCCGCCGCCGGTTAATGGCGTCGTCTCGATCGGGAATCCGCATCTACGACCCGATCATGCGACGGAATACTCGCTCGGATACGAGCGCATCCTTGCGCCGGGACCACACCGCACCGACGTCTCGGTTGACGTCTATCGCGTGAATCTGCGAACGCCGGCGGCCACGCTCGTCCCCACACCGATTCCGAACTGCGGTACGGCCGGTCATCCCGATTGCCCGCTGAGTTTTCCCATCAATGCAGGGGATGCGATCTATCAAGGGATCGAGCTCGGGGCGAGTCATCAGATCGCGCCATACTCGACGCTTCATGCGGGTTGGGCGGTGCGCAGTGCGTACCTGACCAGCATACCACCGTACGCGCAAACCGGCTCGCTCGTCGTGGGTGAGCAGAATCTGGGTCTTCCGTTGCACAAGGTGACGCTTTCCTTTGAGCACGCGCCGCCGCAGGGATTTTCGTATGGGACCCGCCTGCTCTACGAGGGCCGTTATAACGAGTTGAATCAGCCGCCGTACGCGACGCTCGATGCCAACGTCGCCTACCATCTCAAGAACTACGAGGTGGGACTTTCGGCGACGAATCTGACGAACGTCTACGATCAACGCTTCACGCGCGCCGGCGCTGGAGTTCCGTATGGCGGAGTCGACGGGCCGATCCCGACGCCCGCATACGCGCTTGGAGGCCGCGCGGTGACGCTGACCTTGACGCGCAGCTTTTAAGATGGACCGCATGCAATGACGTGATTTATGACGACGCGAGCGCGGTTCCGTCTCTGTCGCGGAATTGCGTCCAATACAGGCGCGCGTAGGTGCCGTTGCGCGCGAGCAAGAGTGCGTGCGTTCCGCTCTCCACGATGCGGCCGCCTTCGACGACGAAGATGACGTCGGCCGAGAGCACCGTGGATAGGCGGTGCGCGATGACGAGGCTCGTGCGCCCTGACATGAGGCGTAAGAACGCTGCTTGGATGAGCGCCTCGTTCTCTGAGTCGAGCTGACTCGTCGCTTCGTCGAGGATCAGGATACGCGGATCCTTCAAGAGCACGCGGGCGATCGCCAGCCGCTGACGTTCTCCGCCGGAAAGTTTGTGGCCGCGCTCCCCGACGATCGTGTCGTAGCCTTGCGGCAGACTCGCGATCACGTCGTGGATGCTGGCTGCTCGCGCCGCCGCCTCGAGTTCGTCCTGCGTTGCGCTCTCCCGCCCGTAGCGGAGATTGGCCGCGATGGTATCGTGGAACAAGTACGTCTCTTGCGTGACGATGCCGATGTGGCGGCGTAGTGAGTCGAGATCGACATCGCGTACGTCGCGGCCGTCGACAGCAATGCCGCCTTCCTGCGGATCGTAGAAACGTGGCACGAGTTGCGTAATCGTCGTCTTACCGGCTCCCGATGGACCGACGAAGGCGGCAATCTTTCCCGGCGCGACGGTAAACGTTACGTCGTGCAGAATCGTCCGTTCGGGAACGTATGAGAAGGTGACGTGATCGAAGCGGATTTCCCCCGCGACGTCACTGAGGATAGCGGGTTTGACCGAGGCGGAGCTTCGCACCACGCCCTCTGCCTGCATGTCGAGATATTCGAAGATGCGCTCGAACACCGCAAGCGCGCTCACGACCTGCACTTGAATGCCGGCGAGCGCTGAAGCCGGGCCGTACAACCGTCCGAGCAGTCCGCCCGCCGCAAAGGCGACGATCGTGCCGATGGAGAGACCGCGGAAAATATGCAGCAAGCCGCCGCCGAACCACACGATCGCCGGACCGATGACGACCATCGCGACGATGGCGGCGATGAACCAGCGGCCCACCATGGCCAGGCGAATCTCGAGGCGCATGAGGTCGGTGCCGACCGCAAAGAACCGCTTGTGCTCGAAAGCTTCGCGGACGAACGATTTGATGAGCGTGATTCCGGAGATCGAGAGCGTCTCTTGGATGAGGCTTTCGACCTCATCGCGCTTTTCGCGCGTCCGCTTCCGCACGTCGTACATGCGGCGGCCAACGGGCGACAGCGGCAAAATCATCAGCGGCACGACGGCAAGCGCCAGAAGCGCAAGCAGCCAGTTCATCAGGAACATCGTCACGATCGTCGTGATCATGATGGCAACGTTGGTCACGATCGTGACGAGCGTCCCGGTGACCACGTTGTCGATGTTGTCGACATCGTTGGAGACGCGGTTCATGATTTCGCCCGTCTTCGTATTCGTGAAGAACGCGATCGGCATGCGATGCAGATGCGAGACAAGGCTCGTACGGATGTCGCGCATGATCCCTTCGCCGACGAGCGAGTTCAGGTAGCCTTGGTACACGCCAATGCCGCCCGCCAGCAGTGCCGAAAGGACCATCCCGCCTGCATCGATCGCAACGCCACGAATATCGTGCGCCGCCAGCGCGCCGTCGATGATCCATTTGGTAAACACCGCCGGCGCAAGCCCGAGCAGCGCGACGAGCACGATGCAGACGAGCACCGTCAGCTCCGCTCGCCAGTATGGGCGGAAGAACTGCAGAACCCGGCGCAGGTCGACGCGTCGCTTGACGCGTGGTCGATCGGGATCGAACGCTCCCGACCACATGAGGTGGAACGGTGGACCGCCGGCTAGCACGGCATGCTCGCAATCACGCGAGCTAGGACCGCCCTAGGCGGTGGGATAGTTGCCGAGCGGGAAGCGGGAGACGAACGTCGAGCCGTCTTCGAGGGTGATGTCGCCGCCGTGCGACCGCGCCACCCATCGACAGATGGCGAGCCCTAATCCGCTGCCGTCGGAAGTCGAATCTTTTGCAAAACGCTCGAAAACCTGAGCGCGCAATTCGCCGGAGACGCCGGGGCCGTCGTCGCTGACCGCGATGCGTGCGGTTTTGCCGTCGGCGTCGACGAAGACATCGATGTGCGTCCGTGCATACCGCAGTGCATTGTCGACGAGGTTGCGAACGAGTTGTGCGAGGCGCCGCTCGTCGCCGTCAACGATTGCGCTTTCCGCGTGCAACTCCAGTGTAACACCGCGTTTCTGCGCGACCGGCTCGCGTTCGCGCAACGTCTGGGCTGCGATCCCCGCAAGATCGACCGGCTCTCGCGCCAGCGCCCTTCCTTCGGGATGGCGTGCGAGCGTCAGCAAATCGGCGATGAGCGCGCTCGCTTCGAGTGCCTGATCGCTGACCGTTTTGAGGGCAGCTTCTTGCCGCTCCGCGTCTCCGCGTGCCGCTTGGGCGACGCTGGCGATGACGCCAAGCGGTGTGCGCAGCTCATGCGCTGCATCGGCGGCAAAGCGCGCCTCCCGTGCGCGCGCCTCGACGAGTGGTTGAACGGCCGCGCGCGCGAGCGCGAACGACGCAACGCCGACGAGAAGCGCGAGGCCACCGTCAACGGCGAGAATGCTGAACAGCACGCGGCGGAGCGCTGAGGCAAGCGCGACGGCTCCCTCAGGGACGTCGAGTGCGGGTCCGAGCGCGGTACGGTATCCTGCGGCGATGAGGAGATACGCGAGCACGCTGAGTGCCCCGATCACCAGCAAAAAGACGGCGAGATAGGCTCCTCCCAGACGCAGGATTACGCGCTTGTCGCTGTCTCCTCTACCAGTTTGTATCCGATCCCCCATACCGTTATGATGGCTGCCGTCGAACGCAGGGTCTTCAGTTTTCGACGCAGTTGACTGACGTACACGTCGACAATGTTACTCGAGCCGCCGAAGTCGTAGTCCCAAATGCGCTCTAGGATTTGCGTTCGGCTGAGCGTCATCCCGCGATTGCGCGCAAAGAGTTCCAGGAGACGAAACTCCGTCGAGCCCACTCCGAGCGGACGGCCCGCCACGCGGACGCTGCGTCCCGTGGGGTCGACTTCCAGGTCGCCGACCGTCATTGCGCTCGACTGCGGGGGACGGTCGGCACGGCGTAGCAGCGCGCGGACCCGCGCGGCCAGCTCCTCCTCAGCGAACGGCTTGATGAGGTAGTCATCGGCGCCCGAGTCGAGGCCGCGGATGCGGTCCTCGACGGCATCCCGCGCCGTCAGGATCAGGAGCGGCGTCTGAACGCCCTCCGCGCGCGCCGCGCGGCAAATCGCGAAGCCGTCTCGCCGCGGGAGGACCACGTCGACGATCGCACAGTCGTACGTCCCGCGAAGCACGTGGTCGAGGCCGGCGTCGCCGTCGTTCGCCACGTCGACCGCAAATTTTTGACGCTGGAGCATCGTGCGAATCGCTCCGGCGATTTCCACGTTGTCTTCAACGACTAAGACGCGCATGGGTCTTCTCCTAGTATCCGAGGGGCCACGGAAAGCCGAACGTCAGGGCGCCGCCAAGGGCATTCTTTCCGAGTCCGATCGAGTGAACGTCCTGCAGGATGATGCGGGCGTGCGTCCCGGCTTGGGTGCCAATGTAGTACACGACGTCACGGCTAATCGTGGGATTGGCAGAGGCATCGTATCGAACCGCTGCATAGGTATGGGGTGTTACATAATACTTAAGGCGGAAGAAACCCCCGCTGGATGAGATCGACGTGCCAGTGCCGTCGGCGTCGCCGTCGAAGCCGTACCATTGCTGCAGCGTCACGTCGAGGGCATGCTCGCGAAGGTGCGCACCGAAGCCGTAGCGCTGGTAGGCATCTTGGAACGTCGGTTGACCGGTGAGACCGATTCCGCGCTGACCGAAGAGGACGTTCGCGAATAGGTCGACGTTCTTCACCGTCGGCACCGTGGCGAACAGCCCCAACTCGGGACGTGAGGCGTAGCTTGCAATCCCGGTCGCGATGGGCTTGCCGCCATACGCCGCGCCCTTGAATTCGCCGAAGGAGATCGTCCCGTCGAGGCGTGCGACGCCGACGTCTCGGGCCGCTTCCAAGCCGACGCGCGGTGACGCTAGAACCAGGTCGTTATACACCACCCGCGTTTGATCGTAGCCATACGGCGCGAGATCATCGAGGCGTTGGCCCGGCGACTGGATCAGCGGAAGTTCGATGTAGCCGGCTCGGTAGAGGAACTTGGTGTGTTCGTTATATGCCGACAGATA
>JAFAXE010000189.1 GCA_019241305.1 Vulcanimicrobiota bacterium
CGGGTGGCAGCCAATTCGAGGGCGAGCGGAATGCCATCGAGCCGCCGGCAGATCTCCTCCACGTCGCGCCGGTTGCCGTCATCAATCGCGAACGCGCGGTTCGCCGCCGTAGCGCGATCGCCGAAGAGCCGCACCGCCTCACCGATCGCTATGGAGGCGAGCGAATAGCAGCGCTCACCCTCGACGTTCAACGACTCACGGCTCGTCGCGAGGATGCGCAGACCTGCGCAACCTTGAAGCAGCGCCCGCGTAATGCGACGTACTTCCGTGATGACGTGTTCGCAGTTATCGAGGATGATCAGGCTGCGTTTGTGCGCCAGGTAGCCAAGGAGCATCTCCTCGGCTGAGCGTCCGGCGCTTTGCGGTACCCCGATCGCGGAGGCGATTGCGCTGGTCACGCGTTCGCCGTTACTCAGCGCAGAGAGGTCGACAAGAATCGCACCGTCTCCAGCCACATCGGCACAGCGGTGCGCCGACTCGAGTGCCGTGCGCGTCTTGCCGATGCCGCCTGGGCCAACGATGGTGACGAGGCGGTGGTGCCGGACGAGTTCGCAAATGGTCGCGACGTCGTCTTCCCGGCCGATGAACGTCGTCAAGGGCGTGGGAAGATTCGACGGTCGGGAGATTTCTGTGACGCCGTCGGTGGCGCCACGAGGCCGACGTGAACCGACGGGATCCGCCGCCTCTTCAAACGCACGGCGTTCTGTCCCGTCGAGCGAAAGCGCCTCGGCGAGCAGTAGGAGCGTCTCGCGCTGCGGCGTTCGGCGGTCGCCGCGCTCCAACGCGCCGATCCCGCGCGCGCTCATCCTGGCACGTTCCGCGAGCGCCTCTTGTGAGAGGCCGGCCTTTACGCGATGCTGCCTCAGCAGGTCGCCGAATGGTGAGAGGCGACGGAGCCGTTCGTCCTCCACGCCGCCAAAGTTCGCCCGTGACGGCGAAAAGCCCGGGACTCGCGTCCCGGGCCGTTCTCCAAAGCTTCCGGTGGATGACTAGTGCCCCTGATGCAGCGACTGCGCCATGGGACGAACGATCGTCTTGAACGGAAGGCGAACGTCCGGTACGCCGTAGGGCTTGGCCACGATTCGGTAGGCGAAGGAAATCGACGCGTGGCCGCCGCCAACTTCGCGCACGTCGAAGCCGGCCGCGGTGCGGTTCGTCACGTACAGCGATGCGTCACCCTCGGGCGTTAGCATCACGATGTACGACCTGGTCGTGTCGATGGTGTTCGCGAAGTCAGGTGACAGCGCGACTCGCGCTGCACCGCCCCGGAGCGTTCCCTCGCCGACGTCGTCGATCGTCGGCTGGCTGGTAGAAGCAACGAATGCCGCTTGGTGCCGCGTACTGCTGCAGCCGTTCTTGCAACTGCCGCCCGTGAAGATCAGACCTTCGACGAACGCGTTACCTTGTGAAACCAGGCCGTAACCGCTCGTCGACCGGCTGAAGCCATAGACTCCGAAGCCGTTGAGTGCATCGCCGTACACGCCGGAAGCGCCAAACTGGTTTGATTGGAGAGAATAACCGCCCACTCCGGCGTTTGCACCCGTCGACTCGCCCTCGACGCCAAAGCCGTTCGCGGCCGTGCCTAACATGCCGTCCCCCGCACCGCTGTTGCTGGCGGAGATGCACGCGGCAGCTGTGGAGCATTTCTTGGTCGTGTCGCGATGAACGGTGCTTCCGCCCTGGGCGTTTGCGATGGCCACCGCGCTACCGGCGGTGAGGGTCGCGAGGAGTGTCAGCGCCGCCCACAGTTTTGCGCGGGCCTGAAGCTTGTGATCGAGATGTCGTTGCATCGTCTCCCTTTCTTGTGTAGAGCATACGCGGCGCAGAGCGTGTGCTCGGCCGTCGCGCACTCATCGTGCCAGCCGAAGGCGCCGCTCACCAGGAACGGGTGCACAATTGAGGTACACAAGTAGGACGCTGCGAACGCGCGCCGAGGCCCCCGCCGAAGGAACGACGCAGTACTAAGCGCAGTTTAGGAGCAATGGAAATTCGGTGGCATCACATGTCCGTTGCGCTGGCGGTGTTCCTTGGTACGAACACGGCCGCGGTCAATGCGGCCGTCAGTCCCTTGAGGGTCGCGTTCCCACGCCATCCTGCGCTGCGCTCCGCAGCACCCGCACCAGAGCGCGATATCTTCTACTATCAGACGCAATACTACAACGCTCAGTATCAGTCGCTTGCGCCAATCTGGCGCCACCGCGACCCGACGACGCACCTGCCGTACGTGACCGACGTGATGGTCGCAGCCTTTCATCTTGGCTACAACACCGGCGGAACGCCCTACATTCATCTCAACGACAACGTGCCGAGCGACCCGATGTTTCGCGTCATGTGGCACGAAACGGCGAAGCTGCAACGCCTTGGCATCACCGTGAGGATGATGCTGGGAGGCGCTGCGCAAGGATCGTACGGTGACCTCTTCAGCAACTGGTCGACGTTCTATCCCATCCTGCGGCACACGCTCAAGCGTTATGATTTAAACGGAATCGACCTCGATGTCGAGGAGACCGTGTCACTGGCCGACATCGAGCGGCTCATCAGCGCATTGAACCGTGATTTCGGAAAAAGCTTCATCATCACGTTGTCGCCGGTCTGTTCCGCCTTATGGGGCGGTCCCAACCTCTCCGGGTTTAGCTACATCGACCTGTACAACGGCCCAGAGGGCCCAGACATCGCCTGGTTCAACGCGCAGTTTTACAGCGGCTTCGGGAGTCTGCAAAATACCACCGATTACGATCACGTGTTGGCCGGCGGTGTATTTCCCGCAGACAAAGTGGTGGCAGGCGTCATCGACAACCCGAACGACGGGAGCGGCTTCGTTGCGATTTCAACGCTCGTCACGACACTCCACGCGCTCACGCGCGAACATCACAACTTCGGAGGCGTCGCCGGCTGGGAATACTTCAACGCCCTTCCGGGCGGCCAGGCGAATCCCAACGAGTTCGCACGCATCATGGCGCAGGCGATGCGCTAAGCCCCGTGACCGAACTTGCTGAACGGACGTGTGTCCCGTGCCGCGGTGGCGTCCCACCGATGGAGCCGGGCGCCGCTGAAGTCATGCTGTCACAACTCGGCGAAGGGTGGGAGCTGAAGCAAAACGGTCACCTTTTCTTAGAAAGGTCTTACCGTTTCAAGAACTTCGCAGAAGCGCTCGCGTTCGTCAATCGGGTGGGCGCGCTCGCCGAGGAACAGGCGCATCATCCCGACGTCCAGCTTTCATGGGGCCGCGTCACACTGCAGATTTGGACACACAAAATCAAGGGTCTGACCGAAAGCGACTTCGTCTTCGCGGCGAAGTGCGACCGTCTTTAAGCTACCTTCCCACGCATTGCGTATAGGGCGCCGGCGTCAGATTCGTATGACCGCACCAATACCACCGCCACTTCTCGGGTGAGGGTGTCGCCGTTGCGCTCGCGGAATTGTAGTTCGCGAAGAACGTTGCGCGCACGCTTGAATCGGCTGCCATCGTCGACTGCAACCTTAAGAACGACGGTGCATCGACTCCCTGGACGCCGTACGCCGTATTAAACGAATACAGCGGCGTCCATCCGTTTCCGATCGACGCCAAAGACAACGCGTAGGTCGTGGTATTCAGCAACATCGGGTCACTTGACTGCACCGACGCGGAGACGAACGCAGGGTTGTTGCCCTGATTGGGGCTGATCGACGGTATGACGAACGCGCCGAGTTGCCCGCCGGCGGTATCGGCGACTTCGAATGTCGCATGGTGAATGTGTCCGATGAGAAACGCGCGCAACCTAACGCCTTTGGTCGCAAGCGTGCTCAACAGCTGCTGCGTATACGCTTCCTTATAGAGTGGTGTCGCCTTCGCGCCCTTGGCGGACGCGTACTCATCGATACCGGGAGGGATATGGGTCAGCAGCAGCGGGCTGGCCATCGCGGGGTCGCTCAATTGCGCCGCGAGCCACTTCAGTTCGGCCCTACCTGGATCGGTGTGCGCCGTGCCGCAGGTGTTCTCGTAGTAGGCCGACCAGAAGACGCTGTTGAGCACGATGGCCGGCACCGTCGTACTTAACGGCAAGCGTGCGGTATAGTAGCCGCCCAGCGAAAACTGCGACACGAAAGCCGGCGCGTTGCCGTTGCGGTTCACGAGCGGCTGCCACGCCATCGCCATGTGCCCCAAGAACGGACTCTTTGGCGTGCTACGATAATCGCCGCAATAGCCATCGTTATTCCCTATCGTAATCAGGAATTGCGCTTTGGGGTACGCCGCGTCGAATTCCGAGGCTAAAAACGCGATCGTCTTGTCGACGAATTGCTGGTACACGG
>JAFAXE010000136.1 GCA_019241305.1 Vulcanimicrobiota bacterium
AAGGTCCATGGATTGAGTGCCAAGGAGAGCATCGCAGCCACCAGTAACGCCAACGCGGCGCGTGTTGAGAGTGACGGCCACCCGCGCACGATGTCGAGCGTCCAGAAGGCTGCAAGCAGGTCGGCGCCCACGTTCAAGAGGTCTTGAATCGCTTTTAACACGAGCGGCGACTGCGTCAGCATCCCTAAGATCGCCATCGGCCACAGCGCTATGGCGAAGTGGTCCTCGTAGAACGGCAGGCTGATCATCGTCGAGAACGGGTTCAGTTTGCCGTGCGAGATGAGACTCCAGGCCTGATAAAAGATGCCGAAGTCCATCGTCAGCGCAGCCCGCCGCACTTCGTAGTACGAAAACCCGATCATCGCTGCGGCTTTTATCGCAAACACTGCGATGATGAACAGATAGAGCCGGCGATCCCTCAGCAGGGACGAGCTCGTTGCGGGAACTGAAAGGGATTCGTAAGTTGTTTCGGTATCTCGCACGTTACGTTGACTTCTTCTGCCATGCGCCGGTGCACAATCCTTGCTGCGGCGCTGCTCTGTGCGCAAGGCTGCGCAATTGCCTCTGCTTCACGAACGATCGTTCCACTTCCGCGCCGCTCGATTGCTGCTTCGCCGATGGGCTCGCATCGCGTGGCGGTGCTGGCAGGCGATGCGCGCGCCAAGGCCGTCTATGTCATCGACATTTCGCACGACGCCGTGGTCTTTAGTTTTGGCGTCGACAAGGAGACGACCGGTCTTACCGCGCTGTCCGACGAGGGGCCGCTGTTGCTCAGCGTGGGCGGCACGAAAGGCGCTCCGGGAAGCGGAGCGATCGAACGTTGGACGATCGATGGAACGAGGACGGGAGACCTTCCGCTGCCTGCACCGGGACTCGCTCTCACGCAGAGGGTTGGGCATGTGGCGTACGTTCTCATCGGGAAAGGGCACGCGCGCGCGGCAGTTCCGATCAACACGTTTCCCTTTTTCTTGATGCGCCCCATTCCGCTGGAAGCGGACGTCAATGCGCTCGCGCAATGCCATTTTTCGGACGAAGGCTCGTTCTTGCTGTACTCGACCGCCAATCGGAAGCTGGCCGCTCGCAACCTCGCGACGGGGCGAATCGTGCGCAGCGATATCGCTGCACTCGCGCCGGCCTGCATCGATGGAGTCAACAGCGCGTACGCGATTGCACGCACGTCGTCGACCGCGAACGCCATCGTGCTGAGCGTCCCGAACCTTTCGCAGACCTCGGCGCTTCCGCTTTCGCTCGATGCCATCGCGCTGTACGGGACGGTGGATCACCGGCTCATGGTGATCAATTCCTCGCGACGCGTCGCGACGGCGGAGATCCTGCCGCGGGCTGAGGTAGAAAAAGGACCTTAACGCCGGTCCCCGGTTATTGGCTTTCGATTCCGCCGAAGTCGCCACGGACCGTCCCTGGCTCACCGTGGTGCTGCCCGGCAAGGATGTTGATCTCAACCTGGGAGGTATCGGAGAGCATGAAGTCGGCGTCCCGTTGCAGTTGAGCGGGATCGACTTCGATGGTGTTCCACGCGCCGATTCGTCCGGGTACCTGGAACATGGTGAACTGATCGTGCTTGAAAACTTCCGCGTGGAGCAGCGCTGAGTCGACGACGTAATAGGCGTGATGGCCGAGCGAATCGATCATCTCGATCCCGAAGATGCTACGCGGATACGCACCCTCGCCGACATAGTTTTGATACGGCCGTAGGAGCGCGGAGAAACGCCGAAGCTTTCCAGGGAGTTTCTGTCCGACCGACGCGACATGCCATTCGTCGTCGGGTGAGGCTGCGACCGCATACGCCAATCCACCGCGGTGCTTGCCCAAGTCAATGCGGCGAATCCAGCCCGTCGCGAAATCGGTCGGCGAAAT
This sequence comes from Vulcanimicrobiota bacterium, assembly GCA_019241305.1. Lineage (GTDB taxonomy): Bacteria > Vulcanimicrobiota > Vulcanimicrobiia > Vulcanimicrobiales > Vulcanimicrobiaceae > JAFAXE01. The sequence continues at coordinate 1,876 of JAFAXE010000136.1, forward strand.
GTCCCAACCGACCGGCGTCGATGGCCGCCCCGGAAGCCATGAGGTCAGCATCGGGTTGGCAATTCCGCCGGCGATCGGCTCGAGCTCGATCGGAGCGGAATACGCCTGTGTGCCGGCGTCTGCGTCGATCGCGACGACCTGCACGGAGTGGTCGCCGGACGGAATCTCCGACTGCACGTTGGGAGCCTTGATCGTCACGTCGCGGTTGAGCCCGGGCGAGACGGTCAGCGGCTTTGCGGTCCAGTAAATAAAGTCGTCGCCGCTTCCCTGAAGCAGGACGCCGAAGCGGATCGCACGCGGATGCTGCCGCTCCGGATTCGCAAGCCGAACGTTGAACGCGTTCACGTTCTTCGTTGCGTTATCGTAGCCGTAGTGTAAGATCGACACGCGCATATCGTATGCCGCCACGGTGGTGCCGCGGACGATCATGAAACCGACGACGATCGTTGCCAGCGCTGCGACCGCGATCGGCGCCCAGGCGCGGCGGCGCTCGGCGGATTCGGACCGGAGCCAGATTTCTCCGGGGCTGGAGAAAGCGTACGCCATCAGCGCTACGGGCCAAAACATGAAATAGTTCTGCAGTGACCGCGCCGCGAAGAACAGCGCGATACCGGGAGCGAGGAACGGCACGAAGCCGAACCGTCGGCGATCGACGGCGTAGAAAACAAGGAGCAGACCGAGCACCGCGGCGGACAGCGTCGTCAGCGTGTGCAAATCGGTGGCATAGACGTTGGCCGTCGTCAATTGGACGATCCCGGAACCAAACGCGATCAGATTTCCCGCCATCGGCGTCATGACGCCGCTCAACCAGCGATGCGGATCCCAGATGATGAACGGCGCGTTCGGGATGAAAAACGTCAGGAGCAGGACGCAGAGTGGTTCGAAAAAGCTCAGCCACCGGCGGCGTTCGACCGCCGTGAAGGCCCAGGCCACGATGGCGAACGGAACGATAAACCACGGCGACTGTTTGAAGCCGCATGCCAAGCCCAAATAGAAGGCCGCAAGCGCCGGCTTCGAGCGCCAATAATAGGCGCACAAAACCGCCGGAAGCGCCCAAATAATATCGGTGACGGAACCCAGGGTGTATTGCGTATACACCGGATCGGCGAAAAGAATCACCGGCGCCAGCGCTTTGAAGGGCCGCGGGGCGATGACGACGAGCGTCGCGAGCAAGCCGAGGTGCGCAGCGATGCTGAGCCACAGCGCGCTTTGTCCGAGGAGCGCAAACGGAACGTAAACGAGGAAGCTCAGGGCGGGGTAGGACTGCGCGAAGATCGCGCCGCCGGTCACCGTCGGCGTCACCAAGTTCGTCGGAACCCCGAACAAACCGAATGCCGGCTGCATGTTTGCTGCATAGGGATTGACACCGCGCGTCAACAGCTCGGCGGAATAGGCATTGAAGAGCATCGCGTCCGTGCCGTACGCGGTGGCACGGAAGAGCGTATAGTTGACGGCGTAGGCCACGAAGGCCAACAGCAAACCCGTAATCGCCATGTTCTCGCGCCGGCTCGGGGCGACGGTATTCAGCGAGCCATACCACGCGAGCGCAAAGCCGAGCGCATAGCAGAGGAGGCTCGACCACAAAGAAACGATGTGGACGTTGGCCTCGATCTCTTGCCACAAGTGATAGCCGGTGCCGATTAGGACGGCTGAGGCAATGTACACCCCAATCTTCGTCGCGATCTCGGCCGTTGGTGACGACGCATCGGTCGTCGCTTTGGGGCGTTCCGGAACGACGCCTAGCGACGGCGCTTCGACGCCTGGCTCGAAAACGGGTCTCGTCAGCGACACGCTACTTTTGCGGAGCCTTCATCGCCAGCGCGCTGTCCGAGAATACCTCGATGTTGCTGAGGCGGCTGGTGGAATTCAACGCCGCAAGGCGATGATCGTCGGTTTCGATCAACGTGGTAACGTCGCTTGACGCTGGGACGAGACCTTGCTGCAACAGCGTCGGAATACCGAGCACGACGATGCTCCCCGCGGCAAACGTGCGCTGTAGCGCAAACACTTGCTGACGCCCTTGGAGACAGGTCGGCGATTCTCCCGAGACGCTGCTTCGAACGACCATCCCCGTCTCGACTTGCCGGACCACGATCGGAGTGCCCCCGTTGGGTGCACTTCCGCTATACAAGAGATAGGGAGTCGAACCGATGAGGCACTGCTGAATCGACTTCGCGTTGGCATCGAGCGGCAGCGCTGGCCCCACGTGCATCGATGGAAGATAGAGGGGAACCGCGGTGCGTGCAGCTCCGTGCCCAACGAGCACGTAGGCAACGCCCTGCACCACGCGCGAGATTCCCAGCGCTTCCGCGGGCATCGGAGCGACGCGGAGCTTCTGGCCGTCCATCGTCCAACGCTCGACTGCTCCCACGGCACGTCCGCGATTGTTGACCGCGCCAACGCTGATCAATAGTGGCCCGTCGCCGCCTTCCGCCGCGATGCCCGTTGCCTCTTTCGTGACGCTGAAGCTGCGGTGTAGTGCACCGGTCGTGAGATCGACGATGAAGATGCCTTTCGACATCGGCGAGCCCGCGAGGATCGCGACGCGATGCCCAGGCAAGGCGACGGCGGCGATTGCTCCTCGCGGTCCCGCAACGAGATGGTTGCTCGGACGGAACGACGACGCGCAGCCGCTCATTGCGGCGGTGGCACAGAGCAGTGGGACACACGCGAGCGCAAGTGCGCGCAGCGGAGCCCACCGGCTTCGAACGGACACAACAGAGAAAGTCATACGGTGTAAGGAAGGCTCCTGCGACTACAGTCGACTGTAGCGCGTGCCGCCGGCGTTCCAGCGGACACGGCGTCACCTAAAAATTTCTGACCCGCGGCCCCTTCACTGCACCGTGCCCGGGGCTAGTCCCTGCCCGATGCGGTGTTATGTGCGTGGGATCAACGACCGAGGGAAGCCGCGTCCAGCGCGGACTGCCCAGCGGCAAGTCTCGCGATGGGTACGCGGTATGGAGAGCAGGAAACGTAGTCGAGGCCGATTTCGTCGCAGAACGCGATGCTCGAGGGCTCGCCCCCATGCTCCCCGCAGATACCGACCTTCAGGTCGCTGCGGGTTGCTTTTCCAGCCTTGACCGCAATCCGCATGAGTTCACCGACACCGTCTCGGTCGAGCACCTGAAAGGGATCTTCGCGAAGAATCTTCTTTTCGAGGTACCGTGGAATAAACGAAGCCTCAGCATCGTCGCGCGAGTAACCGAACGTCGTTTGCGTCAGGTCGTTGGTGCCGAAGGAGAAAAATTCAGCCACCTCCGCGATTGCAGCGGCGACAACGCAGGCTCGAGGCAGCTCGATCATCGTCCCGATCCGGTAGGGCACGGCGACACCGTGCTTGCCGATGACCTCATCCGCAACGGCTTTTGCCGCGTCTCGCGTCGCTTGCATCTCCGTGCGCGTTCCCACTCCCGGAATCATCACGTCGGGACGCGCGTCGATTCCCCGTTCCCGTAGCGCGCACGCCGCCTCGAAAATCGCACGTACTTGCATCGCATAAATCTCGGGATACACGATTCCGAGCCGGCAGACGCGTAACCCGAGCATCGGGTTCTGTTCGTGCAGCTGACGGACGCGCGCGAGCACCGCAGCCTTCCGTTGAAATTCCGGATCCGATTCGCCCTTACGCACCCGTAGTTCCGTCGTGGTGACGAGCAACTCTTCGAGTGAGGGAAGAAATTCGTGAAGCGGCGGATCGAGCAGACGGATCGTCACCGGGTAGCCGGCCATCGTCTCGAGGATCGCTTCGAAGTCACTGCGCTGGAACGGTAACAGTTTTCCGAGCGCCGCTTCGCGAGCTTGCGGCGTGTCGGCAAGAATCATCTCTTGGACCACCGGCAAGCGATCGCTTTGCATGAACATGTGCTCGGTGCGGCACAGTCCGATTCCAGTAGCGCCCAACTCGCGTGCACGGCGCGCGTCTTCCGGGGTGTCGGCGTTCGCCCACACTCCAAGCCGCTTCTCGCCGTCGGCCCAGCGTAAGAATTCCGACAACCATTCCGGCAGTTCGGACGGCGGGGGAATGAGCCGCAGATGCCCGACGATGACCGCTCCCAACGTCCCGTCGATGGTCAGGGGCGTACCTTCTTTTAAGGCGCGGCCGTTGAGCGTGGCAACGTTGGCGCGTTCGTCGACCACCAGCGCTTCGCAGCCGGCGACGCATGGCTTCCCCATCCCACGCGCGACGACGGCCGCGTGTGACGTCGCACCCCCACGCGCGGTGAGGATTCCCTTCGCGGCGATCATGCCGTGAACGTCGTCCGGCGTCGTTTCCGTCCGGACCAGGATGACATCGCGTCCTTGTGCCGCTTGAGCAACGGCCGCATCCGGATCGAACACGATCGCACCGGCGGCTGCACCGGGCGACGCGTTGAGCCCGCGGGCCGCAACGTCATACGTCTCTTTTGGATCGATGCGCGCGTGGAAGAGCTGTTCCAGCGACGCGGCTGAGACGCGCCGCAACGCCTCGCGACGCTCGATGAGGCCCTCGTGCACCATGTCGCGCGCGACTTTTACCGCGGCCTCGGCGCTGCGTTTGGCGTTGCGCGTCTGCAGCATGAACAAGGTTCCCCGCTCGACGGTGAACTCCAGATCCTGCATATCGCGGTAATGCCGCTCCAGCCGCTCTGCGATCTCGGCAAACTGGCGGTAGATTTGCGGTTGATCGCGGCGGAGCTCTTCAATGCGCTGCGGGGTACGAATTCCTGCCACGACGTCTTCCCCTTGGGCGTTGATGAGGTACTCTCCGAAGAGCACGCGTTCTCCCGTATTGGGATTCCGCGTGAAGGCGACGCCGGTTCCAGAGTCGTTTCCGAGGTTTCCGAACACCATCGTTACGACGTTGACTGCCGTGCCCCAGTCATCGGAAAGTTTGTTATACCGCCGATACTCAAGGGCGCGCTTGGAGTACCACGAGTCGAAAACCGCGCGAATGGCTCCGTAAAGCTGCTCGTGAACGTCGCCCGGGAACGATGCGCCCGCCTGCTCTTGGACGATCGTTTTGAAGCGAGCGACAATCGAACGCCAGTCGTCGGTGCTCAGTTCCGGATCGTTCGCGACGCCGCGATGTTGCTTCGTCTCCTCGATGACGCGTTCGAAGCGCTCCTTTTCCACGCCCAACACGACGCTTGCGTACATGGCGATGAAACGGCGGTATGCGTCCCATGCGAAACGCTCGTTGTTGCTGAGGCACGCGAGCGCGGCTACCGTTTCGTCGTTGAGCCCGAGATTCAGAATCGTATCCATCATCCCGGGCATCGAGACGCGAGCGCCGCTGCGGACCGATACGAGCAGGGGCTCCGTCGTGCCGCCAAAGGTCTTGCCCGTCTTTCGTTCTAGCTCGCGCATGGCGGCGTCCACCTCATCCACGAGCCCATCCGGGAACGTGCGACCGCGGCGGTAATAGTCGAGGCACACTTCCGTCGTGATGGTGAAGCCGGGAGGGACCGGCAGTGCGGCTCGCGTCATCTCGGCAAGTCCCGCCCCTTTTCCGCCCAGGAGCTCTTTCATGGAACCGTTGCCGTCCTCGAATTTCCAGATGCGCTTCTCGTGCGGAGCATCGGGACGCAGCGCCGGCTTGGATGCCAACACGTCGGACATGCGCGACCCCTTAGGGTCGGGCAAACCGGATTCCGCCTCGATCGTCGCGTGAACGAAGCGGAACGCCGGCAGCCCATCGTCCCGATGGAGATGCGCTCGGTAAGCGCGATCCCGCGCGAGCCGGGATGGCAATACGAACCGAAGTGGGACGGCTTTCGCTGCCTCACAAGCCGCGACGGCGACGACGTCGTCATGGATTCGAAAGCCGGTCAACCGCTGACGCGTTACTTTCCCGAAGTCGCCGCTGCCCTCGCCGCCGTTGACGGGGAGCGTTTCACACTGGACGGCGAGTTGGTGGTCCCGCTTGCTGGGGCATTATCGTTCGATGCGTTGCAGCAGCGCATTCATCCGGCGGCAAGCCGCGTCGCAATGCTTGCACGGACGACGCCTGCGCTGTATCTCGTTTTCGACGTGCTCGACGACGGAATCCGAAGCCTGCGCGAAGCGCCGCTGCACCAGCGGCGTGCGGTGCTCGAACAGTTCGCGCGTCGCTTTGAGCCCGGCGGCGCCTTACGCCTGAGCCCTGCAACGACGTCACCGGCGGTCGTCGATGAATGGTTCGCCCGTGTTGGAGGCGCACTTGACGGCGTCATCGCGAAGCGCTTGGACGCGCCGTATCACAGCGGCCGCACGGATGCCGCGGTAAAGGTCAAGAAACAACGCACCGCGGACTGTGTGGTCGGCGGCTTTCGCTACGCGGCGAACGCGCGCGACCGCGTTGGGAGCCTGCTCCTCGGCTTATACGATGCGGAAGGACTGCTGGACTACATCGGTTTTTGCAGCGCCTTCAGCGCGCCGGAACGCGTTTCGCTCCTCGCGCGCCTTCGGCCACTGATGGGCCGCGGCGGCTTTAGCGGCGGCGCTCCGGAGACGGCACCGTCCCGCTGGGACCGCGGACGCGAGCGGGACAAATCGTACGAACGGCTCGCTCCAGAACTCGTCCTGGAAGTCGGCTTCGACCAAGTGACGAGCGGTAGGATCCGGCATGGGACGCGTCCGCTTCGCTGGAGGACCGACAAGCCGCCCGAGGCGTGCACGAGCGAGCAGTTGGAGGTGGCGGGGAGCGTTGCCGCGTTACTCGATCCATGATACGGAGTGTTGCTCGCTTCGCGCGACGAAGCGCCGGAACAGCACGTTCTTCCATTGGCCGCCGCAGCGGAGGAGCTCGGACGCCCCGGCGGCATAGCAAGCGGAAATCTTTCCGAAATCGTCTATTCTTTCTGCTCCGATGTCCCTACGTCGGTCCGTTTCTCTGGAGTTCATGAAGCTTCGCGTCACCGTGGCGCCCGTTTTGGTCGCCCTTCTTTCTCTCGTCGTCGCGGTCGTTGCCTCGGCTGCGCCACTCAGTTTACGTCGCCAACGAGGCGACGAATTCCGGACTGCCGTACGTGAAAAGATCAAGCACGTCGTCATCGTGATTCAAGAAAATCGCAGTGTCGACAACTTCTTCAATGGCTTTCCCGGCGCCGACACGGTTCGCGTCGGCCAGAGCCATGACGGTCCGGTCTTCCTTCATCCCGTCGATCTCAACTGGCCGGCGGACATCGATCATCAACATCGCGCCTTCGTCACTGAATACGACGCTGGCAAGATGGACGGCTGGGATTTCGTGGCCACGCATCCGCGGCAGGACCCTGACTTTCCCTACGCCTACGTGCCTCGCGATCAAGTCGAACCATACTGGGATATGGCTCGGCAGTATACGTTCGCCGATCGCATGTTCCAGTCCAATAGCGGACCAAGCTTCCCGGCGCATCTCTACCTCGTCGCGGGCCAATCCGACTTCGCTGCCAACAACCCGAACCACATCGAAACCGGACACTATGCGTGGGGCTGTGACTCGCCGGAAAACGCGACCGTTTCGCTCATCGGCCCGCGCGGCAACGAAATCAAAGGACCGTATCCCTGCCTCAACTTCCGGACGCTTGCCGACGAGATGGACGAACACGGCGTCTCTTGGCGATACTACGCGCCCGCAATCGACAGCGTCGGCAACATCTGGTCGGCGTTCGACGCGATACGACACATTCGCTTTGGTCCTGACTGGGGGAACGTCATCTCGCCCGAGACGCGCGTGCTGACGGATATTGCCAACAATGACTTGCCGTCAGTGACGTGGGTCGTACCGACGGCGCAGAACTCCGATCATCCATTTCCACGCAAGAAGTCCGAGGTCGACATTGCGGTCAGCGAGCAGCATGGCCCGGAATGGGTTGCCTCGATCGTCAATGCGATCGGTGAAAGCGATCTGTGGGACAGCACCGCCGTCTTCGTCGTCTGGGATGACTGGGGCGGCTGGTTCGATCACGTCTCTCCGCCGCAGCTTGACCGTATGGGGCTCGGCCCGCGGGTACCGTTCATCGTCATCTCGCCGTACGCAAAGAAGCGCTACGTCTCACATGTGCAGCATGAATTCGGAAGTATCCTGAAGTTCACGGAAGACGCGTTTTCGCTACCCCGGCTCGGGACGACCGACGTGCGCGCCGACGCCTTACGGGATTGCTTCGACTTCTCGCTCGCGCCGGCGACCTTCGTCCCGGTCCCGTCCCAATTGACGGCCGGCTACTTCTTGCGATCGCGCTCGACTCAGCGTCCGGATAACGACTAGGTCGCCATCCGGACGGACACGGACTCGCCTCCTCCAGGTGGCGGGGGCTCCGCCTCGAGTGAGCCGTACTTTTCGGCGTAATAGGAATCTCGCAGATTGCCGAGCTGGAGATCGCGTCGCACCGGCGTGTCGTCACCGCGCAGCACGGTGGCTTCGCGGAGCAGTGTGACGTATGCCGCCATGCGGACGTTCTTCCAGTCAGAAATGCGCCACCGCTGCGGCGCCATGACGAGAAAGTCGTATGAGGGAAGCCGTTTCGCGCGTTCGCTGAGCGGTACGAGCCGCACGCGGAAACCCTCGCAGGCGTAGATCTGTTCCTCGACTTGCGCGACCGTCGGCATGAAGCCTAATACGGCAGGCCGGGTGGTGATGCGGGACTGGCCGCGACCCCGGCGTAGGCGCCGCTCGGTATCGCGATGCGCTGTTGCGGACGCGTATCGGGTCCTGGATATGCCCAACGCTGGAGCTGGCCGCTTCCCGTATCCTCGATGAACGCATGACGCTCATCTCTATCGAGTGCAATGGCAAACGGGTCGATATCTTTGGTCGCAAAGGCGTCCGTCATCGTCGTGGAGCCGGGGGCGAAATCACCGCAGGCGGGCAACGCTTGATCGCAAATGAGCAACGCTCCGGTGCTCGTCGTCTGAATTCCACCAGGTGCCTGGAGCGTGATGCCCAGGTTCATCGCGGTGCCGCTCCCGCCGATCCACTCATCGACGCCTCCGACACCGGTCGGTCCGTTGGTGTGCAGGAAGGTGACGTAAAGATTGCCCTGGTCATCGAGCGCATCGTAGAACGCGTAGGTCATGTAGGGGTCGGTGAGCGTCGAGGTCGGCGTCGTGCTGCCGTGCGCGTACACTTCGATGGCACCGGGTTGGCTGTTACCCTGCACGAAATTCGAGACGTACGCGGTGTTTGTGCGATCGTTCACCGCCACATCGACCGGTGAACCGACGGTATCTTGCAGCGTCTTGATCGGCGTCGGATTTCCCGGTGCAAATTCGTACACGGCGTGCGCCGCTTGATCCGCAACCCAAAGGTTTCGGTGGCGGTCAACAAAGATGCCCTGCGGGTTCTTGAAACCCGTAACGGAACCGCACGGCATCTTCGCATTGTGCTCCTGGTCGTACATGTAAATGGAAAGATCGTACGAAACGGCGTACACGATGCGTTTCGAGCAGGCCGACGTGGTTTGTCGCGGCACCGCGCGCAAGGTCGATACACGCAGCGAGCGGCTCGACCAAGCAGGGAGCACGAAAAGCGCGATGGCGGCCACGGTTCCGATTGAAGCCGCGGAGAAACGACGAGCAACCATGACAAAGACCTCCGGGACGTGAGGATAGCGAAAGACGACGCGACGAAAAGCGCCGGAGCCGTCCAAAACCCTTGTGCGACGATCCTCCGAAGCCACCCTACCGTCCGCCCACATGAAGCGCGAGCAGGGGGCTGGCAACGCTGGACCAAAACGGGCCATCCCGCGCTGCACCGATAGGCGCGGGCTTGTTGCCTGCTGGCTGTCGCCGACCGCACGGAGCGGTGGACCACAGAACGGAGTCGATTCGTGAACCTTGAAACTCAGCGCGCTTCACACGGCCACGCGTTATCGGCGCAGCGGACAGAAGCGTTGCAGGCCTACCTCGAGGCGGACTACCAGCGAGCCCTCGATCGGCTACGCGCCGTCCCCGAAGGCAAACGGTGGACCGAAGACCACATTTTGGAAGCCCGCATTCTCCTTCGGTTAGGGGACGCCGCCCGATCAGGCACGGTCGCCGCCGTGGCACAAGACACGGCAGCATCGGTCGACGAGCGCGTCCTCGCGAGAGCGCTCCTCGCCGCCGCGCTCGACCGTGATGGACGGTCAGGCCACGCTGCCGCCGCGTTTCGGGAGGCGCGTGCCGAGGCGCCTAAGGCCCATCGAACGATTCGCGCCGAGCTGGGATACTTCGAAGCGGTCTCCTCCTGGTCGAGCGGCGACCTCGCGCGCGCCGGACGGCTCGTCGAGAGCGCACTGAAGGATGCTGACGACGTCGTCCGTGCGCTCTTGTTGCAGTTGCGTGGTTGGATCGAGATCCGCCGCGAACGCTATACGCAAGCGGCTGAACACTTTGATGCGGCGCTGTGTGCTTCGCAACGATCGCGTTACCGTGATGTCCGCCTCGAAGCTCGGCTGATCCATGCGTTGTCCGTCATCGCGACGGAAACGATCGACGTACCACTAGCAAGCCGCGTCGACGAGCTCGCAACGGCGTTCTCGTGGAATGACGGCGTCGCTCGGGAACGTTTCAATACGACGACGTGCCGCCGGTTCGCGGCCCTTTTGCGTGGAGAGATGCAGGAGGCGTATCGCCTAGGACTGCTCGCCATCGAGCTCGCGCCTACCGCGGCGTTCTCTGCGATCGCTCATACCAACCACGCCGCATTGCTGCGCTTCGTTGGCGACAACTTCTCGTCGCGCTATCACTTCGGTATTGCGCGACGGCGCATCGCCGAAACGCACTGGTCCGTCGCGGACGTCGAAGAACATGTCGCGCTTGCAAACTATGCCATCGAGGCCGCACCGGCGGATCCTGCAAGCGCGGCACAGGCGCTCACGATCTATCGTTCGGTGTCGGCCTTCTTAAAGCGTGACCTTGCCCTCGAGCGCGATCGGCGGACGGAGGGTTTTGGTGACTTTGCCGAGGGACGCGTCGCCGAGGCGCTCGGCGATGCAGAGCGCGCGCTCGATTCGTACGACCGTTCTTTGCGGTGCTGGTCTGCGCTGGGCTATCGGATGCGCGCCGCGATCGTCGCGCTCGACGTTGCTCGTCTTTCGCCCGACCATCGCAGTCCTCGAGAGACGGCGGCAGCGCTCGAACGTGCGCCGCATGCATGGTTCGCGAAGTATACCACCGCCCCGCCACCTTCCGGCCGAGTGCCGCATCTCACCAAAGCGCAGAGGCGCGTCTTCTCGCATCTCCTTGCGGGCAAAGCCTCAAAGGAAATCGCGCGAGCCCTCGGCCGCAGCGATTACACGATCCGCAATCAGACAAAATGCATCTTTCGGGCCTTCGACGTGCGAAGCCGGGCCGCACTCCTCGTTCGCTGTCAGCGGGAGGGTATCACCGCTGACGACGCCGACGACGGTTAGACTGGGCCGCCGCCGCTAATCGAGGCCGGGCCGCCGCCGCTAATCGAGGCCGGACCGCCGCCACTGATCGAGGCTGGGCCGCCGCCACTAATCGAGGCCGGGCCCCCGCCGCTGATCGAGGCTGGGCCGCCGCCGCTAATTGAGGCCGGGCCGCCTCCACTGATCGAGGCCACGTGTACTCCCAAAGCGAGAAGCAACGCAAGCAAAAGCGACATGAGATCCTCCTTGCCGGACGCTGCCGCCATGCCGCATGGCGGGCAGGGTCAGTACTCAGCGATGGGACGTAGTTAATCCTGGCTATATTGCCTCTGGCGTCAAGGCTTGGAAGCGAGCAGCAACCTTTTTGGCCGGAGGGCAGGCGAGCGTCTCTGCACGGCAAGCGAGAAACTGGCATGCCTTCCGAAGTCGCCGTTGCTGCAGTTATCGGCGGTCAACCGTACATCAATCAGTGATCCCGCTGCATTGCCGCGTCTCGCTCTCGGCGCTGGCGCTCGTCGTTCTGGCTCCCTGGCTCGTTGCTGCGGCGTCGTCGGCAACCGCAACGCAAGGCACCGTCATCGTGCCGAACGTTGCTTCTCCGCCGCCCCTCGATCCGCACAGTCCCCTAGAGAGTTGGCACGACACGGCCAGCGTCGCGCTGCCATGGGACGTGCAACACCAACGCCGCGCTTCGGAGGCCACGACGGTGCACATGGCGGCGGATGCAACGAATCTCTACGTGCGCTTTGACGTTGCGCAACGCGAAGGACTGCTCGCGCAACAACACACCAACAACGTCGGCGACGGCACGGATGACGAAGTGTGGGTCGACCTGTGGCCGAACGGCAACAGTGGTTTCTATTATCAGTTTGCGGCGACGTCGAACGGGACGCACTTTCAGTACTCCTCGGAAAACACGGCGTACGCGCCGACGTGGGACTCTTTCGGCGCACCCAACAGGGATGGCTTTACCGTCACCATGCGCATTCCACTGCGCGTCATTCGTGGCAAAGGTGGCACGTCCAGCTGGAAGATTCAGTTCGTGCGCATCGTTCGCTCGACCGGCGAACGGCAAATCTGGAGCTATGAGCCACAGCAGACGAATGGCGATGACGTACGCTTCGCCGGCGGCCTTTCGGGTTTGGCTCCCGCGGCCGTAGCTCGTCCACAGCCGCGGGTCGGCGTTTACGCGCTCGGCGCCCTCGGTTCTTCGCCGGGGCTCTCAACGTCGCGCATGGGAGCGGATTTTTCGCTACCGCTCACCGCCACCACGTCGTTTTACGGAACGGTTCATCCGGACTTTTCGAATGTCGAGGTCGATCAACAGACGATTTCGCCGACGGCATTCCTGCGCCGTTACAACGAGGTCCGGCCCTTTTTCACGCAGGGCGCGTCGTTCTACAATAACTTCTCGTGCGACGTCTGTCCGCCGCTGCAGGACCTCTACACGCCCGCGATTCCGACGCCGCGCGATGGCTACGCGTTTGAAGGAAAGGTCGGCCCGTATCAGCTCGCTGCCTTCGACGCCATCGGGGCGAACCGTAACGATGGTGCGGCGGCGCTCGCCTACTCGACGCCCGATAATCACTGGACCCTTTCCAGCCAGACCGTCGCAGCCAATCTTCCGGGCCTCACCGATCACGTCGATTCCAGTGGGGTTCACTACAACGACGGTAAGCACATCGACGCGTTCTTCGACTACGGGAGCGACAGCGGCACGCGCGTGCTGGACGGCGCGCAGGCCCAGCGCTATGACGGTGGCGGTTACTACTTCACGAGTACCTTCGGTCTTGGCGCAGCGATTCGCAAGATCGGCCTCTACTACAATCCACTCGACGGCTACGTGCAACACCCCGACATCGCCGGTTACGGCGCTTTTTCGAACAAAGTCTGGCTCTTCGGCGGCAACTCGAAGCTCAACAGCATCCAGTTCGGCGCCTTCCTCGACCGGTACCACGACCACACGGGAGCCCTCGACCAGACCGACAACGCGGTTTGGATCGACTTCCTCACGAAAAACCTCATCGATCTGAATGAGGTCGTCGGCTCGGGTTATCTGTTACTGCCGTCCGGCGTTATGACACCCGTTTCACAAAATGGCCTTCAGCTCACCTGGCATAGCGGCTCGGCCAACGATCCCGGCAACAATCTGTATCACGGCTCCTCCGCGACGCCAACGAGCGTGCTCTGGAACACCGGGCGGTTCGGGCCCGGGCGGCTCGACACGTGGATTCGCACTTCGACGATGCGGGCCGGCATGCGGGGAACGCTCTCGCTCGAGGTCGACGACACGACACAATGGCTCGATTCGGGCACGCGAAACGTCCAGTGGCTTCAGCGTTTGGCGTACACGTACGCGACCGGCGCCGACTCTTCGATCGCCATCGGCGTTCGCCGCATCATCGGGACCCCGCCGCTCATTGACAGCACGCAACCTCCCGGCTACACCAACGCCTATAATCTCTCACTCGCATACCATCGCCGCACTCCGCACGACGAACTTTATTTCGCCTACGGCGATGCGAGTCAATTGTACACCGTGCCGCAGTGGATTCTGAAGTGGATTCACTATCTCGGAGCGGAAAAGGGAACGTAACCACAACGACGTCGCAGCGAACGCTCGACCGCTCACCGCTCGAGTAGGTTTGAGCGTGCCGCCCCACGGTAGGTTGTGCCCGCAAAGAAAGGAGCGCACCCGTGTCAGTCGCACGCGTTACAGAAATTAGTTCCACTTCGCCTACCGGCTTTGAGGAGGCGATCCGCAAGGGGATCGAGCGCGCGAATCAGACGTTGCGCGGCGTCGAAGGCGCCTGGATCAAGGAACAGACCGTCGCCATCAAAGACGGCCGAATCGAATCCTACAAAGTCAATATGTTGATCACGTTCGTTCTCGAAGGAACCTAGCGACACCGAGCTCAGAAAATCGTGGCCGCGGGAGTCGCCGAGGTCACGATGGAACGCGGCGCCATGGCCCTCACCCGAGTTCTTTGTGGCGCCGCGCTGAGCGTTTTGACGATCGCCTTCTCCGTCGCGCCGGCCGCAGCCCAGACGGCGCCGATCAGGCTGCTCGTCGATGCGTCTTCCGCACCCGTCACCAGCGTCGTTCACGTTCATGAGACGATTGAGGTACGGCCGCCACGCGCGGATCTCGCCTATCCGCGCTGGGTTCCCGGAGAACACGGACCGAACGGTCCAATCGCGGACCTCAGCGGATTGCGCGTCAGCGCACGCGGCGTCCAATTACCGTGGACCCGCGACTTCGCTGACTTGAACGAATTTCATATCGCGGTGCCGTCCGGTGTATCGGAGCTCGACGTCGACTTCGACTTTCTTGGGAGCGGCGGCGGTACGTACGGTGAATCGCGTCTCGCAACCAGCACGATCTTGGCGATCAACTGGAACCAGTTTTTTGTGTATCCGCAAAACGCGAATATCGCGAAGGTTCTGGTCTCGCCGACCGTCGTTCTACCAGGAGCAACATGGACGGCGGAAACCGCGCTCCCCGGAGCGGTGCGCTACGGAAACCGCGTCTCGTACGCGCCGGCGACGCTAGAACGGCTCGTCGACTCGCCGCTGGACGCGGGTGACGTCTTCCGCCGCTTCATGCTGCTCGACCGAGGTGGTTTCACGAACGAGATCGATGCGTTCGCCGACCGGCCGGATCAGCTGGCGCTTCCGGAACGCCAATTGGGCGGGTTCAAAGCGATGGTCGCCGAGATGGACGCCGTGTACGGCGCGCGTCACTGGCAGCATTATCATTTCCTGCTGACGGTGAGCGACGCCATGCCTGGCAACGGCGTCGAACACGGAAGCTCCAGCGACGATGGAACGGAAGGCGACGGCCTCACGGACCCCGCTGGAATCGTCGATACGGCTGGCCTGCTGGCGCACGAATTCAATCACTCATGGGACGGAAAATACCGGCGGCCCGCAGATCTCGCGACGAATAATTTTCAGATACCCGAACAAACGGAACTGCTGTGGATCTACGAAGGGATGACACAGTTCTACGGCGACCTCATCCCCACACGCGCCGGTCTTTGGACGCCACAGCGATATCGTGAGGTCCTCGCCAACGTCTACGCCGTCGAGGACCACGCGCCGGGACGGTTGGTTCGCCCACTGATCGACACCGCAACCTCGGCACCGTTTTTGTACCACGCACCCCGCGTCATGACGGCGGAGCGGCGTTCTGCCGGTGACTTTTACATCGAGGGCGAGCTGCTTTGGCTCGACGTGGCCGCCAAACTCGACGCAATGTCGCACGGAGCGCGCTCGTTGGACGGCTTCTGCCGCCGCTTTTTCGGCATGGAAAACACGCCGCCAATCGTCAATCCGTATACGTACGGACAGTTCGTCGCGGCCCTATCAGCCTATCAGCCCTATGACTGGAACGCCTACTTTCAATCGCGTGTCTATGCCGTCGCTCCACATCCTCCGAGCGGCTTTGAATCGTTGGGATGGCGCCTCGTCTACAACGATACGCCGAACGAGGCCGCACTCGAACGGCAAAAACGCCGGCATGGCTTCGACGCGGCGTTTTCGCTCGGGTTTTCAGCGGACCATTCCGGGACACTGACCGACGTCATGAGCGGTTCGCCGGCGGCGCGAGCGGGGCTCGGCGTCGGTGATACGCTCGTAGCCGTGAACTCGCGAGAGTACTCCCCTGATGTGCTGCGCGACGAGATTCGGTCCGCCGAACGCGGCTCTGGCCCGATGCAGTTTCTCGTGAAGAAGAATGGGCTTTTCCGTACCGTCGCCGTGACGGCACACGAGGGGTTGCGGTATCCCCACCTCGTCCGCATCGCAGGGACGCCCGACCGGCTCGAGTTGCTCGTCGCGCCGCACCGGCGACCCGTTCCGTAGGGATCCGCCGCTACGGGATGACGCGGGGCCTCCGTAACATCGGCGCCGCCACACTGCGAAAGCGCACCGCCTAATGGAAGCGCCCGTCATTGACGGCTTTCGGCACCGAGGTCACCATCACGTCTCCCGCATTGAAAGCTTCAGCGATACGGTCTTTGCCTTCTCGTTGACGCTCCTCGTCGTTTCGCTGACCGTCCCCCGGACGTTCGATGAGCTGCTGCGCACGATAGCGGGATTCCCCGCATTCGCCGTGAGCTTTGCCTTGCTCGCGCAGATCTGGTACTACCAACACCGCTTCTTTCGGCGGTATGGACTGACGGATCGTACCACGATCGCTCTCAACATCGCGCTGTTGTTCGTCGTGCTGTTCTATACGTACCCGCTCAAGTTCTTGTTCGCAAGCCTTCTCTCGCTGATGAGCAATACCACCGACGTCATGCGGCCAGAGCAGACGTGGGAACTCTTTCTCGTGTACGGACTGGGCTATGCGGCGATGTTCTTCGTCTTCGTCTTATTGTACCGCCACGCGCTCGGGCAAAAAGAAACCCTTGAGCTGACCCCGCGAGAGGTCTTCCAAACACGTTTTTCTATTGCGTTCAGCGTGCTGCAAATTGGGGTCGCAGTGCTTTCAGTGCTCATCGCCTTGGGATTCACGCAGGTGCATGCATACGCGCTGGCCGGGTTTTGCGGCGGAATGATCTATCCCGTTGGCATCACCCTTGGCAGCATCATGATCCGGCGCGCGTATCGCGACGGTGGGCGAGGGCTCGAATCCACAGCGCCCTGAACCGGCCCTGCGGCCGATCCGTACGAACTGGCGTTCTGCTGCGGTAGGCGTACGCCGCATAGGCGACCGCGACGAGCGACACCGCGCCGGAGACGACGCCCGCCACATGCATCCCACCGATGAAGCCGCCGTCGATACTATCCCGCAGCGTGTGCGGCGGCAAGCCGAAGTGGGGGCTTCCCTGTAAGACGGACCAGAGTCCACCATGGTGGATCGCTGCTGCAATCGCATCGCGAACCGATGGTGGCGCGTTCAGTTCGAAGAGCCGTTCACGCAGCGATGACTGCATGAACGCTCCTAGCAGCGAACCAAATACTGCCGTTCCGAAGACGGCGCCAAGCGGGCGTCCCAGGCTCAGCATCCCCGATGCAAGGCCATCGTCTTGCTTGTCGACCACGCTCATCGCCAAATCGTTGATGGGCGTAAACGCAAGGCCCCATCCCAAACCGCATAGCCCAAGGGGGATCATTGCCAGGGCCGCCGGCGTTGTAGCATGAAACCCGACGAAGGTCAGGAGGCCGCAACTGGCGATGCCCATCCCCAACAGCGCTGCGCCGCGCTCGCCAAGCCGGCGCGCAACAGGCTCACTAAACTGATTCGCGAGAAAGAACAGCACGTTGTTCGAGAGGAGGAACCAGCCCGCCCCGAGCGCGCTGACTCGTGCCACGTCCTGTAAGAAAAGGCTGGCAATGAGATAGAGCGTGAAGAAACCGCCGTTGATGACGAAAAGAGTCCAAACGCCGGCCGCAAACAGCGGCTGAACCAGGAGCGAAAAGCGGATCATCGGCGAGGAAACGCGCCGCTCGATGAGCGCAAACGCGGCCGCCCACAGCACCGCAAGCAGGGCAGCCGCGACGATGATCCGGGAATGCCAACCGAACGCGTTTCCTTCAATCACGGCAAAGCTAAAGCTCACGAGCGCAAGCGCACTCGTGATTTGTCCCCAAAGGTCCAGCTTGCGCGAGCGGTCCGGCTGCGACTCAGGGGTATGGACAAAGGCCGCATAGAGCACGAACAACGAGATCGGTACGTTCACGAAAAAGACGCTGCGCCATCCGAGTGCCTGAACCAAGATGCCGCCAACCGCGGGTGCGGTAACTGCGCCGAGTCCCGCGATCGTGGCGAAGGTGCGAATCGTCCGCTCGATCGCCGCCTGTCCTTCGACCATCGAAACGAGGATGCCGAGCGGCAGCGCCAACGTGATCGCCCCGCCGATGCCTTGCACGAAACGGGACGCGATCAGGATACGGGGTGACGGCGCGAGACCGCTTCCGATGGAACCGACGATGAAAATGATGACGCCGACGACGTACACGCGCTTTCGGCCGTAGAGATCTCCGAGCGTCCCCGCAGCCAGCGTGAAACCGGCCTCCATCAAGCCGTAGGCGCTGGCGATCCACTGTTGGTCGGCGAGCCCGGCTCCAATGGAACGCTCAATGCTTGGTAGCGCGAGATAGACGACGGCGATGTCGAACACCGCCATGAACGACGCGACGTACAGCCCTGCCTGTGCGACCGCAAGCGAACGCGCCTGCGCCGGCACGAGCGCCGACGTCATTCAGCGAGTGGCGATGTGGGTGAAGGAGGAACCAAAGGCGAGGGCCGCGGCACGCTCAGTTGCGCGGTCGTCGACGGCACTCGCCGGCGAGAGGTGAAGCGCCCGCCTGCGCGACGGGACAGGAGTAAGTACAGCGTCGGAACGACGATGAGGGAAAGAACCGTCGAAGTCGCGAGTCCACCGATCACGACCGTCGCGAGCGGCGCCTGCGTCGAACTTCCCGTTTCGATCCCGAGCGCCAGCGGCATCATCCCACCCATCGTCGCAAGCGTCGTCATGAGGATGGGCCGGAGCCGGAGCGGACCCCCATGGAGGAGCGCTTCGCGCGCATCCATCCCTTCTTCACGCAGTTGCTTCGTAAATTCGATGACGAGGATTGCGTTCTTCACCGCGATGCCGACCAGCATGAGGGAACCGATGAAGGCGGTGAGCCCAAAGGCGCGCTGCGTCAGAACGAGCGAGCCGACGATGCCGACAAGCGAAAGTGGGACCGCCATCATGATGACGAGCGGGTCGACGTACGACTCGAACTGCGCGGCCAGTACCATGTAAATCAGCACGATGGCGAGACCCACCGCCAGCCACAGCGAATTGAAACTCGTTTGGCCGCGCTCAATCTCGGGCCCGTATTCCCACCGATAACCAGTTGGGAAGGGAAACGCGCGCATGATGCGCCCCGCGTCGGTCAAGATCGGTCCGAGCGGGCGTCCGTTGATGGGAGCTTGGATTTCGATTCGCCGTTGACGGTCTTCCCGGCTAATGGCGGAAGGTCCGAGCGTCGTCGAGAGCTGCGCGACGTTCCCTAAGGTGAGACCGAGCGACGACGGAGCGCTCGTCGCACTGGGACTCGGCGAAACCGGCGTAAGCTGCAGATCGCGCAGCGAGCGGTACGTGCGGCGCTCCTGCGGAGCCAGTTCAACGATGATCGGATATTGCAGCCCGTTGAGTTGATAAAACGATGCGATGGAACCGTTGGTCGCGGTGCTGATGGTTTGCGCCAGATCGCCCGTGCCGAGCCCCGATTGCAGCAGTTTCGTGCGATCGATCGCAACGTCGATTTCCGGTTGTGAATTCGTTACATTCTTGTCCGGGTCGCCGACGCCCGGAATCTTCGAGATCGCCGCCATGACTTGATCCGAAATGGTTTGAAGGCGCTGGAGGTCTGGGCCGAAGATCTCGAGTTCCAGCGCCGTTTGGCCTTGTGAGATCTGACGCTGCACGATATCGATCGTCTGGCCGCGCACGATCGTACCGACCAGCGCACCGTCCAGCGCACCCGGCTTACCGAGCTTCTTGCGCCACTCGTTGACGAACGACGCGGCGCCGCTGCCGCTCGTTCCGGGACGCAGCGTCACTTGCAAACTGGCCCGATTCGTGATGGAACGCGCGTTGTTCCCGTTGCCGGTCTGACCTACCGTTGCTCCGACGGCGACCACGCG
Source organism: Vulcanimicrobiota bacterium (assembly GCA_019241305.1). Classification (GTDB taxonomy): domain Bacteria; phylum Vulcanimicrobiota; class Vulcanimicrobiia; order Vulcanimicrobiales; family Vulcanimicrobiaceae; genus JAFAXE01. The sequence goes on from JAFAXE010000136.1 coordinate 21,838, forward strand.
GGGATCTGCGAGCATCGCTTTTTCGACGTCCGACGACACGCGGTCGGTGACGGCCACTGCGGTGCCATTCGGCGTTTGCAGGTTGAATTGTACGAAACGAGAGTCGGAGGGCGGGAAGATTTCGGTAGCGAGCACGCCCAGCCGCAACGCGAGCAGGGTGAGCGCTAAGAGGGCGACCGCGGAGCCTAGGACAGGCAAGGGGCGGTCCAAACAAAATGCCAGCGCTCGGCGATAGAGCGCTTCAAACCGTCCGTACGCGCGGTCGAACGCGGCCCTAAAACCTCGCCGCTGCGTCGGCGTAATACGAATCAATTCTGCGGAAAGCATCGGAACGGCGGTAATTGCGACGAGCAGCGAGATCGCGACGCCCGTCATCACCACGATAGCGAACGGTGTGAAGATGAGCCCCTGCAAACCTGGGATCAGCATCAGAGGGAAAAAAACCGTCACGACCGTGATCGACGAAGCGACGACCGCCCCGAAGATTTGCGTCGTTGCGCCTTCCGCGGCTTCGTCCGCCGGCATGCCGGTTCGCAAGAAGCGGGAAATGTTTTCGATGACCACGACGGCGTCATCGACGATGAGTCCGACGGCAAGCGCCAACCCACCGAGGGTGATGACGTTCAGCGTCTCGTGCAGCGTGTAGGCAACGAAGAGCGTGCCAAGAATCGAGACCGGCAGCGAGACGGCGACGATCAGCGTGGCACGCCATGAGTGCAAGAACAACAAAACGATGAGCGTAGCCAGAATCGCGCCGTAAATCGCGGTATGTTCCAACGCCCTGACGGCGTCGAGGATGAACTCGCGCTGGTCCAGCAGCGTTACGAAATGCATGCTCGGGTAGCGCCGGTTGATTTCGGCGATCTTTTGGCTCACGCCGGCGGCGACGAATACCACGTTGGCATCCGGTTGGGCCGTTACCGTCAACTGCACCGCCGGCACGCCGTTCAACCGCGAGAAAATGCGCTGCTCTTGAATCGCGTCGCTCACGTTCGACAAGTCGCGGAGCCGCATCGGGACGCCGTCGCGAACGGTGACGATCGTGTCGGCGATCTGTGCGGGGGTACGGTACAGCGCGTTCGTCCTGATGCCGTATTCGGTCGGGCCGATCTTGACGACGCCGGCCGGAAGGTCGACGTTCTCGTTTTTCACGCGGGTGAGCAGGTCGTCGAGTGAGAGCCCAGCCGCGGCGAGTTTGCGTTGCTCCGGTTCGATGACGATGGCGCGTTGCGTCACGCCTGATACGCCGACGCTACCGACGCCTCGTACCGAAGCGAGCTCGTCGGAGAGTTGATTGACCACGAGGTCGGAGAGGTCACGTTGCGAGCGGCTCGCGTCCGTGACGGCCAACGACAGCACCGCGGTCGCATTGGGATCGGCTTTGATGACCTGCGGTTCACTCAGGGCCGGATCGTTCGGCAAGGAGGCCCGAATGCGCGCAACCTGCTGCTGGACGTCGACGGCGGCGACGTTGATATCGGTCCCATACACGAACTGAACGCGGACCGTCGACTGTCCCGGGTATGAATTCGACTCGAGGATGTCGATGCCAGAAACGCGGCTGACCGCGTTCTCGATGGGGCGCGTGATCGTGCTCTCGATCGTTTCCGGGGCGACGTTGCCGTAGGCGACGCTCACCGTGACGACGGGCGGCGCGAACGACGGCAAGAGAGCGACGCCCAGTCGCGGAGCCGCAAAGACACCTAACACGACGATCGCCAGCGACAGCATCGCCACCGCGACCCGGCGTGTCACTGCGAACCGCGCGACGCTCACGAAGAGCGATTACCCCGCCGGACCGTCCCTCCTGCAGCGGGAGACCGCCCCTGTCGAGAGAGAAACCAAGCGGGAAAGCGCTTCTGTTCCGTCACGTTAAGGAGATATTTCATGTCCATCAACCGGACCACGCCGTTTTTTGTGACGGCGCTGTTCTTGTGCCTCGCCGCATTACCCGTACGTGCCCAACACGCGGGATCATTCGTTCACGTGAACAACTGCAATCCGTCGATGAATCTGCACACGACCACGTACACCCCGGGATATTGGGGCGCGGCGCGCTGGTGGTGGGATCCGTATGGAACGCGGTTCTACGCACCCGCGAGCACGAGTGCGAACGCATGGCTCGGCATCGACTACGTTAACGTTTCGTCCAAGACCATGCACACGATCGAGTTCGGACTCGTGGCAAACGGCGTCCTCAAGGCCGAGGTGCGCGATGTCGGCACCTTTAGTCCCAACGCCGAGATCAAGCACCGCTTCCCGCTGAGCCCGAACGTGTTCCCAATTGGCACGGGCCTGCCGCGCTGCGTTCCGCTGCGCATTGCGTTCGCTGACGGAACCCATTGGAGAAACCCCGCGCTGCCGCACCGGAACGATCACATTTACTTGCATCCCTAGGGAGTAAGGTGCATCCGTCGCCGGATGCAGCCGCAGACCAACGGCCGGGGCCGGCAGGAGCGCGCCGGTGCCCGGCCTCATCGTTGACCCATGCTACTGCAAGACAAATCCGCAATCGTCACCGGCGGTGATACCGGCATCGGGGCCGCCATCGTCCGCGCACTCGCTTCGGAAGGCGCGCGCGTCACGATCGACTATGTCGGCGATTCGACGCCGGCAAAAGCCTTACAAGATGAATTGACGAAGGCCGGCCAGCACGCGCTGGCCGTAGCGGGCGACGTCTCGAAAGCCCACGATGTGGAGCGTCTCGTAGCCAGCACAGTTGCGGCCTTCGGAGGTCTCGACATCCTCGTGAACAACGCGGGCGTCGAGCACCGGTATCCTTTCGTCGACACGCCCGACGAGGTGTGGGATTTGGTGCTCGGAGTAAACCTGCGGGGACCGTACCTCTGCAGTAAGGCGGCGGCTCGGGAGATGATTTCGCAAGGGCGCGGTGGGCGCATCGTCAACATCTCGTCGGTGCACGAGGACGTGACCGCACCAACGAATGCGCCCTACTGTGCCGCGAAGGGCGGTCTGCGCATGCTGATGCGCACGATCGCCGTCGAACTCGCGCAGCACAAGATCACGGTGAACAACGTGGGTCCCGGAGCCATCGATACGCCGATGGACGCGGCGACGAAGCGCAATCCGACGCTCGATGAAGAGTTGCTCGGTGAGATCCCGCTGCGGCGCTGGGGAAAGCCCGAAGAAGTCGCCGGCCTCGTCGTGTGGCTGTGTAGCGATGCCGCAGGCTATGTCACCGGAGCCAGCTTGTTCATCGACGGAGGCATGATGCGTCAGGCCGGCTCGCTCTAGTGGCGGTTTACGATCTCGTCCCGACCGCCGAAGCCCAGGGCTCGGTCGTCGATACGCGCTTCGCCTACATCCTGCAAGACGATGAAGTGGCGCAGGGCAGCACGATCGGCGCACCTCGCTGCTGCATCATCATCAAGCCGACCGGCGCCATCCAAAAGATCTATTGCCCCGACGCCGGCTACGATTTCTTCGGCGCCGTCGCAGTCCACTATTGGGACCGGCGCAGCAAGGCGCGCTTGCACGGGCATCACGGCGAATTCCACATTCATCCCGAGCGGCAAGATCATATTTTTCGGCTTGAACGCGGCGTTCGCGTTCACGAACAAGTGTTTCCCTTCAACGATCGCTGGACGGACGTCGCGTCCATCCCGCCCCCTGCGGTGTATTACCGCGTCCATCTTCGCAATGAAGGCGACTCGCCGGTCGCTTTCGATGCCTACGGCTTTTGTGAGTTACGGGGTAACACGTCGCCGGACGTCAGCGCGGAATACGACCCCCAACTCGAAGGAATCGTGGCCTGGAACCGCTCTGCGCCAACATTTGCGCGGCTGTTCTGCCGAGTCGGCGGCAACGATGGCTGGACGGTAACGTCGGACCGTGGGATAGTCCCTCTGCAGCGTTCTCCAGGGACGCTTTCCAACGACGTTGCGCTCGAAGGTCCCGATCCGATCGCCGTCCTGCGCTGTGCCGTCGATCTCGCGCCCGGCGAGGATCGGTGGCTCGACTTTCTGTGCGTCTTGTCCGCGAAGTCAAAAGAAGAGCTCGCGTCGTTTCGAAAGCTTTGCCCCGAGGGCGCTGAGGCGGTGCTTCGGACGAATGCGTATTACTGGGAGTTCCTCCGACGGTCGGTGATGCGGACCCCGGATCAAGACGTTAACCAAGGCGTGCTTTGGGCCAAGGCCAACATGCTACGGGTCCAGACCTTCGCGCCGACCGGTTGGTGCTTTACCAACGACCCAACGCGCAGCAACAACAGCGTGGGACGCGACACCGCCTGGATGTCGTTTGGTGCCGACTATCTCAATCCCGACTTCGCGCGCGAATCGCTGGAAGCGTATTTTCGGCTGCAAGAGCCGAGTGGCAAAATCGTCGAGTACTACGACGTGCGCAACGAGAAGTGGAGCGACTACGGTCTCAACGTCAACGATAATACGCCGCTCGTCGTCATCGCACTCGCGCATCACGCGATGGTTACCGGAAACCGCGGGTTCCTGGAACACTGTTACCCCTCCGCCGTCCGAGCCATGGAATACATGCTCTCGCAGCGTAACGACCAAGGACTCGTGTGGTGCACGGCGACCGGCACGTCGGATTGGGGCATCATCGGTTGGCGTAACGTCATCCAAAACTATCGCATCAGCGGTGCATCCACCGAAGTGAACTCGGAGTGTTATGCCGCGCTCCGCGTGCTGGGCGCGATGGCTCGCGCCCTCGGCAAAGAGGACGATGCGGCCAAGTACCAACAAGAGGCCGAGGCGCTCGGCAAGGCCGTCAACACCCATCTCGTCAATCCCGAAACGGACCTCTACTATCTTACGATCGACGTCGACGGGACTCGCCGCACCGACATCACGGCCGATCTCGTCTTTCCCGTGCTGTTCGGGGTCGCTCCGCCGGAGCGCGCGGCGCGAATTATCAGCGCTCTCAGCGATGAAGCGTTTTGGACTGCGGCGGGCATTCGAACCGTCCCACGCGACGATTTAACGTACGGACCGATCAACGGTTACGGTCTGCTCGGTGGTGTCTGGGTCGCGGTAACGTACTGGTATGCCTTCGCGGCGGCAAAGTACGAGCCGTCGCTTATGGCAAGCGCGCTCGCCACCAGCTTTCGGCACTTCGCTACCGACCCGCGTCGCAACAACACGGTGCCGGGACAATTCTCAGAGTGGCTCCACGGTGAGATTCTCGTCAACCAAGGCATGATGCTCTCACCATGGGATGCCCCGCGCTATCTGTGGGCGGCAATCGAAGGGGCGGCCGGACTGAGCACGCTCGCCAGAGAGCCGTCGATCGACCCGGCGCTGGAGGGACAATGGCGCTGGGTAACAGTCGTGAACCTGCCGTTTCGCGGCGGCACGATTGGATGGATCGCGTGCCGGATGCCGGACGGCATTCACGTCCACACCACGTCCACCCTCGGCTCGCGCTATCATTTGCGTCGATACACCGAAGACATCACCGAGCGCGTGCGCACGATCGACGCCTTCTCGGCGCCGGTTGCGTTTGCGAGCGACGACCGTACGATCATCTTTATCGGCAACTCACACACGCGCACGCTCGCAACAGCGGCCTCGCTTTCCGGTTTGCCGAAGGAACGCTACAGTGTTCGTCTCTTTTCCACCATCTTGAACGACTGGCAGAATCTTGGCACCGTGGAAGCATCGGCAATTGAAGACGGCATCCCGGTCGTTGCCGACGCGCACGGCTTCGCCATCATTTCGCTCGAGCCCGCGTCTTAGTGCCGGAGCTCTTCGGTCGCGCGCTCTCCCGCAGAGAACTGGAAGCCCGCGTCGGTTCCCTCGACCAACTTGCGGGCATTACGGAGCTGACGCACGATACCGGACGCGGCAAAGGCGTGCGCATCCTACGCCTGTGCACGGGACCACTGACCGTGGAGATCGTCGCCGATCGCGCGCTCGATATCGTCCATGCAACGTATCTCGGCGTGCCGTTCGTCTGGCGTAGCGCCAATGACCTTGCCGCTCCGGCATACTACGATGCGCGCGGAGATGAATGGCTGCGTTCCTTCTTTGGCGGCTGGTTGACGACGTGCGGTCTCTCCAACTTCGGCCCGGCGGGAAGCGATGCGTCGGGCGATTTTGGACTACACGGCCGCATCGACAACACGCCGGCGGAACAAATCAGCGCCGTAACGCGCTGGGATTGCGACCGCTGCGTTCTGGAAGTCGAAGGCACGGTACGCGAAACAAAAGCGCTTTCGACTCGCCTCGTCTTGCGGCGACGCTGGTGGAGCGAACTCGGGAGCGCGACGCTCCATCTGGAAGACCGCGTGAGAAACGAAGGCGGCGAGCCGGCGCCGCACATGATCCTCTACCACTGCAATGCCGGCTTTCCGTTGGTCGACGCCGCGACGCGCGTCTACGTCTCGCACAACGCGATTGCCCCGCGCGATGCGGCCGCGGCCTCAGGGCTCGCACGGTGGAACTACGGTGGCGAGCCGCAGGCAGGGTTTCGGGAGCAGGTGTTCATTCTCGAGCCGCGCGCTTGCCGCGACGGCAAGGCGCGTGGGGTGATCGTGAACGCGGGACTGCTGGACGGTGGAGGGCTCGGCTTCGAAGTTACCTTCGACCCTACGGCCTTGCCGGCGATCTTCACCTGGCGCAAGTTGGGATTCGGCGACTACGTCATGTCGCTCGAGCCGGCGAACACGGCGGCAATCCAGGGCCGCGCGTATGCCGGCGCGCATGCCATGCTGCCGTTCCTCGAACCGGGCGAGGAACGGATTTACGCTCTCGAGTTCGCGGCGCTCACACGCGATGCGCTGCGCGAAAGCATCGCCACGATCGAAAGCGCGAACGCAACCGCCGCGGCCCCACGGTAAATCGCGACGAGCGGCAGTCCGGCATCGTCGCGGAGAATCCCGACGACGAAGGTTCCCACGCCTTCGCCGGACATGAGCGCAGCAACCATGACGCCGGCCACTCGATCGGCATCGGCCGGCAGCGCGTCGAGCGAAAGCGATATGGCGTAGGGGAACACGATGCTGCACGCGAGGCCGCCCAGGATGAAACCCATCACGAGTTCTGCCGGAATTTGCCACAACGGCAACGCAACGAATGCAAGAGCGATCAGCAGCGGGAATGTCACGTACGCGAACGAGGGTGTCAGTCTGCGATAGAGTGGCGCGATGGCGAGCCGGCCGGCAGTAAGCGCTAGCCAAAAGCCGGTCAGGGCCGCTTCGCCTGCACCAAGCGAGAAGCGACGATCGAGATGCACGAACGTCGTGGCCCAGCTGGAAAACGTCCCTTCGCAAAACCCGTAGAGCAGCGCGGCCGTCGCAAACAAGACGAGTACGAACGACACGCGGCGTGCCGGCGCCGCCATCCGTGTGCGCGCTGGAACGGTGCAACGGGACGAGAGAACCAGCACTGCGATGAACGCTACGAGCAACAGCGCGGGCCAAAGTTCCCACAGTCCAACGCTGACGAAGCCGGCAATCAGGATTGGCGTAAGGCTCGTACCCAGACCCGTGCACACGTTCGCCAGCGTAACGGCAACCGTTTCGTTGGGCGGTAACAGGGAAGCGAGCTCGTTCACCGCTGAAAAGTTGAGGCCGAATCCCATCCCAAGCGCCGCAGTATCGATCAACAGGAGGTCGTAGGCGAACGGTCCCGCGAGCCGCGAGACCATGAGCGCCAACAGCGCAATGGCATTGGCCACGATGCCGAGGCGCAGCGCACCCAGCACGCTGCGGCGTCGTGCGATAGCTGCCGTGATGCTCGCGCCCAAAATTGCGCCGAGGGTAAGCGGTACGAACAGTGCGCCGAAGGCGCGCGCGCCGGCATGATACGGTGCCGCCGTGAAAACCGTCGCCAGCGCTGGAACGAGCGTAAATGCGAAGCCCTGCAGCATACCGGCGCCGTACACCACGACGGCCATGCGCCGAAGATTTGGCGCGCTCGGTTTCAACTGCGTTCTTTCAGCATCCCGATCGCGCGGGTGGGGCGATCTGCGTTTTCATGTCAGCATGACACGGGCGCAGAAGCTACGCTGAGCGGATGTGCGCGTCGCCGCCGGAGATTGGTTCCGGTGCGCTCGGCGTCATCCACCCCCCAAGATTGAGCGGATCGATCGCTGGTAGCGGGATGATATCATCGGCGATTGGAGCGCGGCGAACCGCGCGCAACGCGTCGAGCGCTTCCGGAAGCGCGAACTGTTCACCGATAAACGCTTCCACGAAGCGGCCGCCGCGAATCTGGCCTTGCGCCTCCATGCGGCGTAGGGCGTACAGCAGCTCACGCCACGGCGGTGCAAGCCTTTCGCGGACGACGAGATCGCGAAACACCACCCCGTATCGTGCCAAGAGCCGGCGTGCAAATGCTTCCACGTCGCGACTTTCATGTTCCGGAATGATTTCCGTCCAGCGTCCGCTCGAGTAGCGCGGGCGGGAGGCGCGCGCTTTTTCGCCGAGCCGGCGTTTTGCATCGGCAAGTGAGCGCAGTGCATCGAAACCATCCGCCGTCACCAGTCCGGCCGCGATGAGCTCCCAGAGCCCCTCCTCCACTTCGGCGGGAAGACGCCGCGTGTCGCGCACCATATCTCCGAAGAACGGGGCGCCGCGCCGCCGCATCGCAGCGAGCACGTCCTTGGCAGCGTGCGAAAGCGCCGACTCGTCGGCATCGCCGCGTGCGACGAGCGTTTCGGCGCCATCGCGCGCAAAGATCGAAATAGGCACCAGTTTCGTCGGCCGCACACGCCGCCGACGCTCTTCCTCGGTGTGCGGCGCTAAGGCGGGATGCAGCGAAAGCCGTCCCCACATCACCTCGCCCGACTGGCACAACTTATCGAGGTATTCAGTTTTGTAGCCTGAAACGCGCCGCGGAAGAATTTGCGACTCCCAGGCGATCGCCGGCGCCTCTACCCCTTCGAGTTGACGCACAATTTGGAGCGTCCCGTCGATGCCGTGCAGCCGCGACTGCGGGGCCACGTGCTGCCAGCGTTGCAAGAACCGTACGAAGTCGGCGGTAGAAACCGGCTCGATCTCGCGCCGCAGCGTCCCGAGCGTGCGCCGGTGAATCCTCGCGAGCACGCGGCGGTTGCACCATTCCTCCGCGGCGCCCGGACGAAAACGGCCGCGTAACGCTTGTCCTTCGGTTTCGAGCTGGATAAGCGCCGCCTCGATCACGTCGCGCGGCAACGCAAAGCGCTCCGCGAGCTCGGCCGCGGTGACCGGACCGCCGGATTCCAACCACCCACGAACGACTTCCGCAGTGGCGGCTTCACGCGTTTCGGGCAGCGACACCGCCCCACCAACCGCAGCGATCTCCGGTTCAGCTCGCCTTCCCGGGTGCACGAGGGCGAACAGCGCAAGGCGTTCCGCGCACACCCAAAATGGCGTGCCGTTGGCAACGAGCGTCGTGGCGCGCCGCTCTTCTACCAGTGCTTCGAACCACGTGCGCCATTCCTCGATCGGCGGTAAAGCGATAAGGGTCAGCAGCGCATCGTGCAACTCATCCGCGTCGCGAACGAGAGGCCACGACTCCGCTGCGACTTGTTCGATCGCCGCCGGGTCCAAGATTCCTACGCCGGTCGCTCGATCGTCGCTTCCGGTGAGGGCGCGCAACTGAACTGCTCGGGTACGGCGCTCTTCCAGCGGCGCATCGTCCAGATAGGCGTAAGGATTGGCGTTCAGAATCTCGTGCGAAAAGGCCGAGGGCGATGCCGTCTCAACCGCGAGCGTGCGCAATTCGCCGCGTTCGCGCGCGCCCAAGATTTCCTTGAGCGCGTCCACGTCCATCGCTTCGCGCAAACAATTGTCGATCGTCTCGCGTACGAGAACGTGATCGGGAATTCGGGGCGGTCCTGTCAGGTTTTCGGGGCAGGCCGCAAGATCGGGGAAGACCGACGCCATGAGGTCCTCGGCCCGCATTCGCACGAGTTGTGGCGGAACTTTCCGTCCACCGTTCCAGCGTAGAATCGCGAGCGAACGCGTCGCATTCCAACGCCAGCGCGCCGCAAATACCGGCGCGGTGAGTACGGCCTGGGTGAGCACGTGCTCAACGCTCGCCGTGTGCAAAAACTCGAAGACCGCGTCGAGTGGAAAGGCGTGCTGCTCGGAAAGCGAGATGACGATGCCGTTGTCGGTCGCCGCCGCCTGTAATTCGAGGTTGAACGAACGGCAGAACCGCTTGCGTAATGCCAGCCCCCACGCGCGGTTGACGCGGGCTCCAAACGGCGCGTGCAAGATCAGTTGCATCCCGCCACCCTCATCGAAGAAGCGCTCCGCCACGACGGTGGTACACGAGGGAACGACGCCCAGTACCGCCTTTCCGTTGCGCACGTAGGCCACGGCTTGCTGTGCGCCGGCCCGATTCAAGCCGCATTCGCGTTCCAACCAGGCGAAGGCCGCCTCGTCTTCGTCCGCCGCATCGATGTCCTCGCGCAAGCGCGACACGTCCCGCGACAACTCGAGCGTGCGGCCAAGACCTTCACCGTTCCAGAACGGAATGGAGGGCGGCGCACCGTGGGCGTCTTCGACGCGCACTTTTCCCGAGGCCGCCTCAACGCGGCGTATCCGCCACGACGTCGTTCCGAGGAGGAAGATGTCACCGGCCATCGATTCGATTGCAAAATCTTCGTCCAGCGTGCCGACCTGCGTGCCTTCCGGTTCCGCCACGACGGCGAAGTCGGCGCGATCGGGAATTGCGCCGCCGGAAGTAATTGCCGCGAGGCGCGCCCCCCGGCGCGCGCGCACTCGGCCGTTGACCCGGTCGCGGTGCAGAAACGTGCCGCTCCGGCCTCGTGACGTCGAGATGCCGTCCGCGAGCATGGAGATGACCTCGTCGAAGTCTTTGCGCGACAGTTCGCGATACGGATGCGCGGTCCGCACGAAGGCATACAGATCGTCTTCGCGCCACTCGCCGGTCGCACAGACGGCGACCAATTGTTGCGCCAGAATGTCGAGGGGCGCCGTCGGGATGCACAAACGATCCATCGCTCCGTTGCGAATGGCGCGCACGAGCGCGGCACATTCGATCAGTTCGTCGCGCGTCGTGGCAAACAGCACGCCCTTTGGAAGCGCGCCGATCCAGTGCCCGGACCGGCCGATGCGCTGCAGCCCGACGGCGATGGAACGCGGTGAGCCGATTTGCACGACGAGATCGACGGAGCCGATGTCGATGCCGAGCTCGAGCGAGGCGGTTGCGACGACCGCACGCAGCACGCCTTCCTTTAAGCGTGACTCTGCCAGAAAACGCAGATCCTTGGAGAGACTGCCGTGGTGCGGCAGCACCACTCCTTCGCCCAAGCGTTGCGACAGATTGAAAGCGACGCGTTCCGAAAGCCTTCGTGTACCGACGAAGACGAGGGTCGTGCGGTATTGCGTAATGAGTGCTGCGACACGGTCGTACACCTCGGCCCACATCTCGTTGGTGGCGACGTGGCTCAGCTCGTCATTCGGGACGACGACCGACAGCTCCATAGCGCGGCGGTGGCCAACGTTCACGATCGACGGCACGCGTCCAGGCGACAAATATTCTGCTACGGCGTCGATCGGCTTCACCGTCGCCGAGAGTCCCACACGTTGCGGCTTTGGATTTCCGTTGGAGGTCACGAGATGATCGAGGCGCGCCAGCGTCAGTGCAAGATGCGAGCCGCGTTTGTTGCCGGCCATCGCGTGAATTTCGTCCACGATGATCGTATGCACGCGTTCGAGCGTCTTTCGGGAGCGCTCTGCCGTCAAGAAGATGAACAGCGATTCCGGCGTGGTCACCAGAATGTGTGCCGGAGTGCGAACCATTCTTGCGCGTTCCGATGCCGTCGTATCACCGGTGCGCACCGCCGTGCGTATCTCGGGAAGCGGTGCGCCGCGTTCTGCGGCGAGCGCCGCGATGCCGGCAAGGGGCACCTCGAGGTTGCGGCGGACGTCGTTGGTCAACGCCTTGAGCGGCGAGACGTAGACGACGAGCGTCTCGTCGGCGAGACGGCTCTCTTCGGCCCGACGTACCAAATCGTCGATTGCGGTAAGGAAGGCCGCCAGCGTCTTACCGGAACCGGTAGGCGCAGAAATCAAGACGTCGTGGCCAGCCCGGATCTCGGGCCAACCGCAAACCTGCGGCTCCGTCGGGGCGCCGAAGCGCCCTTCGAACCAGGCGGCAGTAAGCGGATGGAATCCGAAGGTGGAGTCCATGGCCGAACGTTTGTTCGATTCGAAGACGATGCGATCCTCGGCGACCGGCACGTTTCCCAGGACCGTTGAACGAGGGTTTCGGGTGCGGCGTCCAGCCCATGCAGGCGTCAATTGACAGGCTACGCGTAACCCCGATCCCCCGCCGCTTCATCGGAATGCTAAGACGAGATAGAGAGCGGCAGCGGAGCGTGTGCCCAGCGGTCATGAAGAAGCTCTGAAGGTAGCGCCTTGATGCGCTCAGAGACCTCTCATATCGGGGTCAGATACTCGGGCGTATGAAACACGCAGCACTTCTATTCGCAATCCTCACCTCGGCTGCGCTTGCGGCATGCAGCGGCGGCAGCGGCAGCAGCGGCACCGGCCGCTACACCCCACCGACCGTCGTCCCAAGCGTTCCTCCCACGACCCCGCCCACGACGCCTCCGACCGGCGGCGTCCTCGCGACGCACAACATCAATGGTGGCACGGCGTTCGTCGACGCGAACAACCACGCGGTCTACGTGTTCGACGGAGACACGAAAGCTAACGTCTCAACGTGCAACGGCGGATGCGCCGCAATTTGGCCGCCCGTCGCGCCTCCAACCAGCAACTTGCCGGCACCGTTCGCACAGTTCACCCGCGGCGACGGCAGCGTACAGCTCTCGTATAAGGGCAAACCACTGTACACGTTTGTCAACGACACGCAGCCGTTCGTCGCGACGGGCGACGGCGTCAACGGGTTCCACGTAGCGCGACCGTAATTCTATAAAGCTGTTCCCGCAGAACGTGATCGCGTTCTGCGGGAACAGAAAACCGGAGCGACGCGAAACTTCGGCGCCGACGCGGCGCCTATGCGTCCTGAGACCAGTGAATCGTGTTCAGGGGAATCGCGGAGATACGCCCCGTGTTGCTCCCAATGATGAGCGAACCTCCTACGATGATCGGCGATCCGACGTTGAAGGACGTACTCGTCTTGCGGGCACCAATCAAGCGGCCTGAACCCGCGTGGAGCGCCCACAAATATCCCTGCAAATCTCCAAAGTACACGATGCCGGCTCGTGCTACCACGCCACCCTTGACGGCGCCGTGCACGCGGCGACGCCAGAGTACTTTCCCGCTCGCCGGATCGATCGCGTGCAGATACGGTGCAACGGCGCTCCCGACGTAGAGACGATCGTGATACAAAAGCGGTATCGCGGACTCGTTACGCGGCGGCACCGTCCCTGATTCCAACGCGACGTCCCAATGGAGCTTCCCGGAACGCGCATCGAGCGCGTACACGTGCTCCTGCGCGGCGACGCCGGGATCGACCGGCGGCCCACCCTTCACGGGCGCGAGGTAATCGCAAAAAATGGTCTCGCCATCGCTTGCCGGCGGACAGTCACCAACACCGGAGTTCTGCGACGATAATTCCCACTTCCAGGCAAGGCCGCCGCTTCCGCGATGGATCGCCATGACGCGATTGGGAAAGATACCGGTGGTGACCAACAGGTCGTTCGCGACGGGAACGGCACCAACCATCGACGCGACCGTGTGAACGTTGCGGCGGTACAGCGGTTTCCCCGTGCGCGGATCGAGTGCCACGATGACGCCATCGCCATCGTGGTGGATCAGGACACCGTCCGCGATTGCAGCGGTGGGTTGCCCCGTGCCGGTGAGCGGATAGAACCAGCGCCGTCGACCGGTTTTCGCATCGAGCGCGAGGATGCCGCTGCGACCACTACCGACCCGCACTCGTTTGCGTGGCGCGATCGTCGTGGAGTCGGCATTCCCTTCGCCGACGATGAGCATGCCGTCATAGACGAGTGGATTCGATTTGAGACCGTTGTGCGCGCGGTACGTCCAACGAATGCGACCTGTCGCCGCATCGATCGCGTAAAGCACTCCCCCGTTCGTTCCAACGTACAGAATGCCGTTAACGACGGTAGGACTCGCGGAAATCTGACCGTGCGTCTCGACATTCCAAGCCGGCGCTCGCGGTGCGTCGATGACAGGATTGTGCGCGTCGTTGAGGCGGAATTGCGTCCACGATTGCGGCATGGCGAGGGGCCGCTCCGCGACGACGGCGGCGGGCTGGGAATCGCCCGTCGCTTTCCCCATTGCCCAGCCCACGGCGAGAAGCGTCGTCAGCCCGGCGGCTGCGAGCAGGGCGTTCGTGCGACGCTGGACCATGGCAATGGATTATTCCCTATTTCTGTTGCACGTATGCAGCCGCTTAACGTTGCTGCAGCCTCGCTGGGACCGGCCGGTACGGGAAGTACGCAGCCTTCCGAGAAGGCCACGAGATGAACAGCTATACGCTTGACGCGGAGCTTTTGGCGTCGCTGTTACGAGAAGCAGAAGCGGCGCACGCCGCCTACGAGAAATCCCTCGGCCACGCCGATGCCGACTGGCCGGCGTGGTACGCCTCCTATATCATCGACGAACTCGAACGGCGGGAGCGCACCGAAGTCGGCGGCGGCTAAACGACGCACCTCGCGTCAGGGAGCGGAAACGGGGGTGCGGAAGCGCTCCATGTTGTTGTTCTCAATGACGAACGTCCACGCTTCGGACGTGACCCGGAGTCCGTTGCTATAGGGGCGGTCGAATTCGACCACGACGCCGAAGAGCAGCCCAATCATCCCCGTGACGAGCGCCGTCATCGTCAGTTGTAACACGCGGCTGCAGCCGAAAAGAAAGACGAAAGCCGTCAGCAACATCCAACCAAAGATCAGCGCAAGATAGAGCGCCCCAGGAATCTGACGGGCCGCATCGATCAACCGTTTGCGCCGGTCGTTCGAAACCGCCTCGAGGTTGTTCACGACGATCTGTTGCGATGAGGATTGGTCAAACGCTTCTCCGATGGACGCATTGTGCCGAATCGGTGCACGGGCCACGGTCTCGAAAACTTTTAAGAGCAGATCGCGCGCGCGCAGATCCTGCCGGTCCTCGGCCAATAACGGCCATTCGAAGTCCCGAACTCGAAAGGCGTAGTCCGCCAAGAGCGTGCGCACGCGGCGCTGGGTCGGCTGCGGCAGTACCCCCGCGGTGGCGAAGCTCTCCGCAACGTCGCTTGCTTCCGTATCCGCATTGCGCTGCGCCGCGTCGAAGTTGCCCCACGCGGCAGCAACCAGGAATGCGAGCACCACCGCGAACATCAGGCCGACGATCGAAACGAGAAACCCGGCCACGTCGTGGTGCGGAATGAGCACGTCGCTCTTGACGAAGCGCCGAAACGCGTCGTGAAGTACCGCCGCGATGATGGCCGGTATCGCCGCGAATAAAACGAGCGCGAGCCATACCGGCAACACGTCCAAGAGATGCTGCATGCCCTGCGCTCCTTCGACTAGGTGGGAAGCCGCTCCTCAAAATAGGCGGCAAGCGCGTCGCTCGCGACCCGTTCCTGCGCCATGGAATCGCGGTCGCGGACCGTGACCGTTGCATCCTCTAACGTGTCGTAGTCGACCGTCACACAGTGCGGCGTACCGATTTCATCCTGCCGGCGGTACAGTTGTCCGATGTTCCCCTCGTCATACTGCGTACGCATTCCCGCGCTGCGCAGCTCGGCTTCGATGCGCCTTGCCCGCTCGACCAATTCCGGTTTGTTGCGCGCAAGCGAAAAAACCGCAACATTCACCGGCGCAATCGCGGGGTGAAAGCGCAGGACGACGCGTTCGGCGTCCTTGCCGTTCGCGTCGACGGTTTTCTCGCGAGCATAAGCGTCGACCAGCACCACCAGCGTCGTGCGGTCGAGCCCGGCCGAACTCTCGATCAGGATTGGGGTGTACTTGCTCTTCGTGGCCTCGTCGAAGAACGTCAGGTCCTTCCCCGACAGCCGCATATGCGCATCGAGGTCGTACGTGCCGCGATGCGCGATGGATTCGAGTTCGCCCCAGCCCCAGGGAAACTCGTACTCCACATCGGTGCAGGCCTGCGCATAGTGCGGCCGTTCATCGGGCGACAATTCGTGAAAGCGGAGCTTTTCGGGGCGCACGCCATAGCGTGAGTACCACGCCTTGCGCGCGGCGACCCATTCCCGGTACCAGTCGAGGTCGCGTCCGTCGTGCGGAACGAAGAACTCGAGCTCCATCTGGTCGAATTCACGCATGCGAAACGTAAAGTTGCCGGGCGTGATCTCGTTGCGAAAAGCCTTTCCAATTTGCGCAACGCCGAAGGGCGGCTTCTTGCGCGCGGTCTGATAGATGTTTTTGAAGTTGACGAAGATGCCCTGAGCCGTCTCGGGGCGCAGGTACGCGAGCGAGGCGCTGTCTTCCAACGGCCCGACGTTCGTACGCAGCATCAAATTGAAGTCGCGCGGCTCGGTGAGCGTTCCGCGCATCCCGCAGTTCGGGCACTGCTCGAACGACTGAAGATGATCCGCGCGGAAGCGATGTTTGCAATGACGGCAGTCGATGAACTGATCGACGAACACGTCGACGTGGCCGGAGGCTTTCCACACGAGCGGATGCATGATGATAGAGGACTCGAACGGCACGACATCCTGGCGGGCGAGCACCATCTCGCGCCACCACGCCTGGCGCACGTTACTCTTCAGCTGCGCGCCCAGCGGCCCGTAGTCGTACAGGCCCGCGATACCACCGTACACCTCGCTCGAGGGGAAAACGAAACCGCGCCGTTTTGCGAGGGCGGAGATTTCTTCCATCGTGGCACTGCGCTCAGGGGCCATCATGAGACGCGACCGTTCGCGCCCCGGTTCAGCGTTTCTTGTTCGTACGCGTTGGCGAGCCGGTGCGTTTACCGGAGCGGCCCGGCCGTGCAGTTGTGCGCTTTGCAGCGCCGGTTTCGAGGTACGCATCGACGGCACGCTTTGGAGCGCGCGCTAGCCATGCTTCAACGACGACCTCTTTGAGCTTGTTCGCTCGAATCTTCGGGAGGCGAACAAGTACGGCAGGATACCCATTGAAGTGCGGCGTCGTAAAAAACACTGAGGGATCGCTTTTGAGCAAGACCTCTTTCATTTCGAGGTCGGCGGTGCGGACGCCCAAAATCGGACCTTTTGGCGCCGCATCGCCCAGGGCGACCAAATCTGATTTCCGTAAAGGCCGCTCCCACACAAACAACGTATCGTTGACCACCCACGCCATGTGTCCGTGCGACAGAGTTTCCTCCGTTCCGCCCGGCAGCGCGAGCGCATAGCGCCGGACGTCACGCCATGAAGCCATAGCGAGCGTTTCGACGCCTCACGCAAAAGCGCTTGCCAACAGCGCGGCCACTTCTTCCAGCTCGATGCGGTCCTTCGTTTGTGAAGGCGTTCACGCGATCGCTCAGAGTCTCGTTCATTAGCGCGATCCGTGTGCCTTCGGCTGCGTCTCGGCTTGCAACTGGCCGCACGCGGCCGCGATGTCGCGGCCCATGGGCACGCGTACCGTGGTGGGAATGTGATGCGACTCGAGGATCTTTTGAAACGAGCGGATGCGGCCTTCCGCCGTGCCGGCGAACGACGCATCCGGCGTTTGGTTGTATGGAATGAGGTTGACGTGGTAAAGCCTTCCACGCAGCAGAGCGGCTAGCGCACGGGCAGTTTCCTCGTTGTCGTTCACGCCGGCCAGCATCACGTATTCGATGAAGACTTTCCGACGCGTGCGCGCGATGTAGCGGTCGGTAGCAGCAATCAGCGCCTCCAGGGGATAACGCCGGTTGACCGGCATGAGAACCGACCGCTGTACATCCGTTGGGGCATGCAAAGAGATGGCGAGGTTCACTTGACCGTAGCGCTCGGCAAAGCGGTCGATTTCCGGCACGAGGCCGACCGTCGAGATCGTGATGTGCCGGTGTCCAAGAGCGAAGCCGTGGGGATCGGTCAAGAGCGCGACGGCCCCCATGACTGCGTCCGCGTTTGCAAGCGGCTCGCCTTGCCCCATGAAGACGATGTTGGTGATTTTCTTGCCGCGCGACTTGAGCTCGCGTGCAAAATAGCGAGCCTGGTCGAAGATCTCGATGGCCTCGAGATTTCGCGTAAAGCCACCTTGTCCGGTGGCACAGAATGCGCACTGATAGGCGCATCCCGCTTGACTGGAGATGCAGACCGTCGTGCGCTCACCATAGTGCTCCATGAGGACGGCCTCGACCTCGGCCCCATCCCCCAACCGGAACAAGCCTTTCGTGGTCTGGCCGTCTCCGGAACGCTGCAGGACGACGGGCCAGAGTGACTCGAGCTCGAACCCGTCCTCTACGAGCCGTTGCCTGATCTCATGAGGCAAGACGCTGATCGCCTCAACATCATCGACAAGTTCTCGCGTAACGGCGCGATAGAGCTGATTCGTGCGGTACGTACGAACGCCGTACGCTCGGAGAAAGGCATCTACGTCACCGAAGCCGGCGCGCCGGAGTTTCTCCTCAAGCCAAATGCTTTGTGCACTCGTCGGAGCGGAGTCCGTTGCGGCGCTCACCATCGTTCAGTACGAAACAACTCGGCCTGCACGACGCTCACCTCGAGCGCAACGGCAGGTTGTGGCGGTGGCTCATCGAGCCTCGCCCGAACCGCCTTGAGATCTTCCCACACGAGCCGCTTGACCGCGTTGATCTCACCGCCCGTCTGCCGCAAAATGTACGCGGGGTGGAACGAGACCATCAGCGGAATGTCATGCGGCCCGATATACCACTGGCCACGCTGTTTTGTAATAGAAAACCTCGGCCCGAGAAAGGACTTGGCAGCCGGGGCCCCCAGCGCGAGGATCACCTTCGGCCGAATCACGTCGATTTGCTCGTCAAGGTACTGGCGGCAATTCGCCATCTCGTCGGGCTCAGGCGCACGGTTACGAAGTTTCTGGCCGTCGAAGAGCGTCGGCCGGCATTTGACGGTGTTGCAAATGTAGACGGCTTCACGCGGCAGGCCGATCGCAAGTAACATGCGATCGAGCAATTCGCCGGCCCGGCCGACGAAGGGACGCCCGAGCTCGTCCTCCGTTTCGCCCGGGCCCTCTCCCACGACCATCAGTGCGGCGCACGGATCACCTTCGCCGTAGACACTGCGCTTGCGCGTCGAACCGATCGCGCATTTTCGGCAGCGGTCGACGATGACGGCAGCGTCAACGAGGAATCGCTCCCGTCCGCCGCGGTCCTCTAGCGCCACAGCAAGCGCCTCGCGCCGAGCGCCGCACCTCCGATGAGGGCAGCGTAGAGCACATACCGCCCCGCCAGCGCCGCGACGAGCGCCGCATACCAGGCGACGCCGTGGTGTTTGAGCCAATACTTACGACGCGAACGTTGCTTGTGCCGTTCGACGCTATACAATCCTCGCGCGCTGCCTTGCCCCGCGTGCACCGCGACGCTGCTCGGAACGAACCACACCTCGTACCCCGCATCGCGCACGCGCCGGGCATAGTCGACTTCCTCGTGATACAAAAAAAAGCGCTCGTCGAAAAGGCCGACGTCCCGAAAGAGGGAGCGACGGATCGCCAGAGCCGCGCCGATCGCGAGATCTACCTGCCGCTCCGTGTCGTAGTGCCAGCCGCGTAATGAGGCGCCGTTGGCAAAGCGCTGCAAGAACGGCCATTCGCCCCATGCACTCGAGCGCAGAAACGCACCGAGCCACGTATCGAACTCGCCGCAGGATTGCTGCACGCTCCCGTCCGGGTCGAAGATGCGCGACCCTGCAATCCCACAGGCCGGATGCGCATCCATGAAATCGACGATGTTCGCAAGAGCGCGGTCGCGGATTTCCGCATCCGGGTTCAGAAGATACACGTACTGCGATGTGGTCGCGAGGAACGCACGGTTGCAGGCCGCACCGAAGCCAAGGTTGCGGCCGTTCTCGACGATCTGAACGCGGTCGCCGTACCGCTTTCTGATGTACTCACGGCTGCCATCGCTCGAGCCGTTATCGGAAACGACGACACGCGCGAATTGCGGATCTTCATGCAGCTCGCTCAGCGCGAAGATGGAGTCGAGCGCGGTAGCGATCTTGTCCTTGTCGTTCCAGCAAACGACGATGACGTCAACCCGTGGCATCGCTAGGCGCTCAGGCGGTGACGCTGCTGAAGGTACGGCCAAATGAACGGATCGATCGCGCCCTCGAGGACTGCGGTCGCGTTGGACGTGTCGACGTTCGTCCGGTGATCCTTCACCATGGTGTACGGCTGCAACACGTACGAGCGAATTTGCGAGCCCCATTCGTTGGCGCGCCGTTCGCCGCGCAACTCGGCCAGCTTCTGCTCACGTTCCTCCATCTCACGCTGCACGAGCTTCGCGCGCAAAATGTTCATTGCCACATCTCGGTTTTGAATTTGCGAACGCTCTTGCTGCGAGGCAACGACGATGCCGGTCGGCGTGTGCGTAATCCGAATCGCGGACTCCGTCTTGTTGACGTACTGGCCACCAGCGCCGCCCGACTTGAAGGTTTCGATACGCAAATCTTCCGGTTTGATCTCCACGTCGACTGCTTCGCCGCTTTCGACTTCCGGAACCACGTCAACCGACGCAAAGGAAGTATGCCGGCGGTGCTGCTGGTCGAAAGGCGAGATGCGCACCAAGCGGTGCACCCCGCGTTCGCTCTCTAACATTCCGTAGGCGTTGCGTCCGCGCACGAAAAACGTGATCGACTTCAAGCCGGCTTCTTCCGCGGGCGATTCTTCCGCGACGAGCGTTTGGAAGTTTTTCTGTTCGGCCCACCGCAGGTACATGCGAGCCAGCATTTGCGTCCAGTCGGCGGCATCGACGCCGCCGGCACCGGCGTGAATCGTCACGATGGCGCCGTGGTCATCGTACTCGCGGTCGAAATTCGCCGCTAAATCAAGGGCGTCGAGGCGCGTCGACACCTCTGTGAGCGACCGGTCGACCTCTTCTGCAGCACCAGCCTCCTCGCCCAGCACGTCGAGCGTCTCCTCTGCGTCGTGCAGCAAGCGCGCGATCGCATCGAACGAGTCCACGTCGTCGCGCACGTCCGCAAGCTGTTTCATGACGCGCTGCGCCGCTTCTGGGTCATCCCAAAAACCCGGCTGGAGGGAACGAAGCTCGAGCTCGGTTAGACGACGGCTCTTGGCGGTATAGTCAAAGACGCACCTTGAGCGCGTCGAGCCGTTCGCTAAGGCGGTCAATCTGGGCGGTCTGCGCTTCGCTCATACGTCACACTTTCTGCAGTGGCCGAAAAGGCCTCTCCCACGCGCAAAGTTTTTGCAAGTCGACCCCCTGGCGCGGATTTCGGAGCACCCCCATCCGAAAGACGTCATGACGTTGTTGCGTTTGCAATCGCCGATAAAAGTCGTCGCCGGATTTCCGGTATCCAGCGACATGCCGACTTTATGCCGCCACGTTTTAGCGCATCTTCGTTTGCACCGATATCGTTTACTTCAGAGTTTCTTCATTCGGCTCGCCTAGGCTTTGGAGCATCTTGCACGCGAATCCATACGGAGAACATCCCACATGCAAATGAAACCCATGATGATCGCCGGCGCTGCCGCCATCGCCGTCATTGCTTCGGCAAGCCTGGCCATGGCACATGTCCCTAGCGCCAACACCATCAGAATGGTTGCCCCTCGATCATCGGTGAGCTTAACCGGTACGTATCCGGTGACGATCACACATACGGAATTCAATAACGGCACGGGGTGCCTGTCGCTGAACGGCAATGGCAAGGGCGGCTCGGCTTCCCTCACCTTTGGCAGCCAGAGTTATCCGCTCGGCTCATTCATCGTCGTTGACGGCCTACTGGTGGTAACGATCACCGAACCGCTGAGCGGCCAGAACGGCGCACTGATGTTCATGGCTCCCAGCAGCCACGGCAACATCGGCGACGGCGTCTTCGAGAATGTCGAAGGCGGCGCAAACGACGGCTCTGGAAACGTAGCCTTCGGCTCGAAGAACGGCTGCTGACGGTCTCGCGAACGGGCTCGCTACGGCGGGCCCGTCCGCAATTCTTAGCTTGGGAGTGACCAGGCGCAGACGTTCGTGCCGCTACATGCGCCGTAGACCACTCCGTTCACGACGATTGGCACGCCGTATGCGGCGGACGAACCAGAAGCAAGCCAGAGATACGCTCCGTTTGTCGCAGCAAGTGCGCCCGGTATGTTACCCGGTGAAGGTTCGAGTAACGAGTAGACAACGCCGTTTCCGATTGCTGCCTGATTGCCTCCGGCAGTCCACACTCGGACCCCCGAACCATGCCGGCCTCGGGCACGAGCCTTGTATGCGTACAGTTCGAAACTACAAGGCATGAAGACATCGTGGTACGCAAACGCCGGCAAGCCGTAGGAACCGCAACCGGAATTGCTCCACAAGACATCGCCGGTTTGGGCTGATAGAACTCCGAAGAAAGAACTGCCAGCGACGCCGACAAGGCCGTTTGCCGCACTCACGCCTTCAACGCTTCCACCGTTAAGGCTCCGGCTCCAGATGCCCCGACCGTCCTGTGCATTCAGGGCGATGACCGATCCCTTATTACAGTCAACCCCTGCCAGCAATTCACCGTTGTGAATGGCGGGTGGGCTGCCGCCGTTGAGGGAGCAACCTCCGCTCTCGGCTTTCGACCAGACGACGCTACCGTCGGTCTCGTTCAGCGCGATATAGGCGCATGACGTGCCACACGCGCCGAAGTAGACATTGCCGCCGGCGACGGCTGGCGCCGTTTCGGCATAGCTGGTTGCTCCCGGTGCGGTGTAGCTCCAGACCAGCGCCCCCGTCGATGCGTTGAGCGCACACATACCTTGGTAGCCGCTGTTCGGCAGCGTGCAAACCGTGAACACCATACCGGAGTCGACGGCCGCGACGCTGCCGCTCGTGCTGTAGCCGCTTCCAGTCGGACGGCGCCAGAGGCGCGTTCCCGTCGACGCGTCGATGGCGAAAAGCGTGCCGTTGGCCGACGCCGCGTACAGGACGCCGTTATCATAAACGACGTTGCCCGCATTATTGCCCGAGCCGGTCGAGAACGACCACGCTTGCTGCAGCTGGGCGACATTGCTTGGGTTCAGAGTCGTTTCGAGCGGATTGAATCCGTCATGCGCGGCGTCGTAGCCGAGCTGCGGCCAGTTCGCTTGACGAAAGGTGTTCGGCCTGACACTTCGATGTGGTCGTTGCACCGAAGTACCGGATCCCGCTTGCACGCGCGGGCTTTGCGCTGCGCTGGTGAAGCTCGCCAAGAGCAACGCGACGAACACGGCGTGCGTTACGCCGTGACGCCGTGGCAGCGTTTGTATTTCTTACCGGAACCACACGGACACAGGTCATTGCGTCCGACCTTTGCCGACGCGCGAGTCGGTTTGCGGACCGACTCCTCATCGCGGTTGGTGTGCAATTCGCGCTTGCCGTTTCCGCCCGGTGCCGGGCCGAGCAGTTTCTCGGCGAATTCCGGAGCGATACGCGATGGCTGCGGGGCGAGCGACCCGCTTGGGATGGTGGCGACTCCTTCATCCTCGCCTGCCTGCGCCGGAGCCGCATTCCCGAAGTTCGCCGATTGTAGCAACTGTGGTGCCGCCATCGCGGGCATAGCACCAAGCGGCGCTGCACCGTCGCCACGATCGATGACGATCCGGAACACGCTCTTGATCGCTTCGTCGGCGATGTTGTTCTTGAGATCTTCGAAGATCTCGTACGCTTCTTTTTCATACTCGACACGCGGATCTTTTTGTCCGTAGCCGCGCAGCCCGATCCCGGTCTTGAGCGCGTCCATGACGTACAGATGGTCGACCCACAGCCGATCGATGATCGGCAGCATGATATACTGCGCCTCGATCACCCGCATCAGTTCCGGCGTCACTTCCGCCTCTTTGGCATCGTACGCGGCGATGGCCAACTCGCGTAGGCGCGTCTTCATTTCGTTGCGGTCGAGCTTCTCGAGGTCTTCGACGGACATCGTATTCTTGACCGGGAAGATCAACTCGATCTCGTTGAGGATCTCCGCCAGGTCCCACTCCGAGGGGTGGACGTTTTCCGGCGCATTCGAATCGACGGCGTAGTCGACTTTGTCTTCGAGCGTTTGAATGAGGAAATCCCGTGTCGGGAACTCGTTTCTCAGGATGGCGCGGCGGTCGCCGTAGATGACCTCGCGCTGCTTGTTCATGACGTCGTCGTACTCGAGGACCGACTTACGGATCTCGTAGTTGTGATTCTCGACTTTGCTCTGGGCCCGTTCCATCGAGGCGCTGATCATCTTCGCCTCGATCGGCGTCTCATCGGAGAAGCCGACGCGATCCATGATCGCGGTGAGCCGCTCGCCGCCAAAGAGCCGCATCACTTCGTCTTCGAGCGATGCGTAAAAGCGGGTGCTCCCTTTGTCGCCCTGACGCCCTGAGCGGCCCCGTAACTGGTTGTCGATGCGGCGCGACTCGTGGCGCTCGGTGCCGATGATGTGCAGCCCGCCCGCGTCGGGAACACCGTCGCCGAGCTTGATGTCGACGCCGCGGCCGGCCATGTTGGTCGCGATCGTGACCGCGCCGTAGAGGCCGGCGTCCTTGATGATCTGCGCTTCC
>JAFAXE010000042.1 GCA_019241305.1 Vulcanimicrobiota bacterium
CCGGAGCGCTCGCGGTGGTATGGATCATCGCGCTGTACGCCGCCGTGTTCGGCATCCTGCTCATCGGCCTAAGCCTGCGTTTGCGTAAGGCGTTCGCGCACGTGCCCGCCTGATGAACGAGTCGCACGCCCGCGCGCTTCCAACACGGTACGATCCGCAAGAGATCGAGCCGCGCCGCTATGCGCAGTGGGAAGCCGCGGGCGTGTTCCACGAAGATCCCGATCCGTCGCGCCCACCGTTCATCATCTCGATACCGCCGCCGAACATCACGGCGCGCGCGCACATCGGACACGGCTCCACGTATACGCCGATGGACGTACTCACGCGCTACCATCGGATGCTCGGCGACAACGCCGACTGGCTTCCGGGACAAGACCACGCGGCAATCGCAACGGAGACGGTGCTGGTGCGCCGCCTTTCCGCGGAAGGTACGTCGCGTGAAAAGATCGGTCGCCAACGCTACCTCGAATACGCCTGGCGTTGGCGCGCTGAAGTCGGCAGTGAAATCAATCAGCAGTTTCGCCGTCTCGGCTTCGGTCCGGACTGGGAGCGTGAACGCTTTACGATGGATGCCGGCCTCTCGGCGGCGGTCGTTAAAGTTTTCGTGGCCCTCTACCGCGAGGGTCTCATCTATCGCGGCACGCGGCTCATCAATTGGGATCCGACGTCGCAGTCGACGCTCTCCGATGCGGAGGTCGTTGACGAAGAGCGCGACGGCTTTTTATGGTACCTGCGCTATCCGGGCGAGGATGGCAGTTTTTCTATCGAGGTCGCGACCACGCGTCCCGAAACGATGTTGGGCGACACGGCAGTCGCCGTGCATCCTCAGGACGAGCGGTACGCCCATCTGATTGGCAAGCAGGTCGTTCTGCCGCTGCTGAACCGGCAGATCCCCATCATCGCCGACGAAGCGGTGAAGCGTGACTTCGGCACCGGCGCGATCAAGGTGACGCCGGCGCACGATCCGCTCGATAACGAGATCGGCGAACGGCACGGATTGCCCATGCTGAGCGTGATCGGGCTCGATGCGCGCATGAGCGCGGAAGCCGGCCCTGCTTACGCCGGCCTGGATCGTTTCGAAGCGCGCGAACGCGTGATCGCCGATTTGAAAAAGCTCGGAGCGCTCGTTCGCACCGAGCCGTACCGCCACGTTATCCCGCTGAGCGAACGCACTGGCGACGTCGTCGAGCCGCTGCTCTCGCTGCAATGGTTTGCTCGCATGAAGCCGCTCGCCGAGCCGGCACTCGCCGCCTATCGCGACGGCCGCGTCCGCTTCGTGCCGGAACGCTTCGGCCGAACGTATGAAGCGTGGCTCGAAAACATCAAGGACTGGAACGTTTCGCGCCAGATTTGGTGGGGGCATCAACTTCCGGTATGGTACACGCCGGACGGCACGCCGGTCGTCGCCGAAACGCAAGAAGAAGCGTTGCAGATTGGCGAGCGCGAGCACGGCACGACGGAGTTGCGCCGCGACCCCGACACGCTGGACACGTGGTTCTCAAGCAGCCTCTGGCCCTTCTCGATTCTCGGCTGGCCCAAGAAAACGCCGGAGCTCGAACACTGGTATCCCAATCAAGTGCTCATCACAAGCCGCGACATCATTTTCTTGTGGGTTGCGCGGATGGTGATGATGGGACTGAAGTTCCTCGGCGATGTTCCGTTTCGTACGGTCTTCATTAGGCCGGTCGTGTTCGACCAGCATGGCCGCAAGATGAGCAGGAGCGTGGGCAACACGATCGACCCGATGGTGGTCGTAGGGAAGTACGGTGCCGATGCGTTCCGGTTGGGCATTCTTCGCCAAACGCGGCTCGAGTCACAGGAGCTCAACTTCGACGAACGCTTCTGCGAAAAGGCCCGCGACTTCAACACGAAGATGTGGAACGCGCTGCGGTATACGGTCAGCCTCGAGGAGGGACTGCCCTCGGCGGGCACGCTGCCACCCGCGGACGCCCTCACGATCGCCGACAAGTGGATCCTCGCTCAGTTGCGCGACGCGATCCATCGCGTAAGCGGCGCTCTCGACCGCTTCGAGATGGGCGTGGCGGCGGACGCGCTCATCGACTTTATTTGGTATCGGTTCTGCGACTGGTATGTTGAAGCGACGAAAGCCAAGCCGCCTTCCGTATCGCGCGCCGCGGTGCTCTCGTACGTGCTCAACGCGTCTGCGCGGCTGTTGCATCCCATAAGTCCTTTTATCAGCGAAGAGATCTGGCAGGCGCTTCCGCACGACGGGGCGACGATCGTGACCGCGTCGTGGCCCGATGCCGACGAGATTCCCTACGACGCGGAGGCTGCTGCGCAGTACGATGCGTTGATGCAGACGGTATCGCGCACCCGTGACGTACGGGCGCACTTGGGGATGCCGCCCTCGGAAAAACTCACGTTGACAGTGCCAGCGGAACTCGAAGGTGGTTTGCGCGCGCTGCTCTCATTGCACGCCAATGCGACGCTGGTCGACGCACCTTCGAAGAACGGCGCGACGGACCCACTTTCGGCCCTCGCCGCAGTCGAGGTTCGCGCAGACAGCGCCGTCCTGCGCGAACGCTACGCGCGCGAGATCGAACGGCTCGCTGCGGAAGTGGAACGTGGGGAGAAAAAGTTGGGGAACGAAAAGTTCGTCGCCAATGCAAAACCCGACGTCGTCGCCCGGGAACGCGAAAAACTCGAGCGGTATCGCGCCGAGCTACAGCAGCTGCAGCAGCGTCAAGAAGAACTCCGCACGCCCCCAGCAGTGTCATCCTGAGCGAAAAATCCGACCGCCGCAGAACGTGTCATCCTGACGTGAAAAAGCCGATCGCCGCAGAACGTGTCATCCTAAGCGAAAAAGCCGACCGCCGCAGAACGTGTCATCCCGAGCGAAAAATGTAGACCGCCGCAGAACGTGTCATCCTGAGTTGAAAATGCAGAGCGGCCGCAGAACGTGTCATCCCGAGCGAAAATGCAGACCGGCCGCAGAACGTGTCATCCCGAG
>JAFAXE010000171.1 GCA_019241305.1 Vulcanimicrobiota bacterium
AACCCTACGTCAATGGCCTCGGCGTCGATAAAGCGGGGAACGTTTGGATTCCGCAGGGCGGCGTGCAGACCGGGACGACGACCGAATTCGCGCCCAACTGCGGAAAAGCGCTGTTCGCTATTCCGGATACGGATGGTCAACCGGCGGCGGTCGCGTTCGACACCCAAGGGAATGTGTACGTTGAGAACATCATGGGTGCCGGCAGCAACGCCGTCGGCAACATCGACGTGTACGCGCCCGGAGCGAAGACGCCGAAGACGGTGTTGACGGATTCTTCGTCGTTCTTGTGGTTCGACGAAGCGATCGACGCACGCGACAACGTTTTCGCCATCTATAGCGATCCCTACAACAAGGGCCACGTCATCGAGTTTCCCCACGGTCAGAATCCCGTGAAGCCGCTTCCCATCTCACTCGGCTTTCCTGGAGGCGTCACGTTCGATTCCAAAGGCAACCTGCTGGTCGTGGATCAGGACGCGCGTAACGTCTCGGTCTACGAGGCACCGTATTCGGGGCCGCCGTTTGCGACCTTCCCGTTGCAAGCCGATTCCGTGCCGTGTAAGTTCGCCCACAATCTGCGGCAACTATACTGCGCCGACTTTACCAACGCATCTATCGACGTCTACGCTTATGATCCGGCGAACCCGGCCGCGACGGCGTACGCGTACAGCTTTACGAACGGCATTCGGCGCGGCTCTCAGAACGCGGGAATCGCGCTCGCTCCGGCTCCTCGGAATTAGCGTGTCGCGCGCGATCGCAGCGCTGCTTACGCTGACGCTGCTCGCGATGGGGAGCGCCCGGCTTGGCGCCTCAACGGGCGGCGGCGATGCACAACTCCAAGCGCTGTCGCGGCAGTACCTTGCAGAATTGGAAGCGCGCGATCCGCTCTTCGCCGATTCGATCGGTGTGCATGCGTATGACGACGTGCTTCCCGACTATTCAGGGTCAGGTGTGCAGGAACGGATGCGCTGGCAGCGTTCCTGGCGCACGCGTTTGTCAGCACTCGCTTCCGACTCGCTGACGGAGAACGGCCGCGCCGACCGCACCGCGCTGTTGGACACGATCGAGCTCGAGCTCTTCGAAGCGCGCACCATCGATCCGTGGAGCACAAACCCCGACCTGTACGTCAGCGCTATCGGGAACGCGGTCTACGCGCTTACCGGCCGTCACTATGCACCCGCAGACGTTCGCTTCGGTCATGTCGCCAATCGTTTGCTCGGCATCCCCAAGCTCGTCGATGGCGCAATCGCGAATCTTCGGCGACCGGCTCGCGTGGTGACCGAGTTTGCCATTGAACAAAACGCCGGCAACCTCGACCTCTACGGCTCGCTGACTCACGACGACTCGGCGGCCTCGCCGCCAATCCAGCGCCGCATCGCTGCGCGGCTTCCCGCTGCGGTCGCGAGCCTGCGCCGTCTGCAGAACTTTTTGCAAGGGCCGCTCCTGAGGCGGTCCAACGGCAGCGCGCGTGTTGGTGCAGCCGTTTTCGACCGCGAACTCGTCCTTGCCGCCGGGACCGACGTCCCGCGCGCGACGTTCGTTTCACGTGCTCGTGCCGCAATGGCGGCGCAGCGTCAGGAAATGCTGCGCCTCGCGCTCCCTCTCGACCGCACGTTCTTTCCGGCGCGCTCGCGCTCCGGCAGCGGCGACGAGCTCGTCAATCGCATCGTCGGCCGAGTGATGAATCGCCTGGCCGACGACCATCCAACGCGCGACCGGATCTTCGCAACGGCGAAGGCCGACGTGGCGTCGCTCGAGCGGTTCCTGACCCTGCATCCCGTCGTGCCGCTTCCGCGTCCCAACACGCTGCACGTGAAGCCGACCCCCGCCTTCATGGCGGGCTTTGCCGGGGCGAGTCTGGATCCGGCCGGCACCTTTACGCCGCTTGCGGAATCCTATTACTACATCGACGAGATTCCGGCGTCGTGGTCGGCGCAGCGCGTCGCGTCGTACTTGCGCGAGTACAACGACTATGAGATGCAGATGCTCTCGATGCACGAAGCGGTTCCCGGCCACTACGTGCAGTTCCGCTACAACAACACGCTTCGGAGTGTCGTGCGGCGCGTCTTCGGCAACGGCTCCTTCATCGAAGGGTGGGCGGTGTGGACCGAAGGGATGATGCTCGACGCCGGCTATGGCGGCCATGATCCCCGCTTACGGCTGTTTCAGTTGAAATGGCGCCTGCGTGAAGAGGCGGACGCGATCATCGATGCGGAGTTCCACGCCGGCTCGCTCACGCAGGCGCAATGCTTTGTACTCTTGCAAGGCAAGGCGTTTCAGGAACGTTCCGAAGCGTTGACCAAATGGCACCGCCTCCAGCTCTCGCACGATCAGCTCTCCACGTACTTTGCCGGGCTCGATGCGATCCAGCGAGCGCACGCGCAGAGCGGCGACCGCTACGACCTCGCAGCCTTCGATCGCCGGTTGCTCGAAATCGGGGACGTCGAGCCACGCTTCGTTCGCACGCTGCTCTAACGCTTACTGACGCGCCGTCGCGATCAACCGCAGAGCGAAGGGTTCGACGAACAGCGCATTCGTCGGAAGCGGTCCGTACACGGGCGCACCGGCCGGTGTTTCCGCGACGATGCCACGATAGGGGACGCCGCCGCCAAAAAGCGTGAACGGACCGGCGACCGCGTTCGTCAGATTCGTTACGGCAACTGAGACGTCGAGGTGCGGACCAAACTGCCTACCGACGAGCGCGTTCACCATGGTGAACGGTCCCTGGTGGAGCTCGTTGTTGTTGCCGCGCCACACCGCGGAGGCAGCAGAGTGCCACCCCTCGTTCGTCCAGTCGAATTCGAGCGAGGCTTGTTGCAGCGGGATGCCGAGGAACTGCGCGTCGTTTACGAGATTGCCGCCGGAGGTTGGGTTGGAGAATGCCGCGCTGAGGTTGCGCGGATAGGCAACGTTGAGCCCATAGGCGATCGTCGCGAAGAGATGTGCCGGCACGATGCGGTCGAGCAGTCGCAACTCCGCTCCCTGATACACCGCGTTGCCGGTGTTGCTCGTGTACGAAACGCATTCCGGCAAAGGCTTCGTCGCGGAGTTTTTGGCGCAACGTCCCGCCGCAACGGCGGCGAACGGATAGAAGACCTCGATCGGATCGCGCAGATTCGTGCGATACAGCGCCGCGTCGAAAGTAGCGCGCCGAGCGAATTCGTGAGAGGCTCCGAGTTCGTACTCGGTGGCGTGCTCGGGCCGTTCGAATGGATTCCCCTGACCGACAAAGACCTTGTTCGCATCGAGCGTCAGCTCCGAGTATGGAAACAGATATCGCTCGATCAGGAGCGGTGCGCGAAAGCCGGTCCCGACGGAAAACCGCAACGACGTTGTAGGGTCGGCGAGATAGATGGCACCGAGTCGTCCGTCGAGGTTCGTCCCGAAGCTGGTGTACCGCGACGCGAAACCGCCGGCATCCAGGTGCAGCTTGTGCGTAGCGATGCTCCCGCGCAAGAACGCCACATCGATCGTTTGCCCCAGCCGCGGCAGCGGCGCCCCGAACTGGAGCGACTCGTATTGCGTGTATCCTCCGACGGCGAACTGGGTTCTCTCGAACGTTCGTTGCCACCACAGTCCTCCGCGATCGCGCCGGTCCGCATGCGTCACGTCGTACGGTGAAGCGGTTCCGCCCGCAACATCGACGCTGTTGTCGCTGTCGGAGATGTCCGCGATGAGGTCGCCGGCGCCGAGCGGCGCGCGGGCCCGGAGCTGATACGCGCGCACCGTTTGCGCGAACGTTTGTGCGCCCGGACCGATGAAGTTTCCGTACTGAGGCAACCCGGCATCGGCGGCGTTACGGTCGATGCCATTCTGGGCGCTGCTTTGATCGCGGCGGTCGCCGAGCAGAAAAAGGCGTGCCGTTACGTCGGCGCGCTGCGAGAACGACCAGGCGAGGTTTGCGAGGGCGAAGCGCGATGCGATTGCAGACCCAAGGTGCGTTGCGCAAGGCGAACACGCGGGATCGATCGTGGAAAACAACGGGACGGTCCGGTCGACGAAGCCGTGCTGGTTTTGTTGGTCCGCCGCGAAGGCGTAGCTGAGCCGGCGATGCGTGCCGGTGGCGTTATACCACGCTTCCGTCGTGCCGAAGGAACCGGCGGAAAGCGAAAGCGACTGCTGTGCCGTTTGCGTCGGACGCAGCGAGACGAGGTTGACGGCACCACCGAACGTGTTGCTTCCGTTGAGATCCGTCGGTCCGAGGCCCTCGGTGACGTCGATGGCAGAAAAGGCGGCGACGGGAAAGCGGGAGAGGTCGAGATCGCCGGTGTTGCCGTCGTTGAGCACCTGACCGTCGAGGGTGACGAGCGATTCGGACGGATCGGGACCGCGCAGCGAGACGACCGATACGGCGCTCTGGGGACCTCCATCCGGGCGGGAAAACGTCGCGCTCGGCACCAGTTCGAGCGCGTCCGCCACGCGTTCTTCGCCGAGACGCTCCATCTCGGGACGCGTGATGGAGACGGACGGGATCGCGCTCGCGAGCGGTGTTAGCCGGCCGTCAACCTCGACGTGGCCGATGATGCGCAGTGTGGGGGCGTCGAGTGGTTCGAGCGCAACGGCAACCTGAACGTCGTGGTTTGCGTTGACCGGGACGCTCAGCGCAGCGAAGCCGGGGGCGCGAGCCGTGAGACGATAACGCCCGGGCCGGACGGTCAGCACGAAGGTTCCCGCCGCACCCGTCGCCGTCCGATATGTGCGCGAACCGTCGAGTGTCACCGCCGCGCCGTCGAGTGGTGCCCCGGACGTCGCCTGAACGTGTCCAGTGACGAGGCAACAGAGCGCGAGAACGGCGGAATGCAATCCAGAGCCCACAAGAATCGCAGCCGTGTTGTCGTCGCATCCTCAAGGGCCCTCTCATCGCGTCACATCGGCGACGCCCAGTTCAGCGATACAGAAACGGATCGGCCGGTGCCGCGACTGCGCGGATTCGCGTCGTACGAAGGACGAGCCCCGACGGACTTTCGGCGAAAACGCCGTCGGCCGAGACCCACGCGCCGTCGGGGAAGCCAACATCATGGTCGAGACGGAGGGACAGCGGTGTCGCGTCCGCTCTGCAGCACGTGATCGTAAAACGTATCAGCAAACACAGGGATTGGCGCCGCCGGACGACGCCGGTGAAGTGCACTGTCTGACCCGCAAACGCCGCGTCGAGCGCGGTTGCGTCCCCGTCGTAGCGCGGGACGGGAGATCCTACGATGAGTGCAACGGCGATAGCGCATGGCGCAAAGAATGACACGCTGCGGCACTGACGGACCAGTGCATGAACGAACAGATACGACGCCGCGACGATGCTTGGGGCGATGAGCCGCGGGTGAACGAGCCCCGCACCGCCGCGCACCGCAACCAGTACGACGGCAACGAGAAACAGTGCCGCCGCCCACAACGTGCTACCGCGTAAAGCGCTGCCACCAACGCGGATGAGCGGCAACGCGCGCATCGCGATAAAGCCGGCGGTTGCGAGAATGCCAAGGGCAGCCGATGGTGCCGCTGCGCGAAGCGACGCCGCGACGGCGAGCGCACCCAGAGCGCATGGCGAGAGCAGACCCACAACGGCTCCCGCGACGAACGCGGTGATTCGTGATAGGTGTGAGGCACTTTGGAGTGCGAGCAACGCCTGCGCCGCAACGGAACCGCAAAGCGCGTAGGGAACGAGCGCCGCCAGTGCGTCCAACGGCGCGCTTTCGTGTGCATCGTCGTCACCCCGCTGTCCAAGTGGAAGCAGCGCAAGGACCAACGCTCCCGTCAAACGGATCGCTGCGACGGCAGGGCCAAACGCATACGACGTCAGCGCCAAGCTCGAGAGCGAGAGTGCTCCAACGGCGCCAAGACATCCGCAGCCGGCAAGCCCAAAAAAGACGGTGGTCCAGCGCGAAAGCGGGACAGAAGGAGACTTCCGCTCGATCCTTTGGAGAATCTGTTTTCCCAGCGTGGCCGCGACGACAAATGGTGCGGCTTCCAGCACCAGCCCGGCGGCCGAAGCGAGTGCGGCCTGTGCGACCGCCGTTCCGCTACAGCCGAGGACGGCCGCGATGAACAGGGTCGAGGCGTTCCGTCGTACGACTGCTAAAGAGGGCACGGATGGAAAAGCTCGCCGCCCCCCGGGGAACGGCGGACCTCTATCCCCCCGAGAGCGCTCGCTGGCAAGCGCTCGAGTCGCGCATCCACGCGATCGCGCGCCGTTTTGGCTATGGCGAGATTCGCACGCCGACGTTTGAAGCGACGGAGCTCTTTCGGCGCGGCGTCGGCGAGGCGACCGATGTGGTCGAAAAGGAGATGTACACCTTCACCGACCGCTCGGGACGCAGCTTGACGCTCCGGCCCGAGTTCACCGCTCCAGTCGTGCGGGCGCTTCTCGAGCACCATTTGCTGGCGCAGGGACCGCAGCGGCTCTACTACGTCGGCCCGTTTTATCGCTACGAGCGTCCACAAAAGGGGCGGCTGCGGGAACCGCATCAATTTGGCGTCGAGTGCTTCGGCTACGCGGACCCGGAGGCGGATGTGGAAGTCATGCACATCGCCGCGGAACTGCTCCGCGCCTATGCCGTCGAGGCGACGCTCGAGCTCAACAGTATCGGCGATGCGCAGTGCCGTCCCCGCTATCGCGAAGCGCTGCTGGGGCATTTCGGTCCTCACCGGAACGCGCTCTCGGAAGACTCCCAGCGCCGGCTCGACCGCAATCCGTTACGCTTGCTCGATAGTAAGGCACCGGAGGATCAGGCGCTGATCGAGACGGCTCCGCATTTCGAGTCGATGCTGTGCGATGCATGCGCCGAACACTTTGCGCGGGTCCGTACGCTGCTGGACGCTACTGGCTTGCGCTACCGCGTCAACCCGCGCGTCGTGCGAGGATTCGATTACTACACGCGCACGGTATTCGAGTTTGTCTCCAGCGCCCTTGGGTCACAAAACAGCGTGTGCGGTGGGGGACGTTACGACGATTTGGTGGCGACGCTCGGCGGTCCGGCGACGCCGGGCGTCGGGTTTGGTCTGGGGATCGAGCGCTTTCTCATGGTTGTCGATGCGAGCGGAAAAGAACCGGTGCAGCGCACGGGCGGCATCGCCGCGATTGCACTCGGGGAAGCAGCGCGCACGCAGGTATTCCCACTGGTTTCAACGCTGCGAAGGATCAGCGACGGGATTCCCGTGACGATGGAGTACGCGGATGCGAAGATCGGCGCACAGTTCAAACGCGCGGAACGTACGGGCGCCCGGGCTGCTTTGATCGTCGGGGAAGACGAAGTGGCAGAGCATCGGATCGCCCTGCGCGACCTGGAACGGCGCGTGCAAACGTCGCTGCAGCAACGCGAATCGCTCGAAGCGACGGCGACCGAAGTGCTGGCATGGTACCGCGACCTGCCGGAGAGCAGCCAACCGGATTCTCGACCGGTATGACCGACGACCGGCGCCGCATCGACGACTTGATCGAAATCATGCGCGAGCACGATCTCGACGCGCTGACCGTGCGGGCCGGCGAGGTCACGTACGAACTGGTGCGACGAGAGGAAAGCGGCATCCCCGCCACGAGCGCCGAGAGCCCGCCCGTGGCCGCGGTTCCGCCAAGCGAAAGCGCAGCCTCGATTCACGTCAAGAAAGTCACCGCACCGATCATCGGAGTCTTTTACCGTTCCCCATCGCCCGGTGCCGAGCCGTTCGTCGAGGTTGGGGACCGCGTTTCGATCGGGCAAGCCCTGTGCATCCTCGAGGCGATGAAGTTGATGAACGAAATTACGAGCGACTACGCAGGCGTGGTGACCCGAATCTTGCCGCAGAACGGCCAAGTGATTTCGCTTGGCGAGGAGATGTTTTGGATCGAACCGTGACGGCGCCGCCCAAGCGAACGTTTCGTGACATGCTGAGCGACCGCCGCGGCTTGCTGGATCCCGACCGCTACGAGGGCGTCGTCACAGAGATCGCGACGAGGCTCATCACGGCGTTCCGCGGCGGCCGAAAAGTGTTGTGGATGGGTAACGGGGGCAGCGCCGCGGACGCGCAGCACCTCGCCGCCGAGTTCAGCGGACGCTTCTTGCGAGAGCGGCGCGGCTTGCCGTCGGAGGCGCTTTCCGTCAACTCCTCCGCGGTGACGGCGATTGCGAACGACTACGGCTACGAGCGCGTGTTCGCGCGCCAAGTGGAAGCGTTCGCGCAACCTGGCGACGTCGTCGTCGGCATTACGACGAGCGGCACGTCGCGCAACGTCGTGCTCGGTTTAGAGACGGCGAAGCGGCTCGGCGCTACAACCATCGCCTTCACCGGGAACGGCGGTGGACGCGTTGCCGAGCTCGCCGACATCGCCCTCATCGGCCCCAACGGATACTCCGCGATCGTCCAAGAGGTCCACATCACACTGGGCCACATCATCTGCGACCTCGTCGAACAAGAACTCACATGACCGGTGCAAGCGACGGCAAGTCTTTCACTCTTGCGCGCTTACGCATCTTGCGAAGCGTTGTGAAGGCGCGGATGTTTGACGTTTCGCGAACCGCCATCGAAATGGCGAGGAGGGACGACGTTTTGTCGAGAGGCGTTTCGACGAGCGGAGACACGGATGTAGGAGCGAGGAGAAGTCGAGTCCAGTTTTTCCATGGACGGAAAAACCAGGACGTCCTCGAGACGAAATGTCGTCCGTCTGAGCTCCACATTCATGCCTTCACAGGCGAATGTCAGACTTGCGCGACAAGAACCAAGCGATAATGCCTAAG
>JAFAXE010000185.1 GCA_019241305.1 Vulcanimicrobiota bacterium
CCCGCGACGAACGCGCGCCTGATGCGCCGCCCCAGATCGCCGCGTACGGGGATGTTTTGCAAGTTGGGATTCGTCGAAGAGAGCCGCCCCGTCGCCGTTGCGGTCTGGTTGAAGATCGTGTGCAGCCGGCCGTCGGGTCCCAAAAGCGTCGGAATGACGTCGATATAGGTGTTCTTCAGTTTGGTGACTTCGCGAAATTCGAGGACCTTCGCACAAATTTCGTGCTGACGCGCGAGCGCGGTGAGGACCTCCGCGCCGGTAGCCCAACCGGTTTTGGTTCGTCCGCCCGAGGGCAGCTGCAGTTTTTCGAAGAGGATGCGTCCCAGTTGCTGGGGGGAACCGATGTTGAAAGGTTCCCCAGCGAGTGCATAGATCTCGTCCTGCAAGCGCACCGCAGCGGCGTCGACTTCACGGGAAAGGGCCGCCAACTCCGCGGGATCGACTGCGATGCCGGCGTGTTCCATCGCCGCAAGGATCCCAACCAGCGGAACTTCGACGTCCTCGTAGAGCGACGATTGTCCGCGATGCGCGAGGTGATCGCGCGTCACCGGGGCGAGACGCACGACCGCATCGGCGTGTACCGCGGCCTCCGGCGGCAGGGAGCGGGCCAGAAACTCCGAGACGGCGTCGCCGAGATTCGCGTACGTACGAGCCGGGTTGAGGAGATGGGCTGCGACCATCGTGTCGTCGCTGGGCGGCGCCAGTTCTCGACCGCGCGCGCGCAGCATCGAGGCCAAGCCTTTCGCATCGTGCGCGGCGATCGCGCTTCGTGCGATCAGCGCATCGAACGCTTTCGCAATGGAATCCTGCGCAAGGGCGGCGGCATCGAAGGCAAAACCCGATTGCGGTGCGGTGGAGACGCCGAGCGTTTCCTCGACCATCGCAAGTGCGACGCGCGGCGCACCGGCCGCCTCACGCAAGAGGCGTTCCAATTGCGCAAAATCCGAACTGGTCGACGCGACGAACGAGCGGTAGTCCCCCCTCACGGGCTCATCCGTCGGCTCGGTCACGACCGCACCGTTTTGCGGAACGGGAAGCCGTGCCAACAGCGACTTGAATTCGAGCTCGTGGTAAAGCGTCGCAATTTCGGCGTTGCCTTGCGGATCGTACCGGGCCGCATCCCAGGGGACGTCGAGCGGCAGATCGCGCGACACGATCGAGACGTCGCGGCACATCCGCGCCTGAGCGCCGTACTGACGCACGAGCTGTTCGAGTTTCGCTGAACCTGCAAGCGACGGATTCGCCAAGAGCGCGTCCAGCGAACCCGCGTTCTTGATGAGCTTCGACGCCGTCTTTTCTCCGACGCCCGGGATGCCGGGTAGATTATCGGAGGGATCGCCTTTCAGACCCCTATAGTCGGCGAGCTGGCTGGGCTGAAGATCAAACCGGGCGAGGACCGCCGCGACGTCGTAGGTGGCCAGCTCGCTGATGCCGCGACGAGTCATCAGCACCGTCGTCGACTCATCGACGACCTGGAGCAGATCGAGATCGCCCGTAACGACTTGAGTTTGCTGTTCTGCCTCGGAGGCCCGGCGCGCCAGGGTCGCGATGAGGTCATCCGCCTCCTCGCCGTCCATCTCGACCAGCGGAATGCGATGCGCCGCCAAGATGCGGCGCACGAGCCCGAACTGCGAGCGCAGGTCGTCGGGCATTTCTTGCCGCTGCGCTTTGTACTCGGCGTACATCGCAATCCGTTGCTGCGGCAAACCCTTATCGAAGCATGCAACGATGTGTGTGGGCTTCTCGTCGCCGACGATTTTCGTCAGCATCATCGTGAATCCGTACGCCGCGTTGATCGGGACGTTTTTCGTTGTCGTCAACACCGGTAATGCGAAGAACGCACGATACACGAGCCCGTAGGTATCGAGGAGCATGAGCTTTGCCGTGCCGGGCGCGGGGACCGTAGCGTTCTCTTTTGCCATTCAGCGAACCCAAAACGTGGTGGAGGCGGTTCCAACGTCGCCATCGTCGAACACGGGGCGCACGCCCTCAGTCCTGCGCGTAGTAGACCGAGCCCGACGTTGGGCTCGGAACCCGGAAACCAATCGTGTAGTCCTGCTTCGCGTCCGGCTTTACGACGCCGGCGTAGTTGCTGACGCCGACGAACCACGAAGCGCCGGAATCGACGCCGACGTACGGTTGTCCAAGTGCATCGTAGAACACGAAGTTTTTTGCTTGCGGTGAGACGTCGTGCCCGAGCGTATTCGTAAACGTGACTCGGCAGACGATATAGTAGGCCTGCGAGGAAGCGCTCGCACCGATATCGGCGGCATACACGTTCGAGCCGCGCACCTGCACGTTCGTCGAGCCCTGCACCGCGACGGTTGTCGCCTGTGGGGTCGGAGTCTTACACGAGGCGAGGAGCAGGGATAGCGCGATGCAGCCGAAGACGTGAACTCTCACTGCGGCAGCGGTTCTCGGCGACCGCAAAGCGGTCCCCGCGGCGACGTGCGAGCGAAGGGGGCCGCGCGGCGGCGGCTGAACGCGAGGCTGGTGGAGGAGAAACGTGGGAACCCGGCCACGACGCGGTGCCGTTACTGCGGAAATGGCGGAGAGGGTGTTCCTTCAGCGCGCGAGCGCTCGGCGGTCTATCAAGTCTTGGTCACATGCGCGTCGTGCCGACGGCCCTTCGTTGCGCTCTCACGAAATTAAGATGCAGCGCTTCCTCCCAGCCGCGGTATTGTTGTTCGCGCTCGCCTGCTCGAGGGCGTTCGCCGCGCCAACCCCGGTACCGGTTCCGACCCTCAATGCCGAACAGTTCAACAAGCATCTCAAGGAATCGCTCCAAAAGCACGTGGTTCCGACGCCAATGGTACCGACGCAGCCACTGCGCGTCGTCTTGGTGGTCGAGACGAACAAAAAGGGACAAGTCACGCGCGTGCGAGGCCCGGGCAGCCACGGTTCCAACAACGACACGTTCAACGCAATGTGCTACGGCAACGCCTTACAGGTATTTATCAGAACGGAAGATGGACGGGCGATCCCGGGCACCTATAAACTCATCTACGACTATTCTCCCGACTCCCGGGACGTCCGGCGCACCGTCGAGATGATCAAGTCGGGCGGCGTCAATCCCGATGCGATCGGCGCTGTCGACGACATGGCGAAGCAAAATATGAAAAAAATGCGCGAAGACCGGGCAGCCTGGGAGCGCGCCGTGCAACGCGCCAAGGAACACCCTTCGCCGAAGCCCGACGCCTCCGCGACGCACTAGAGGTTTCGTGCCATGATGGACTGGTGGCTGCGCAATCGCGGTGACCTTGACGACTACGTCGACCGCGACGTCGAACGTAGCTGCACGTCCAAAGCGGCCTACGACAGCGAAGCTGCGGCCCGCGCCAACATTGCGATGCAGCGCCTTTCCGGAAAACTCTTTACATATCAGTGCCGCTACTGCGCATCGTGGCATCTGACGCGGCGCGACCCATCCGCCGCTCCGGCACCGCAAACCGACGACGACGACGAAACCATCTAGGACTCGGCGTGCGCTTCGTCACCGTTCGGGATCACGACCGCAGCGTTGTGGCGATTCTCGGCGGAGGAACCGTGCGACGCATCGAGGGCGTCGCGACGCTCATCGAGTACCTCAGGCTGACGCCGGCGGAACGCGCCCAGCTCGTCATCGCGGATCCGCAGACGCTCGATGGCGTCACGTTCGATGCGCCGGTCCGCCCTCACAAGAACATCTTTTGCGTCGGACGCAACTACGCGGACCACGCCGCCGAGGTTGCGCGCGCCCATCAAAGGAGCGCGCCGTTGCCGGCCGTCCCGACGTTTTTTACAAAAGCGCCAACGGCGATCGCGGCACCGGACGAGGTGTTACAACTTTCTGCCCGCGTCTCGCAGGAGTACGATTGGGAAGCGGAACTCGGTGTCGTGATCGGACGCCGCTGTCGCGATCTCTCGGAGGCCGAGGCGCTCTCGGCCGTCTTCGGCTATACCTGCGTGAACGACGTTACGGCTCGGAATCTTCAACGTGAACACGGTCAATGGTTCAAGGGCAAAAGTCTCGACCACACCTGTCCGCTCGGACCCAGTATCGTGACGGCCGACGAATTGCGCGATGGCGGTGGCCTCGATATCGCGTTGCGCGTCAACGGCGTTACGAAGCAACGCTCGAACACGAGCAAGATGATTTTCGGCGTGGCGGCGCTGCTCAGCAGCCTTTCGCGAGGTTTGACGCTCGAGCCCGGCGACGTGATCGCGACGGGGACGCCCAAAGGCGTCGGCTTTGCACGCACGCCTCCCGAGTTTTTGCGGAGCGGCGATGTTATGGAAGTCGAAATCGGCGGCATTGGCGTTCTGCGCAACCCAGTACGGATCGCGTAGCGAGCTTTGGGTGTGAAGAAGCCGGCGCGGAGCGCGCCGGCTTCTCACCCGGTTTCTTGAAAACGCTAGTGCATTCGCGCGTATGCCATCCCGGAGCGGACTTCCGAGATCGCGGAATTCACGAGGTTGATCGCACGGTCGCGGTGTCCGCCTTTATCCGCTAATGCGACCTGCAGCTGCTGCCGGGCGTCGTACAAGTAGCTCAACGCCGACTGCATATGCGGCTGCGCGGCCGAGACGATTCCCGTGAGGGTGCCGCCGACGAGCGCGCCTGAGAGGAAGAGCGCCGGCAAACCGATCCGGCGGAGGGTGGTCTTCATGTGCTCACTCCTACAAGAACGATAAGGATACGATCGCTTTCCAAGGGGACATTCGCAATGCCCCCTTGCACGAAGATTGTACCCGCGCAGCGCGAGGACCGCTCGCTTTTGTGGGTGTAGAGAAACGCGCCTTACCCATGCCCTTGGAGTGACTGCATGACGATCGGGATTCCCACAGAGACCGCGCCGGGCGAACGGCGCGTCGCGCTGGTGCCCGAGTCGGTCAGTAAGCTGACGAAAAGCGGGGTCGGGGTCCTCGTCCAGCGGGGCGCCGGAGATGCGGCATCGTTTGTGGATGCCGCCTACGAAGCGGCCGGCGCAAGCCTGGCCGACGACGTGGCGTCGCTCTACGACCGTAGCGACGTCGTGATCAAGGTTCAGCGCCCCAGCCCGGAGGAGCTGGAGAGGCTGCGTCCAGGATCGGTCCTCGTGGCGCTGCTGGCACCCCTCGGGGATGCGCCGTACGTCGAACGGCTCGCGCAACGCCGGCTGAACGCACTCAGCATGGATGCGATTCCACGCATCACCCGAGCGCAAAGTATGGACGTCTTGTCCTCACAGGCGAACATCGCGGGATACAAGGCGGTGCTGCTCGGTGCCGCCGCGTTGCCTCGCTTCTTTCCGATGCTGACGACGGCTGCCGGGACCATTGCGCCGGCCAAGGTCCTCGTGCTGGGTGCAGGGGTCGCCGGTTTGCAAGCGATTGCGACGGCGCGCAGACTGGGAGCGGTCGTTTCCGGCTACGATACCCGCGCCGTCGTCAAAGAGCAGGTCCAGAGTCTCGGCGCTTCCTTCTTAGAGATGGACCTCGGCATCGATGCGGAGGGTGTTGGAGGTTACGCGAAAGAGCTCAGCGCCGAGCATGCCGACAAACAACGAGCTTTCATGGAGCAGCACATCGGTGCCTCGGACGTCGTCGTTACCACGGCAGCGGTACCAGGAAAGCGGGCACCGCTGCTCATCACCGAAGAAGCGGTGAAGGCGATGAAGCCCGGCAGCGTCATCGTCGACATCGCGGCCGAAACGGGGGGAAACTGCGCCCTCACGGAGCCAGGCGCGGTGGTGGTGCGCTACGGCGTGACGATTATCGGCACGACGAATCTCCCTTCGTCGATGCCGTATCACGCCAGTCAGCTCTACTCGCGCAATGTCTTCGCGCTGTTGCAACACCTGCTGAAGGAGGGACAACTGACTTTCGACTACGACGATCCCATCACGCGCGGCACCACTCTGACGCACGACGGTGAAATCGTGCACGAGCCGACGCTGGCGGCACTCGCGGGGACCGCAGCGTGAGCCACGGAGGGCCTAAGTGCCGCGGAGCGCATGGATGCGCGGGAGCGGCCGTGACGCGACCATGAGCGCGCATCTCCTCGCTGAACTCACCGTTTTCGTTCTGGCGGTCTTCGTCGGCTTCGAGGTGATCTCGAAAGTCCCAACGACGCTGCACACGCCGCTCATGTCGGCGACCAACGCGATTCATGGCATCGTGCTGGTCGGCGCAATGCTGGTTGCCGGTATCGCCGATCCGAAGCTTGGCGTCGTCTTCTCGATGATCGTGGTCTTCCTCGCGACGCTCAATGTCTTCGGTGGTTTCGTGGTCACGGAGCGTATGCTCCAGATGTTCAAACCACGGACGCCTCCGGCCGCCGTTCGTGACGGGTCACGACAACCGTGACGAGCGACGTCAGCGCGACGCAAACCTGGATCGACGCCGCCTACCTTCTGACCGGCGTCTGCTTCATTCTGGGCCTGCACTATCTTTCGAGTCCGCGGACCGCGCGGTTCGGCAATCGTGTCGCGGCGGTCGGAATGCTGATCGCCCTCGTGGCGACGGGCGTCGTGCTGTATTGGGGAACGTGGTGGATCGTCATTGCGCCGCTGGTCGTGGGTGCGATCGTCGGCGTCTATTCCGCGCGTGCCGTCAAGATGACCGCCATGCCGCAGATGGTGGCCCTGTTCAATGGCGCCGGAGGCGGAGCGGCGGCGCTCGTCTCCACCGCCGAAATCTTGCAGCTGATTTCGAGCGGCGGCCCACTTCCTATCGATCAAGCGCTCACGATCATGCTTTCGAGCATCATCGGCTCCATCAGCTTCGCGGGCAGCATCATCGCGTTTTTGAAACTTCAGGAGTGGATGACGGGGCGGCCCATTACCTACCCGGGTCAGCAGTTCGTCAACGCCATCATCCTGCTGGTTGCACTTGCCGCCGCGGTCCTCGTCATAGGAAACCTCACGCCGGGCGCCGTCCCGCTCGATACCACGACGACCTACTTCATTGGACTGGCCGCAGCGCTGCTGCTCGGCGTGCTTTTCGTCCTTCCGATCGGCGGCGCAGACATGCCGGTCATCATTTCGCTCTTGAATTCGTTCACTGGGCTCGCAGCGGCGATGACCGGGTTCGTCCTCTCGAACAACGTCCTGATCATCAGCGGCGCGCTGGTCGGCGCCTCCGGAACGTTGCTCACGATCCTGATGAGCCGCGCGATGAACCGGTCCATCACGAACGTCCTCTTCGGCGCCTTTGGTGCGGTCAAAGCTGTAGGCGGCGCCGCGGCGCCTGACTCGTCAGGCGGCAACGTCCGGGCAGCGTCGGTGGACGACGTCGCGACGATGCTGGCGTACGCAAATCAGGTCGTCGTGGTACCCGGATACGGCATGGCGGTCGCGCAGGCGCAGCATAGCGTCCGCGACCTTGCGGACAGTCTCGAAAAGCGAGGCGTCGAGGTCAAATACGCGATCCACCCAGTCGCCGGCCGCATGCCGGGCCACATGAACGTCCTGCTCGCGGAGGCAAACGTTCCGTATCCCCAGTTGTTCGATATGGACGATATCAATCCGGAGTTTCCGCGTACCGACGTCGCGCTCGTCATTGGCGCGAACGACGTTACGAACCCCGCCGCGCGCAACGTCCCGGCGAGTCC
Organism: Vulcanimicrobiota bacterium; assembly: GCA_019241305.1. GTDB lineage: Bacteria > Vulcanimicrobiota > Vulcanimicrobiia > Vulcanimicrobiales > Vulcanimicrobiaceae > JAFAXE01. Next base: position 7,574 of record JAFAXE010000185.1, read on the forward strand.
CATTTTTGGTATGCCGATTCTGGACGTCGATAAAGCTCACAATGTGGTCGTCCTGAAGCGCTCGATGAACCCAGGCTTTGCCGGTATCGATAACCCGCTCTACGAGGAGCCCAACACCGTCATGCTCTTCGGCGACGCGAAGAAATCGGTCGACGCGCTCAACTCTGCCGTGAAAACGCTGTGATGGCAGCCTTGCTGCTTGGCTTCATGTGAAGTCATGCGTTCCGGCGCCTAAAGGATCATGAGACTTTTTTCGCACGTCGATCTGCGCGTTCGGGACCGCAACCGGGCCAAAGCGTTCTACGATGTGCTGTTCGCGCCGCTCGGCATGGCGAGCGAGGTCGGGCAAACCTTCACGACATATACGATCGACCCGGACGCTTCCGAAGGCGAATGGGAGTGGTTCGGCTTCACGGAAGCGCCGGACATGGTTCCTGGCTTCGGCCGGATCGCAATCTTTGCAGACACGCGAGAGATCGTCGACGACGTTGCGAAAGCGGCCCAGGTGGCCGGTGCGGGCGCAATTGAGGGACCGTCGCTCGTACCCGAATATACGCCCAGTTATTACGCAGTTTTCTTTGAGGACCCCGACGGCAACAAACTGGAGGTTTGCTGCCTGACCCCAGAGTTTCGGGACGAAGCCGAAGAGGACGGAGGGGCATCATGAATCGACGTCACGCTCTGCAACTCGTTGCCGGTGCTGCCGCCTTGCCGGCATGCACGAAAGTCGGGACCGAGTCAGCGTCCGGTGGTGGTAGGCAACCGTGGACGATCCCGCACGTCTTGCGTTATTCCGATAACGAGGATCCCGTTGGGCTCAATCCCGTGGTGACGACGCATGCGTCGACGTCCTGGCTCGCGCAATTGTGGGCGGCGTGGCTTTTCCGGTACGACGAGCACTACAATCCCGTTCCCGAGTTGTGCACGACCGTGCCGACGGTTGCGAATGGTTTGTTGTCGCCGGATGGGCGTCGCATTGTCTTCAAGTTGCGCAAGGCGCAGTGGTCGGACGGAACCCCATTTACGTCCCGCGACGTCGCTTTTTCCGTCGCGCTCGTCCTCAATCCGAACACGAACGTTACCAGCCGTGAAGGATGGAATCTGATCGCGCGCGTCGAGACGCCCGACGATCGCACCGCCATCTTCCATATGAAAGAACTCTACTCGGCGTTTCTCCCGACGTTCTTTACGACCGGCGGGGCGAATCCGTGCATCGTTCCGGAGCACATCGTCAAAGGTCAAGATCCGAACAAAGGCCCGTACAACAGCCAGCCGATCGGGATCGGTCCATTCGTGATCGACCGCTGGGAGCGCGCGCAGCGCGTCGTTCTGCTTCCCAACCCGCGCTACTGGCAAGGGAAGCCCAAACTCCAACGCATCGAGTATCGGATCATCACGAATGCCGATACGCTTATCACACAGCTACGCAGCCATGAACTGGACCTCTGGATTCAGATGAATCCCAACTATCTGAATCAAATCAGCGGTATCAACGGCGTCACGGTCGTCCGCCGGCGCTCGCAGTATTGGCGGCATTTCGACTGCAACTGTGACCACCCCGCGCTCTCCGAGATTGCGGTACGGCAGGCGCTGAACACCGCGATCGACCGTCAGACGATCATCGCTAAGGCCTTGCACGGCGTCGGTGAACTAAACTGGACGGTCGTCTCGCCCGATTCCTTTGCCCACAACCCCAACGTGAAGCGCTATCCATTCAACTTGCAAGCGGCCGGCGCACTTTTGGACCGCGCCGGATGGCACATGGGCCCCGGTGGCGTGCGCCAGAAAAACGGGACGCGGTTGCATTTCAACTTCGCCTACCTCAGCGGGGACCCGGCATGGTCCGAAATCATCGAACTCGTGCGCACGACGTGGCGTCAGATCGGCGTCACGTTCGACAGCAAGACCTATCTCTCCAACATCTACTTCGCGCAGGTTCAGGACGGCGGCATCATGAACAGCGGCAAGTTCGACGTCTGCGCCTTCTCGTGGGGCAACACGCCGGCACCAACGGACATGGTCGGCCTGTACGCCGCCGACCGTATCCCGCCGAATGGACAGAACGATCTCCGCTATCGTAACGCCGAAGCGACGCGCTTGATGCACGCGGCCACGCAGACGCTCGACCGCACGCTCCAGACGCGCTTACTGGGTCAGGCGCAAGCCATCATCGCCGAAGAATGTCCCACGTTCCCATTGGTGCAGAACGTCGATCTCCATCCGGCCAGCATCGATTTGAAGAACTTCCGGCCGATCCCGGCGAGCGGTCCCTTCGAGTTCATGATGGACACCGACATCTAAGACGGGCCCTTCGCCCTTACGGGTTGGGAGTGCCGTAGGAGAGGCCGAAGCCAATATAGTGCAGCTTCTGGCCCGCGACGGGATTCGGTGCGAAGCCCGTTTCGAGGTCGATCACGATGTGCGTGCCGAGCTGCTTTTGAACCCCAAAATCGTAGAGCGTGCGTCCAGGTTGTCCGACGCCGATGTGGCTGACGTTTGACACCTCCCCGTACACCTGAGCGGTGCCGGGCAGCGCGGCCACCACAACGAACGCCGGAATGAACACTCCGGTGCGCTCTACCGCACCGGTCGTGCTGCGAGCGGCAAGGCTCTGGAAACCGAGCGTTCCGGAAACGCTGAACTCTGAGTTCAGCGTGTAGGCGCCGTTGAGGTTGACGATGTACGACGAACCGCCCGCCGTGAAAGCCAAATCGCCGGTCGGCACCGTTGCGGCGACGCTGAGGCTGCCGATCGCCTTGCTCGTGTAGCCGATTTCCCATTTTGCGCCGTACGCGGCATCTGCGGTACCGCTGAGGAGCCCGCCGGCGGAGGTGCGTAACACGCTTGGCGGCGTGATGTCGATCTCGACGTTCGAAATCCGCGTGCCGGCGCGAATGAAGGCTTGCGGATATGCCGCTGTTGCACCGCCGCCGAGGCCGCTGGTAATCGTGTTCGCATAGCCGGTTTCGATATCGCCGCGACCGTTCTTGAAGACACACGACCCCGTCGCCACCGTCGGACGGTTCACAAGCGCAAGCATGCTGGTGCACGGGTCGCTCGGACCGCTCGGCGGCGATGACGTCGGCGAGGGAACTGGTAACGGCGTGCTGCTCGGCGCCAGCTGCGCCTCTGACAGTCTCGGGGCAAACGCCGAGCCGGTGAAGGCAACGGCGGCGAGCCACCGCGCAAACAGGTTCACGAAGGTCTTCCTACCTACCGCAGCCCGTCGAGGGCGATATTCAACTCCAGCACGTTGACGTGCGGCTCGCCGAGAAAGCCCAACTCACGAGGGTGGATGTGCGCGGCAATGAGCGCCTGCACCCGCCGCACGTCGAGGCCGCGGACCTTTGCAACGCGCGCTGCCTGATAGTACGCGCCCTCGGGGCTGATGTCGGGATCGATCCCGCTCGCGCTGGAGGTGACGAGGTCCATCGGAATCGGTGCCGTCGCGTCCGGGTTTTCTTTCTTCAGCGCGGTGATCGTCGCTTTCGTCGCGTCGATGAGTTTCTTCGACGTGGGACCAAGGTTCGTGGCACTCGTCGACGTCGGGTCGTAACCGTTTTTCCCTGCCGCCGACGGACGGCCGTGAAAGTAACGCGGCTTGGTGAAGAGCTGGCCGATGATATCGGAGCCGACGACTTTGCCGTTGGTGCTGACGAACGAGCCGTTCGCCTGCGATGGGAAGAGCGCCTGGGCGAGACCTGCAATCACGAGCGGATACACCAGTCCGAGCACCACGAGGCTGATGATGGTAAACAGCACCGCGGTCCGCACGTGGTGCAACGTGCTATCCGGTCGCGCCGGCGTCTGCCCGGGACGTTCGGTCCCCGCACTCAGCGGTCTTTGTACGGTTTCGAGCATGAGAACCTACGTCAAGTGCAGCGCAGCGAGCAGCACGTCGATGAATTTGATGCCGATGAAGGGCACGATGATGCCGCCGGCGCCATAGATCAGCACGTTGTCACGCAGCACCGCGTTCGCGCCACGTGGCCGATACGCGACTCCGCGCAGTGCCAGTGGAATCAGCGCGACGATGATGAGTGCGTTGAAGATGACCGCGGAAAGGATGGCGCTCTGCGGCGTGGTGAGCCGCATGATGTTGAGCGTATCCATGGCTGGATAGGCGATGGCGAACATCGCCGGCAGGATGGCGAAGTACTTCGCAACATCGTTCGCGATGGAAAACGTGGTCAGCGCTCCGCGTGTCATCAGCAGCTGTTTGCCGATCTCGACGATTTCGATCAACTTCGTTGGATCGGAATCGAGATCGACCATGTTGGCCGCCTCTTTCGCTGCCTGCGTGCCGGAGTTCATGGCGACGCCGACATCGGCTTGCGCCAGCGCCGGCGCATCGTTGGTGCCGTCACCCGTCATCGCGATGAGCCTCCCCGCGGCTTGCTCGCGTTCGATGACCTGCATCTTCGTCTCGGGGCGCGCCTGAGCGAGGAAATCATCCACGCCCGCCTCGCGCGCGATGGCACTCGCGGTCAGCGCGTTGTCGCCGGTGATCATCACCGTGCGGATGCCCATAGCCCGCAGGCGATCGAAACGCTCTCGCTGTTTGGGTTTGAGGATATCCTTCAGGTAGATCACGCCAAGCACGCGGCTGTCCTGCGCGAGCAACAGCGGCGTTCCACCGGCGCGCGCGATCCGTTCCACGTCACCCTCGAGGACGGACGCCGCCCCATCGCCTCCGCGCTCGCGCACCCAGGCACGCACGGCGTCCGGCGCACCCTTGCGGATCGCGGTGCCACCGGGAAGGTCGAGTCCGCTCATGCGCGTGTAGGCGCTGAACGGAACGAACGCCGCCCCTGCCGGAAGTTCGCCGTCAGCACCGTTCGTCGTCCGCGCCAGCGTGACGATCGAGCGTCCTTCCGGTGTCTCATCCGGCAGCGACGACAAAAATGCCACGCGCATGGCCTCACCCTGCGAAACGCCCGGAGCGGCGATGATTTCGGTCGCCTGACGGTTGCCGAGCGTGATCGTTCCGGTTTTGTCGAGCAAGAGCGTGTCGACGTCGCCGGCCGCTTCCACGGCACGGCCGCTCATCGCGAGCACGTTGCGCTGCAGCACGCGGTCCATTCCGGCGATTCCGATGGCAGACAGCAGGCCACCGATGGTCGTCGGAATGAGACAGACGAACAGGGCGATCAGAATCGTGACGCTTTGCATCGTGCCGGCGTAGATGGAAAACGGGCTGAGCGTGGCTACCGCAAAGACGAAGATGATCGTTAATCCCGACAAGAGGATCGAGAGCGCGATCTCGTTTCGCGTCTTCTGGCGCCTGGCGCCCTCGACCAGCGCGATCATGCGGTCTAGGAACGTGTCGCCGGGATTCGAGCTGATGCGGACGACGATCGAGTCGGAGAGGACGCGCGTTCCGCCCGTTACGGCACTGCGATCACCGCCGGCCTCGCGAATGACCGGTGCCGATTCTCCCGTTATCGCAGACTCATCGACCATTGCCGCGCCTTGGGTCACGTCGCTGTCACCCGGAATGAGTTCGCCGGCCTCGACGCGCACGAGGTCGCCCTTGCGCAACAGCGCGGCGCTCACGCGCTCTTCGCCGCCATCCGACATCCGACGCGCGTACGTTTCGGTCTTGGTGCGGCGCAGGTGATCCGCTTGTGCCTTGCCGCGGCCTTCCGCAACCGCTTCCGCAAAGTTTGCAAACAGCACCGTAAACCACAACCACGCAGAGATCGCAAAGTCGAATCCCGCGTTGTGTCCGCCCGCGAAGAAGAGGTCGCGGAGCCAGAATACCAGCACCGCCAGCGCTCCGACTTCCACGGTAAACATCACCGGATTGCGGGCCTGCCAGCGCGGATTCAGCTTGACGAACGAATCGGCGATGGCGCGCAGGATGATCTCACGGTCGAAAAGGGATCGCGCCTTGGGCCGGCGCTCGAGACGCCGCTGGGGAGTCACTGCACTTTTCCTTGCAGCATTTGTAAATGCTCCACGATCGGCCCGAGCGCGTCCGCCGGGAAGAACGTCAACGCACCCACGATGGCGATGACACCCAGCAGCAGGACGACGAAGATAGGCGAGTACGTGGTAAAGGTTCCCACCGTTTCGGCGACGCTTTTCTTGCCGGCGAGCGAACCGGCGAGAGCGAGCGCCGGAATAAGGAACAGGAATCGTCCGGCGAGCATGACGATGCCCATGACGACGTTGAAGTAGAGGTTGCCGCCGAGGCCGCCGAAGGCGCTCCCGTTGTTTTCCGTCGTCGAGGTGAAGCCGTAAAGTAACTCGGAAAAACCGTGGACTCCGCCGTTGCCCAAGGTTGCGGTGCCCGCCGGAATCAGGACCGAGATCGCCACGGGCACGAGCGCAAAAATCGGCAGCACGAGGGCTCCGAGAATCGCCAACTGCACCTCGCGCGCCTCGATTTTCTTGCCTAAGTATTCCGGAGTACGGCCGACCATCAAGCCTGCGATGAAGACGGTCAGCACGACGAACAGGATCATCCCGTAAAGACCGGTGCCGACGCCGCCGAAGGCGATCTCGCCGAGTTGCATGTTGGCCAGTGGCACGAGGCCACCGAGCGGCGTATACGAATCGTGCGCGGAATTGACGGCGCCGCACGACGTGTCGGTGGTCACTGCCGCAAACAGCGACGAAGCTGGGACGCCGAAGCGGCATTCCTTGCCTTCCATGTTACCGCCGGCGACGCCGAGATGGTGCACGATTGGGTTTCCCGCCGCCTCGGCTGCGTACGCGACCGTATACCCGGCACCGAAGAGAAGCGCCATCGCGACGAAGAGGGCCCAGCCCTGCCGCTGATCGCGCGCGAACCGCCCGTACGTGTACGTCAAGGCCGCGCCGATGACAAAGATGAGCAGCATTTCGAACAAGTTGCTGAAGGGCGTTGGGTTTTCGTTCGGCGAGGCGGAGTTGGCGTTGACGAAGCCGCCGCCGTTCGTGCCCAACTCTTTGATGACTTCCTGCGAGGCCATCGGACCGCCGGTGATGGTTTGCTTAGCACCTTCGAGGGTCGTCACATCTCGATACGGGTTGAAGTTCTGAGGCATGCCCTGCCAGCACAGCACGAGCGCCCCGATGAAGCTGATCGGGAGCAGCACGTAGAGCAGCGCCCGGGTCACATCGACCCAAAAATTCCCAACCGTCTTGCGGTCGGTGCGGGTAACGCCGCGAATCACCGCGATGGCGATCGCTATCCCGACTGCGCCTGAAACGAAATTGTGCCACGTCAGCCCAGCCATCTGCGAGAGATAGCTCATCGTGCTCTCGCCCGAATAGAACTGCCAGTTGGTGTTGGTCGCGAAGCTGACCGCGACGTTCCAGGCGTTGTCGGGTGTGAGGTTATCGAAGTCCTGCGGGTTCAGCGGCAGCCATTTCTGCGTACGCAAGAGCACGTAGAGATACAGCAGTCCGAGGACGCTGAACGCCAGCGTCGCGAAAAGATAACTGGCCGCGCTCATCTCCCGCACTGGATCGACGCGGCAAACGCGGAACAACAGGCGCTCCACCGGAGCCAGCAGCGGACTGAGGAAGGTGCGTTCGCCGGCAAAGACCCGCGCCATGTACAGCCCAAGTGGTTTCGTGAGCGCGACGACGATCGCCAGGAACACCGCCGCCTGCAGCCATCCTTGCGGCGTCATCAAAACTTCTCAGGGCGCAGCATCGCATAGCCGAGATAGACGAGCGCCAGCACCGACAGCACGAGGCCGACGATCTGGTCGAACATCGTTCAGATCCGCTCGCAGGCGCGGACATACAGATCGAACAGCGCGAACATCACGAGCGTCAGCGCGATCAGGCCGATCTCCAGCCCGATCACGAACCTCTTCTCCAGACCATACCCGACTATGCTAGCGCCGCGCGAAACGCTGGACCATCCGTCGAAAGGATCATCCGGTTGGAGGTCGCTGCTAGATCCAGCCCCTTCGTAGCGCCGTGACCGCAGCCTGCGTGCGGTCCGTAGCGGCGAGTTTTTCCAGGATATCTCGAACGTGGCCCTTGACCGTTCCGAGGCCCAGATAGAGCCGCTGCGCGATTTCACCGTTGCCGAAACCGTCGGCGATGAGCCGCAGTATTTCCAATTCGCGCGGCGTGAGCGGCGAAGCACTCTGCGAGTCGCTAGTTTTTCCGCCGAGGCGGCGCAGTACCACGTGTGCGATGCGCGGATCGAAGAACGCTCCGCCGCTGGCTGCAATGCGTACCGCCTCCACGGCAACCGAGGCGTCCGACGACTTGACGCAATACGCATCGGCGCCTGCTCCCAGCGCAGCGAAGATTTCATCCTCCAATTCGTGCATCGTGAGGATAACGATCTTCGTCGGCGTGCCGGAAGACTTAACGGCGTGCGTTACCGCGACGCCGTCTTTTCCCGGAAGGCCTAAGTCCACGACGGCCACGTCGGGCCGCTGCGCGATGATCATATCGGCTCCGGCGACGCCATCGGCCGCCTCGCCGATCACTGCGATGCCCTGCGCTGCCAATGCCGTACGAAGTCCGGCGCGCGTCAAGGCATGGTCTTCGACGAGCACCACGGTAGTGGCTAGACCGTTCGTCTCAGCCATCGTGCTAGGCACTTGAGGCGGCGCGCGGAAGCGTTAACGTAAAAATGCTACCGCTAGGCTCGTCGGCGCGATAGCCGACGCGGCCACCTGCGTCTTCGGCAACGCGTCGCACTAAATACAGTCCAAGTCCCGTGCCGCCCGCCGTCGATGCGCTCTGGAAACGCTGGAATAACGCGCCTCGCACTTCCGCCGGCACGCCGTAGCCGTCGTCTGAAACGGTCAACTGCACCGCGGCATCTTGCACGCCAACGTCGACGTTGACGTGGCCGCCGCTGGGCGTGTTGGTGAGCGCGTTGGAGACGAGGTTCCGGATGGCGCGCCGCAGGTCGCCGCGGTCGCCGTTCGTGACGGCAACGCCGTTCGCCGACCACCCGAGCGCGACGCCGCGCGCCTGAGCAAGTGCTTCGAATTCGCTTGCGATCTCGACGACCAAATCGCGAACGTCGACCGGTTCCCGAACGCCGGAGTGTTCACCGGATTCGAAGCGGGCGACGTGGAGCAGCGTTTCGGCAAGTTCTTGCAGGTCGCTCGTTGCTAGGATACTCGCGTCCAAGATTTCTCGATAACGCGCCGGCAATTCACCATACGCTCCGTCCTTTGCCTGAACGAGCGTCATCTCCAGCGCGGCAAGCGGTGTGCGCAGATCGTGCGAAAGCGCGTAGATGAGGTCGCGGATCACCGCGCCACGCTCCGCTAAGGTCTCGTTGCGGCGTGCCAGTTCACCGAACAGCTCGGCCTGCGCAAGGGCCGCACTTCCGGCTCGGCCATACGCCCTTGCGAGCCCGAGCGTTACATCGTCGTTCGGCCGTTCGTCAAAACCGAGCAACACGACGCCGAACGTTCTTCCCGCATCGAGAAACGGAATGGCGACCGCCGCGCGAGCCGATACGAGGCCGGCGACGAGTCTGCCGAAGGCGTCGTCCTCGCTGAAAACTTCGGCTTGACCGCTGTCGAGAACGCGCCGAACCAACGATGTCGCTTCAGCTGAGGCGCTATCGCTGTGAACGACGATCTCTCCTCCGCTCCGCAGCGAGAGAAACTCCCCAGTGCCGCGATCGGACATCCACTCGGCAGTGATCGACCGTAGCACTCGCGGCGCTTCTTTCAGGATCGCACGGACGACCAGTTCGAACGATAACGTCGAGCGGATGCGATCCACTGCAGCCGCCAGTTCCGCTTCACGGCGGGCACGCTGTTGTTGGGCCGCAGCGCGGCCGGCACGCTGACCTTGCTCTTGAATCGCAACGCTCAAATAGCCGACGAGCACGATGGAGAGCGCGGCAAGAAAACGGTCACCGATGCCGATCGCTTCCCAGCGCCGGCCCTCGGCAACCCCATTCGCGTAGCCTGCAACGATGTCGGCGATGAGCGCCAGAACGACCATGCCCGTCGTCAAACGGCGGCTGCCGGCGAGCGCAACGATGACGATCGGAACGTCGAACAAAATGGCGACGACCAGCGTCTGCGGCGTCGCGAGATCGATCGCGAAGCACCCAATGAGCGCCGCGAAGGCCACGACCGGAATCCAGCGCGACCGCACGAAAGCGCCGTTCCGTGCAGCGCGCTGAACGTCCCGCGGCGCAGGCCCTCCTCGCTGAGCTTGGGCTGGCGCCGCGACTCACCGTGTACCTGGCCAGCGCGCCAGGCGCGGGCAAGACGCGGCGCTTGCTAACGGACGCGGCGCTTGAAGCGGCCGCCGGACGACGAGTCGCAATCGGTTGGATCGAAACGAAAGGACGGCCCGACCTCGACGCACTGGCCGCCGCGATGCCGCGCATTCCCCCGCGCCGCTTTGTCACCGAGCACGGCACGCGCGAAGATTTCGATCTGGAAGCGGCACTCGCTGGCGATGCCGAGATGATCGTCCTCGACGAACTGGCGCACTCCAATCCTCCGGGAGCAGCGAACGCGAAACGCTGGCAAGACGCACTAGCACTGCGTCATGCTGGACGCTCGGTGCTGGGCGCTTTCAACATCCAGCATCTCGAAACGGTGGCACCGACCGCCGAACGAATCATCGGCTATCCCATCCGCGAGATCGTTCCGCTGTCGTTCTTGAAAGCGTGTGACAGCGTCGTCGCGCTGGACGTCTCGTTCGAGGTCTTAGAGTCGCGTCTGCGCAGCGGACGTATCGTCGCGGAAGAGGACGTAGAACGCGCAGCGAGTGGCATCTTTCGGCCACAGAACCTGGCACTGCTGCGTGAGTTGCTTCTTCGGACCATCGACAATCTGACGATCCCCGTACTCAGTCCCAGCAAGATCTCGACGGCACTTGCCATCGTCACGCCCGGCATCGATGCCAGCTCGTTCTTGCAACGCGTCGCCGGACTAGCCGACGCGCTGGATCTTGCCGTCGAAGCGGCGGGGCTGGACGGCGTTGACCACAACGCCTTCGAACAAGCCGCATTCGCAGCTGACGCGTACCGTATCGCTCCACCGAGCGGAATCCGTCGTGGACGGCTAAACGAAGCGATGGCCAGCGTCGTCGCGGTGCCCCATGGCAACCTCGCGCTTTTGATGCTGAAGCGGCCGCTGGACCGAATGCTGTACATCGCCGACACGCAGCGTGCCCCGATCGCGCGCGCTTTGGACGGCGTTCGGCATCCCTACGGGCACGCCGCTGGAGACCGGCTTCGCATCGGGTATGGCAAGCTGACCGTCTTCGTCGGCTCCGTTGCCGGAAGCGGCAAGACGTACGCGATGCTGGATCGCGCGCATCAACTTCGAGACGACGGCGTCGACGTTGTGGCGGCGCTCATCGAGACGCACGGCCGCGCCGAGACGGCCGCTAAGGCCGAAGGAATCGAGACGATTCCGCGGCGTCCAGACGGCGAGCTCGACGTCGCTCGTCTCATCGCCCGCCATCCGAAAGTCGTACTGATCGACGAGCTGGCGCACACCAACGCAACCGGAAACCCGCACGAGAAACGGTATGCGGACGTGATCGAGGTGTTGCGCGCCGGGATCGACGTTATGACGACGCTCAACGTACAACATCTGGAAGGCGCCACAGAAGCGGTGGCGCGCATGACCGCAACGCGGGTCCGTGAAACGCTGCCGGATACGGTTCTCGGCTTAGCCGACGAAATCGTTTTCATCGACGTTACGCCGCAGATGTTGCGGGAACGGCTACGCGCAGGCAAAATTTATCCGCAGGAACGCGTCGACCGTGCGCTTGCCAATTTCTTCCGAACGGAATACTTGGCGGCCCTCCGCGAACTGGCGATTCGCGAAGTCGGCCACGCGCTCAAACGGCGCCGTGGCGCCTTGCCCTTCAACCGCATCTTGCTCGGCGTCGCGCCACGCGCGCGCGACGTCGACTTGATCGAGCGGATGGGACGGCTGGCGTCACGGCTCGACGTTGACTTGCGCGTTGCAACGGTCGTACCAGACGCGCTCGCTCCGGCGGTTCACGACGAGCTGAGCGCAGCAGCACAGCGCGCGCAGGGAACGTTTACGGTCGAACAGGGAGCGGACTCTGCGCAACGGCTCCTAGCGCTGGCGCAGCGCTTCGACGTTCTCGCGGTGGAATCGCCGCGTCGTCCTCGTCACCTGTTCTCGCGTCGCTCGTTTGCGGCGCGCCTGGTCAGCGCGGGCGCTCGAGAGCTGCTGGTATTGCCACCGGCCGCACCGTTTGCAGGGACGGACGTACCCTAGAGGGCCTCCCTTCGCGGTAACATTTTTTCGCTCTACAGGATCGTGAGGGAACGCCATTGCCGGCGTTATGGGTCAGCGCGACGACGCTTAATTACCCCTGCAACCAATGCGCCAGCTGGCGGTTCTTAAAGATCGGTGAGTCCATTGAGTACAATTATGAAGAATAGAGTCCAACATCCATCTGGCATCCCGGCGGTGCGGCGCGATACCGTCACCCCACTCGTGCGCCATTTCGAGCTGCGCTTCGGAAGCGACACGTTCGGTGGCTGGGGCCCGCGGCTTTTCTGATGCGCTAGTGTAGCGACCAAGCGTAAGCGTTCCACGTGGGTGAGAACGCGTTCGGCAAAAAACCGCGGAGCCGCGTGCGGTACGCGTATACGTACTGCGGATTGAAGAGATACACGACGGGGACGTCTCGCGCGACGGTTTCATCGATGGCGCGATACAGGTCACGCCGTGTTACCTGTGACGGCATGGTGACGGCGCGCTCCTCGAGACGCTCCACCCGGCCGTTGCAGTACCGCATGTAATTTTTCTCGCCGCCCTCGCAACTCAAGAGAAAGCGATCGTCGGGATCGGCGCCCATCTGCCAAGGGACGTATGCCAAATCGAAGCGCCCGCTCGCGAGGGTACCGCCTTCGGCGGCGGGCAGAAACAGTTGCGCATTGCTGATCGACTTGACGGTCACGTCGACGCCTCGCTGGCGCAATTCTGCCTGGACGAAAGTTGCAACCCGCACGCCAGTCGTCGTCTCGGGAAATTGCACGTAGGTCAGCGCGAGTCGGCGTCCTTGACGTTCTCTCGTCGCTCCGGCGCCCCAGCGCCAACCCGCCGCATCGAAATCTCGGTCGGCGCGCTCCGGTGCGAACGGCGGTTCTTTCACCGACGGATCGTACGCCCAGGAAAACCGTGGACGGTCCGATTCGGCAACGGGATAGCGGCCAAGCGTGATTTTTGCGCTGATGGCACGGCGGTCGATGGATTCGGCGATCGCGCGCCGTACCACAGGATCCGTAAGCGGTGAGCGCGCGACGTTGAGCGCGATGCCGGCGATGAGCGCGGTCGGCACCACGGCGTATGAAAGACCAGGTGTATGAATCAGCGCTGCCGCTTGGGCCGGCGCAATGAGATTGAAATCGATCGCTCCCGATTCAAGCAGGGTCAAATTCGTGGTCGGGTCAGGAACGATCCGAATGTCCAGCCGTTGCACCTTTGGCACGCCGCGCCAGTAACGCGGGTTTGCGCGATAGACGAGCCGGTCGCCGCGCTCCCACGAGACGAAGCGAAAGGGCCCGTCTCCGACGGAAGGCGCCGCATTGAAGGCCGCGCGTGACAACGGCCGCTCGTGCGAGAGGACGTGCTCAGGTAATACGAATTGTGGCGCCGTCCCATAGGAGAAAAACGTCGCGACGGCCGGAGCCCAGGGACGGCGCAAGTGAATGCGCACCGTCCACGGGTCGAGCGCTTCGGCGCGGTCGATGAGGTCGTAGCCTTCGCGGGACTGAACCGGATTGGCCGGGTCGAGAATGGCCCGCAAGGTGAAGAGCACGTCGCGCGCGGTCACCGCAACTCCGTCGCTCCAAACGACGCCGCGTCGCAGGTGATAGACCAGGGTGGTGCCGTCCCGCGAGACCCCCCCGTTTTGCGGCGTCGGTATGCGCTGCAGCAACTCCGGGATCCGCCGGCCGTGGGCGTCCAGATCGAAAAACGGCTCGAAGGCGAGATGCGCGAGCTGCTGCTCGACGACCGAAGCATCGGCGTGCGCAAAGAGCGGGTTCAGCGTCGTCGGGTCCGCCGACAAATCGAAGCGGACCGTGGCCGCCGGTTCCGTCAAAAAGGTCGATCCGGAGCCGGAGCAGCCCCACAAAACGGCGATCAGCATCCCCGCCAGCACCGGTCGCATCGGGGACTTCTTCCGGCCACGCCCCGGCCAGCCTCCGCAACGAACTCTCGTGGCCCATCGGCAAGTATTGCGAATGATATGCTGCTTCAGGTCCACTTGCGCCGAATAAAGCGCCTGTGCTAAGCTATGGCCCTCGAATGGAAGCAGGAGCGGAGAAGCCGACGAAGATGATGCTGGAAGGGGAGCTCGACGAACTTGACCTGCGCCTCCTGGGAGCGCTGCAACAAAACGCTCGCTCCACGTACGCGGAACTCGGGAGCGCGATCGGCCTCAAGCCGCCCGCGGTACACGACCGCGTCAAGCGGCTCGAACATCGCGGCTTCATCAAGGGCTACTCCGCGCGCGTGGTTGCGCGCCGGCTCGGGATCGAGCTGGTCGCGTTCGTCAGCGCGTACACGACCTCGGAAGTCGACTACGACGCGTTTACCGCAGCGATTGCCGCGCTTCCTGAAGTGAGCGAAATCCATAGCGTCGCCGGCGAGGAGTCGTTCGTGCTGAAAGTCTATACGCGCTCGACGCGCCACCTCGACGACTTCCTGAGCCGTCTCAAAGCGATTCCTGGAATGGGCCGCACCAAGACGACGGTCGTTCTCTCGACGGTCTACGAACGTACCGGCCTCGCGCTGAACGAACTCGTCGGCCCCGTTGCGCCTCCGGCGCGTCTGCGCGCAGTTCCGTGACGGTGATGCAGCCGCAGCTCTGCCGCTTCGGGACGCATCGCGTCATCGAGCCGCCCGGAACGTTACCGCAAGCAGCCTGGAAGCTCGACGCAACCCCCGTCGCCTTCGAGAACGAAATTCGCTGCCACGTCGACGCGTTGAATATCGACTCGGCCTCCTTCCGCCAAATCGCAGAAGTGTGCGCTTTCGATCCGAGACAAATCGCCGAACACATCCTTGCCACGGTTCGCGAACGCGGCAAGCAGCACAACGCCGTCACCGGAAGCGGCGGGATGTTCGTCGGCCGCATCGCGGAAATCGGTCGCGACCTGGCCGGTGATGTGAACGTCCGGGTGGGCGACCCCGTGGCTTCGCTGGTGTCGTTGTCGCTGACGCCGCTATCGCTCGACGCGATTCATCACATCGACGTCGCGACGGGACGCGTTTGGGTTACGGGCAGCGCGATTCTGTTCGCCAGCGGAGTGTACGCGAAGCTTCCCGACGACATCCCCACCGACGTTGCGCTCGCCGTTCTCGACGTCGCGGGCGCTCCGGCACAGGTACGCCGCCTCGCACAACCAGGCAACACCGTCGTGGTGCTTGGCGCCGCCGGCAAGTCGGGCGTGCTCGCCTGCGCCGTTGCTCGGGAACGGACCGGCGCGAGCGGTCGCGTCATCGGTATCGTCCCTCATCGCTCCGCGGCGGGCGTCGAGCTTCTGTTGAGGCAACGCTACGTCGACGACATCGCCGAGGTCGATGCGCGCGACGCGCTGCGCGTTGTGGAAACGCTCGCGGAGCTCGCCCCAGAACTCGCCGATTTGACGGTGAACTGCGTAAACGTTCCCGGCACGGAACTTGCTTCGATCCTTTCGACGCGCGATGGCGGTACGGTCTATTTCTTTTCGATGAGCACGTCGTTTACCGCAGCCGCGCTCGGCGCGGAGGGCGTCGGGAAAGATGTCACGATGATCGTCGGCAACGGCTATGCGAACGGCCATGCCGACATCGCGTTGCAGACGCTGCGCGATCATCCGCCGCTCATGCGCTACTTCGAGGAACACTTCGGCGCCACGCCACACGGAGCATCACGTCATGATTGACGCACCAACCGAAAGCCACGTCATCAAGGCTGGAGGACCGTCCCGCCGGCACAAGCCGCCGGTCGATCCGGCGACGCTGGAGCACCGAAATCTCCGCCAAGGCGAATTTTGGCGCGCGGTGCCCGCCTACCGCGACGTCGACGAAGCGACGTTTCTCGACCATCTGTGGCAAGCCCGCCACTCGGTGAAAACGGCGGACGAGCTGCTCGAAACCATCAAAGACCTGGCCGATCCATCGTTTATCGCCGACGCGCGTGACGGCTTCCACCGAGCCCCGATGTCGGTGCGCGTCTCGCCCTACGCGATCGCCGCGATCGACTGGAACAAGCCGTACAGCGATCCGATTCGCACGCAATTCATTCCCGTCGGCTCAAAGCTCTTGCGCGACCATCCCCGGCTCACGCTCGATTCGCTCCACGAGCTCGATGACTCTCCGGTGCCGGGATTGACGCACCGGTATTTCGACAAAGCGCTGTTCCTGCCGCTCTCGACCTGTCCCGTCTACTGCCGTTTCTGCACGCGCTAGTATGCGATCGGACTCGACACGGACACCGTCGACAAGGTCGCGCTTGCGAAGACGCCGCGCGAATGGCAAGCAGCCTTCGATTATCTGGCATCGCGGCCCGAATTGGAAGATGTCGTCATCTCCGGTGGCGACACGTACCAACTCCCGGCGAAGAATCTCCGGTTGATCGGGGATGCGCTCTTAGATATTCCGCACATCAAGCGGATGAGGTTCGCAACCAAAGGGCCGGCGATCATGCCGATGAAGATTTTGACGGATCACGACTGGGTCGATGCCCTAACGCACGTCGTGGAGCGCGGTCGCACCCTGGGCAAGGACGTCGTGCTGCACACGCACTTCAACTCGCCGAACGAGATCACGTGGATCACAGAAAACGCGATTCGGGTGCTGTTCGAGCGCGGCATCGTCGTTCGCAATCAGTCTGTTCTCATCCGCGGCGTCAACGACACGCCGGAGGTGATGCAACTATTGACTCAACGACTCTCCTACATCAACGTGCACCCGTACTACGTCTACATGCACGACATGGTCAGAGGCGTCGAGGACCTGCGCACGACGGTTCAGACTGCGTGCGACATCGAAAAGTTCGTCCGCGGCTCCACGGCCGGTTTCAACACGCCGCTGTTCATCTGCGACGCTCCCGGCGGCGGCGGCAAACGAGACGTCCATTCATATGAATATTACGATCGAGAGAACGGCATCGCCGTCTACAGCGCGCCGAGCGTGAAGCCGGGGCAATTTTTCATGTACTTTGACCCGATCGACCAGCTCTCGCCGGCGGCGCAACACCGCTGGGAGAGCCCGCTGGTGCAAGAGGAGATGATCGCCGAAGCGCTTGCTCGCGCAGGCGGCAAATCGTACGTCGTAGCATAACCCCGCGGGCGGTGTCAGCCGAGCCGCACGAACTCGGACGGCGGTTCGTGCGCGCCGGCGTTGCGCCGAGGGGCGATTCCGCATCGTGACGGGAGGATTCTGTGTGCCTCTCGCAGCGAAGGCGTGTTCATGAAACTTGGGACGCCGGAACATCGCGATCTTTTTTGCCGTCAGTTCATCGAGACGCACGTATCCTTTGACCCGGAGAGGCTGCCGTGGCCGTCTCTTGACGGCGAAACGCTCGCGCTTCTGCGTGCTTTCCCATTTTGGAGTTACGCGGAATCGATTGAGGCCCGCTCCGCGCGGATGGTGGAGCTGTTTGCTCACACGATCGACGATCCGCTGATCAAAGAGGCGATCAACGTCCAAGCGGTCGAGGAGTACCGCCACGAGCGTTTGATGTCGCACGTCCTGTCGTTCTATGGTGTGGAGGCTCCCGCGCTGCCGGTTGGTGAGCCGCGCGCAACACGGGAGGACTTCTACGTCTTTGGGTTCGGCGAATGCACCGACGTCTTCATCGGTTTTGGAGCATTTTCACTCGCACGCGAAAAGGAGATCTTCCCCAGCGCCCTACTCGGAATCTTCGAGCAATTGCTGTTCGAAGAGGCGCGTCACGTCGTGTTCTTCACGAACTGGTGGCGCTATGAGGAGACTCGCGCCGGCCGCGACGCGCCCGTGCGACGCACCATCGAGGCGCTGAAGTACCACGCGAAGGCTGCGCTCGGCACCGTCGGCGACGCTCCGAAGACGCCGATGCCCAAACTCGAGGGCCGCTTCGCCGAAGTCTTTGCCGACGTGACGCCGGTACGATTTCTGCAGGCGGCGCTCGCCGAGAACCGGCGCGTCATGGCCAAGGTCGACCCGCGTCTGCTGCGCCCTGCGTTGATGCCGACGCTCGGTACGCTTGCGCTAGCCGGGCTCAGCGTGCTGCCGCCGCGCGCCGCGCCACCGGTACGGGACCTCTGGAAAGAAACCTTCGAACGGCAAACCGTCGCCGCGTAGCAGAAAACGACTGCGCGAAACGCTGTCAATGAATGACGAGCACGTCGCCGCACATTGGGAAGCCAACGCGCCGGCGTGGACGGCACTCGCTCGTGCGGGCTACGACGTGTGGCGGGACGTCGTCAATACGCCGGCCTTTCTCGAACTGCTTCCACCGGTGAACGGCCTCGCCGGCATCGACATCGGGTGTGGGGAGGGAGCCAATACGCGGACGATCGCTCGCCTGGGCGCCCGGATGACGGGGATCGACATTTCGCCGACGTTCATCGCGCACGCGACCGCCGAAGAGCAGCGCGAACCGCTAGGGATTACGTATCTCGTCGCACCTGCGCAAGGCTTGCCGTTTCGCGACGGGCAGTTCGCCTTTGCGACCGCGTTCATGTCGTTGATGGACGTCGCCGACTACCGAGGCGCGCTCCAGGAAGCGCAGCGCGTCATCGCACCGGGCGGTTTCCTGCAGTTCTCGATCATTCATCCCTGCTTCTTTCCGCCCGATCGCAGACTCACGGTCGATGCGGATGGGCGCGTGACCGCGGTCACGCTGAGCCGCTACTTCGAACGCGCGGAGTTCATCGAGGAATGGACGTTCACCGCCGCGCCCGAGGCCGAACGGAGTCGCTATCCCCCCTTTCGCGTCCCCGTGTTTCATCGAACGCTCGCCGACTGTCTGAACGGCGTTCTCGATACCGGCTTTCGTATCGAGCGCATCGCGGAGCCGTCACCGAGCGACGAACAAATTCGCGAGCATCCGCGCCTCCAGACGATGCGCGTCACGGCGACTTTGCTGCACGTCCTTTGCCGCAAACCATAAAAAACCGCCGCGCCGCGACCGCGCCCCGGTGTTGCTGCCTCACAGCTGGAGGCGCATGAAAACGGTCGCTTGCGGGTTTTCGTTGTAGCGCTCGATGCGCTCGTAACCGCGCCGTTCGTACAGCCGAATCGCCGCCGCCAGGTCGTCATACGTGTCCAAATAGATGGCATCGTATCCGATCCTGCGCGCATAGTCTTCGAGCGTGTCCATCAGAGCGTCCGCGACGTTGCGCCCGCGGTGGGAAGGCCGAACGTAGAGGCGTTTGACCTCGCAGGCGTTTCCAGCGACCGCGGTCAGCGGTCGCAGCGCTACGCAACCGATTGGTTCGAGCCCATCCAAGGCGACCCAGAACGCGCCGGGGCCCTCCCAGTAGCGACGCAACGCTTCGGGATCATCACGAACGATCACGCCGATCGCCGCGTTGTATTCGTTTACGATCGATTCGACGTCGATTCTGTCGCTGGCACCGGCGCGTCGAATCGTCATCGCGCCGAAGATTCGACTAGGACGTCGCCAAAAAGGCGTTCACGTCTTCGACGAAGCGATCGAAATTGGTGCGGTGCAGGTTATGCCCGTCGTCGTCAAACGTCACGATGCGAGCGTTCGGGCCCAGGTGCTCGTCGAGCCAACGCTTGTCCTCATCGGTGACCACCGAATCTTGGCCAGCGAGGAGCGCGAGCAGTGGGATGGGATAGTCCGTGATGCGGTCCCGAAGATCCCACCCGCCCTGATCGGCCTGGTTGTCCCTCCCAAGACGTTCGATCGACTCGAGAGACATGTCGCGAACCGCGTGAATCTTTCCGGCGACCTCGAGTTCGCCCCACGACGCATACCGGTGCAGGTATTCACGTTCCCGTGCCACGGGATCGAGCTCCAGATCCGCCGCAACGTCGTCGACGAAGTCTTCCTTCCACGGTTGCACCTGGTGCACCATCGGATCGATGGCAATGACGCGTTCACCGAGCCGCTGCAATCCACCGAGTAGCGCGATCACACCGCCCCAAGAATGGCCGATCAGCGCCTCGACCGGTTCGCCGATCTCTTGGACGATCGTCGCCAGATCGCGGACGCTTCGCTCGTGCGTCATAGGTCCGTGCGTTCGCGCCGCATCCCCATGACCACGCTGATCGTACGCCCACACCCGATACGCCAACGCAAGACGCGTCGCGAGGTGCGCCCACGACTTGCGTGAGCTCGTGATGCCGTGTATGCACAGAATACTTGGTCCAGTGCTGCCCCACGACTCGAGCGCCGTGGTCGCGCCGTCGTCAAAGGTGATACGGCGTTCCATGATTCCTCCGCTCGAGGGTGACGCTACGTTTCCCGGAGCGCTTCCGCGATGATGCGCTCCTGTTCCACTTCATGCGCGCGACCGTACCCTTCGCTGGGGCTGGCGCGATACGGACGGCCGATATATTCCACGTCGGAAACGCCATGGGGCAGCCGCTTGACGATACGGCGCCGAACGTGCGCACGCGCACCCATGTTCTGTGGCTCTTCCTGAACCCAGATGACGCGTTTGAGGTTCGGATAACGCGTGAGCGTGGCGATGATGTCGTCGACGGGGAGCGGGGAAAGCAGCTCCAGCCGAACGATCGCGCTCTTTTTCATCTCGGCGTGGCGTTCGTGCGCAATCAAATCAAAATACATCTTTCCGGAACACAGCAGGACGCGTTCGACGGCCTCTGGCCGCTCGGAAAAACGCGCGTCGTCGATCACGGTCGCGAAGCGCCCGTCGACGAGATCGTGCGAGCGCGCGTACGAAGCGCGTAGGCGCAGCAAGCTCTTCGGCGTGAAGACGACGAGCGGCTGCGGATGTGAGCCGAGTGCTTGAACCCGCAGAAGGTGAAAGTACTGTGCAGCCGTCGAGCAGTTCGCCACCAGCACGTTTCCCTCAGCAGAGAGTTGAAGGAATCGTTCGATCCGCGCGCTGGAGTGCTCCGGCCCGGCGCCTTCGTACCCGTGGGGCAGCAGCAGCACGAGCCGCGAGGTTTCACCCCATTTCGCATTGCCGGCGGCGATGAACTGATCGATCACGATCTGGCCGCCGTTCATGAAATCGCCGAACTGCGCTTCCCACAGCACCAGCGCATTGGAAGCCTGAACGCTGTACCCGTATTCGAACGCCATGCAGGCATACTCCGAAAGCGGGCTGTTATAGATTTCGAAGGAGGCCTGCTGTCCGCCGAGATGTTGAAGCGGCACGTATCTCGCGCTCGTCCTGGGATCGTGCAACACCAAATGACGGTGACTGAACGTTCCGCGCTCGGTATCTTGTCCGGTGAGCCGAACCGGCGTGCGGTCGCTCACGAGTGAGGCAAACGCGAGTGCCTCCGCCAAACCCCAGTCGGCTTCGCCATCCGTCGCGAAACTCGCTCTGCGCCGTTCGATTTGACGCAGCAGTTTTGGATGGATCGTGAACCCGTCCGGAACGGCCATGAGCTCGTCGTTCCACTGCAAGAGGCGGCTGGATGGGACGCGCGTATCGACAGCCAGCGTCTGCGCCGCGTTCGGCGCCGACGCGCGCACCGGTCCAACGAGCGCCGCTAGCTTTCCACGGCGGACGTTGCGCTGCGCTTCGGTGACGCGGTCACTGGCAGCCGCCGACAGCGAGGCGGCTGCCTCTTTGGTCGTGACGCCCTGTGCGATCAGTTTTTGCGCGTAGAGCTCACGAACCGTCGGATGGGTCTTGATGCGCTCGTACATCTGAGGTTGCGTGTACGCCGGTTCATCCGTCTCGTTGTGCCCAAAGCGACGGTATCCGATGAGATCGATGATGATATCGTGTGAGAAGCGCCGCCGAAAATCCATCACGAGACGCGCGGCGGACATGCAGGCTTCGACGTCGTCAGCATTGACATGGACGATCGGAACATCGAACCCTTTCGCCAAATCGCTCGCATAGCGCGTGGAGCGCGCTTCGGCGGGATCCGTCGTGAAGCCAACTTGGTTATTCGCGATGATATGGAGCGTGCCGCCGGTCGCGTAGCCCTCGAGGTCCTGCAGGTTCAGGACCTCCGCGACGACGCCTTGTGCGGAAAACGCCGCGTCGCCGTGGATCAGTATTGGGGCGGCCTTGCGGCGTTCGATCGTCGCAACGGGGCTGGCATGCGAGGTTTGCAGCGCGCGCGTGCGGCCTTCGACCACACCGTCGACCGCTTCGAGATGACTCGGATTGTTCGCCAGCGACACGCGGATGCTCGCGCCGTGATACGTATCGTAGGTCCCCTCGGCGCCCTGATGGTATTTGACGTCGCCCGTTACGTCGCTGTCGTCACCGAGGCCACGCAGATCTGCAGCTTCGAACTCGGAGAGGATCTCCTCGTAGGGACGGTTGACGACATGCGCGATGGTGCTGAGCCGGCCGCGATGGGCCATCCCGATCACGGCAACGTCGATGCCGTCGTCGGCAAGTTCCGTGATGATCTCCTCCAACATCGGAATCATCACGTCGAGGCCTTCGATCGAAAACGTTTTTTGTCCGATATAGGCTTTGCGCAGGAAGCGCTCCATCGCTTCGACCTTGGAGAGTCGCTCCAGAACGCTCTGCGCCCGCGCCGGTCCCAGTGCTACACGATGCGCTCCCGACTCGAGGTACTCGCGCAGCCACTCACGCTGCTCGATATTGGCGATGTGTTCGACTTCGTAGGCGATCGTCGAGCTGTACGTCTCACGCAACTTCGGCAGGATGTCGGCGAGCGTGTCGCCGGAGAGTTTCGTGCGCAACACCGATGCCGGCACGGCGGCCATCATCGCCGGTGTGAGCCCGTACGTCTCGGCTTCGAGCGCAGGGTCGCCGCTGGGCATCCGGCCGAGCGGATCCAGTTTGGCCGCCAGATGTCCATGACGGCGATACGAAGAGACGATCGCCATTCCGGCAGCGACGGCGCGCAGCATTTCGTCGCTGTAGACGATGGGCTCGCGGGTGGTGGCGGGTGCCGCCTCGACGACCGCCGTGGTCTTTTGCGCCTGCCGTTCCAAAGACGGCGCAGTCAATCCGAAACTGGCGAAGATGTCGGCGTAGAACTGGTCGGCGCCGTCCAGCAACTCTTCGACGCGCCGAAGATACTCGCCCGATTGCGCACCTTGAATGACGCGGTGATCATAGGTGCTCGTCAGCGTCATGACTTTCTCGATGCCAAGTTGCTGCAGCGCGGCATCGTTCGCATGAGCGAAACCCGGGGGATACCCAATCGCGCCGGCGGCGATGATCGCACCCTGCCCGGCGAGCAGACGCGGCACTGAGGCCGCCGTGCCGATTCCACCGGGATTGGTCAGTGTAAACGATGCACCGGTGAGATCGTCCGCCACGAGCGCGCCATCGCGCGCGCGGGCCACGAGATCCTGATAGCGTTCGTAAAAAGCCCCAAACGCGAGCGCGTCGGCATGCTTGATGACGGGAACGACCAGCGTTCGCGTTCCGTCCTTGCGTTGCACGTCGACCGCAATACCGAGATTGATGCCGGCCTCCACGCGCACGGGCGTTCCGTTGTCACGGCGGAATGCCGCCACGATCGCCGTAACGTCTTTCGCAGCCTGCACGAGCGCGAAGGCAATGAGATGCGTGAACGAGATCTTTTGCGGATGGCCGGCCGCCCGTAGCGCCGCATTGAGTTCAGCACGCCGCGACTCGAGCGTTGAAACGCCGATCGTGCGCATGCTCGTCGCGGTCGGTACGGTGAGGCTTTGCTCCATGTAGCCGACGAGCGCACCGGCGGCGCCCTTCAAAGCGGTGACACGCGCATCGCTTGGGACTGCCGGTAACGGCGGCGCCGCCTGAGCGCCGGCAGCCCCATTCGAAGTACCGGCGGCGCGCGCGACGTCGCCGCGCACGATGAGCCCGTTCGGTCCCGAACCGTGAATCGAAGAGAGCGCGACGCGAGAACGCTCCGCCAACCGGCGCGCCTGCGGCGTCGCGGCCGGAGCACCGTTCCCGGTCGCGCGCGAAAGCGGGCGCTCGAGGCTACGCGGCGCCGGCCCCTTCGCTGCCTGCGCAGGCGGCCCAGACTCCGGCGGTTTTGCATCCCCTTTGAGAAGCGGAGGTTTTTCCGCCGCCTGGTCGATCTCGGCCAAGATGGCGCCGACGGCGACGGTCTCGCCCTCCTTTGCGCGCAGCGTCCGGACGACGCCGGCGACCGGCGCCGGCACCTCGACGTCGACCTTGTCGGTCGTCACGTCGACGAGTGTCGCACCTTCGTCGACCCAGTCGCCCGGTTTGACGCGCCATTCGACGACGGAACCTTCGGTGACCGATTCGCCCATTTCAGGGAGCGTCACGTTGACCGTCGA
>JAFAXE010000063.1 GCA_019241305.1 Vulcanimicrobiota bacterium
AAACGATCTTGCTTTTCAAGTTCGACGACAACGAGGCTCGCTTCGGACGCATATTCGCCGACGTAAGCAGACCGTTTTTGCACTTCGTTTGCCTCACTCGCCGCGCATGTGTGGAAGCGCGCGGCAAAGTCGAGCCAGTCGGCTTCGGTTCGAGCGGAAGCGTCAAGCTTCGCATTCCAATCCGCCGCGATCACGGCGAAGCAACCCGCGGGAGTCGCATTGGGAAGGGCGTCTGAGGAGCCCGTTTCGATGAGCGCTGCGAGGAGAATTGATGGGATCACGGTGCTTCCGTCTGGTGTGGTGCGATTCGCCCGAGCCGCGAGGACGACGGCGCGCGGTGAGGGGCACTGTACCCATAACGGCCGTATACCGCATGCTCTTAAGAGAGACTTAAACTGCCAAAATCGCGCCTCCCGTTGATCCGTTTCGCTTGCTGCGTAGCTGGGCACGACGCCGCCATGGAACGCGAGCGCGACATCGAGCGAGACCTGCCTGACGAGCGGGGCAACGGCGGCGACGACTCTGTCGACGGCGACCTCGAAGAAGATATCGAAGACACCGAAGCAGGCGCAGAGGAAGAGGCAAAGGCTGACGCTCGCCTAGAGCCTTCACCCGCCGACGCTAGAGCGGCTGAGTCGTTCCGAGAGTCGTTGTCGGGACGATGACCGGCGGCGGATCGTCGTAATCTTCAGCGACGGTCGCGTCGGGACCACGCCTGATGCCGGCGCGGTCCAGTACGACCGTGAGCAGTGCGGCGACGGCGATATTCACGATGACGGCCTCGACCGCGATGTAGACGACCGCCGAGAAAGAACCGATGACGAGGGGCGCCGTCGGCTTCAGTCCTTGTAAAAGGAAGAGCGACGAGCCCAGGATCATCGCGACCAACCAACCCCACAGCAGCGCGTGATGGTGAAACCAACGCGTGTAGAGGCCGAGGATGATCGCGGGAAAGGTCTGCAGGATCCAGATTCCGCCCAGCAACTGCAGATTGATGGCATACTGCGTCGGCAGAAAGATGATGAAGGCGAGGGCTCCCACTTTGACGACGAGCGAGGTGATCTTCGCAATGCGCGCCTCTTGGGCGTCGGAGGCGTCGGGTCGCAGAAAAGCCTTGTAGATATTTCGCGTCCATAAGTTCGCGGCGGCGATCGACATGATCGCGGCCGGTACGAGCGCTGCGATTGCGATCGCAGCAAACGCGAAGCCGATGAACCAGGAAGGGAACATCGCGTTGAAGAGCGCGGGGACCGCCGAATTCGGCGACTTCACTTTGACGCCCGCGGCGATCGCCATGTAGCCGAGCAGCGCGATGAGTCCGAGCACGAGCGAATACGCGGGAAGAAAGACGGCGTTCCGTCGCAGCACATCTCCCCGCGCGGACGCGAGAGTCCCCGTCACGCTGTGCGGGTAGAGAAACAGCGCAAACGCCGATCCGAGGGCCAGCGTGCTGAACGCCCAATACCCGGCCGGTCCCAAGATCACCGATCCTGGAGCCGCCGGCGGAACGCGCGCGGCGAACGCATTCTGCGCAGCGGCAAAAATATGCGCAAAGCCGCCGAGCTTCCATGGAATGGCGATGACCGCAACGATCACCGTAATGTAGATCATGAGGTCCTTGACGAACGCGATGAGCGCCGGAGCGCGCAGCCCGCTGGTATACGTGTAGGCCGCGAGGATGACGAAGGCGATGATGAGCGGCGCATCGGCGCCGATGCCGCTGCCTCCGATCCCCATTGCGCTGATGACGACCTGGATGCCGACCAGCTGCAACGCGATGTAGGGCAACGTCGCGATGATTCCCGTAACCGCGATCGCGAGCGCCAGGAGCCGATTTCCATACCGTCCTTGCACAAAATCTGCGGTCGTTACGAACGCGTGGCGCTTCGAGACGTTCCAAAGCCGCGGCATCGTCAGGTAAAAGAACGGATACGCGACGATCGTATAGGGCAACGCGAAAAACCCGACAGCGCCTGAACCGTAGACGAGTGCGGGCACCGCAATCATCGTATAGGCCGTGTAAAGGTCGCCGCCCATCAGAAACCACGTGACCACGGTCCCAAAGCGGCGCCCGGCGAGTCCCCATTCGTGAATGACGTTGAGATCGCCCCGTCGCCAACGTGCTGCGATAAAACCGAGCACGGTGACAAGCGCAAAGAAGACGATGAAGACGGCGATCGCTACGACGTCGGGCCGGCTTTTCATCTGCGCGTCAAGGCCGGCGCCTCAAGGCGTAGACGATCCAGGTGATCGCCGCCGTCAACAGCAGCCACGCGAACTGATACCAGTAGAAGAAGGGAAGGCCGAACAGGCTGGGCTGCGCGCGTGCATAGAGCACCGGAAAGGCAAGCGCCAGGAACGGGATCAGTAACAACCACGTCCACGGCGAGCGGGGTCTCGCGGAGCGCTTTGTCACATGCCCTTCATCCGTTCTAGAGGCGAGGCGCACCTGCGCCCGAAAGGCTGAACGCTGACACGCTATGCAATCTCCGATTCACTACATCCCGATCGCCACGACGATCCTCGCGCTCCTTTTTGCCGCCGTGCTGTTCCGCCGCTACAGCGAGCGCGGAGGGACGCATTTGTTGTGGTGGAGCATCGGCGGTCTCACGTACGCCTGTGGGACCTTCACCGAATCGCTCACGACGCTGTGGGGTTGGCACGAGCCCGTCTTTCGCGCCTGGTATATCACCGGCGCGCTGCTCGGGGGTGCACCACTCGCACAAGGCTCCGTGTACCTTCATCTGAGCCGGCGAGTGGCCAATACCCTGACGGTCGCCCTCGTGAGCGTCATCGTCATCGCCGCGGCTTGCGTCATTTTGAGCCCGATCAATTTGGCGCTTGTGGAACCGCACCGCCTTTCGGGGAAGGTCCTCACGTGGCACTGGGTCCGATTGTTTAGTCCGTTTTTGAATCTCTACGCGGTGATCTTCCTCGTCGGTGGAGCGCTGGTCTCGGCTTGGCGCTTTGCGCAGCGCCATGACACCTGGCATCGGTTCGTCGGTAACGTGTTGATTGCGATCGGTGCAATTCTTCCGGGAATCGGTGGTGCATTCACGCGCTTCGGTCACGTGGAAGTTCTTTACGTCACGGAATTCATCGGTCTCGCACTCATTTTCATCGGATATCGATACAACGTCGCGGGCGGTGTCGTGGCAGCGCATCCCACTCCCGCCACGGCATAGACGGCATTCTGCCGCGACAAGGTTTGCAAGGACTGCGTCGAAGCCGCACGGCCGTGCTCAAAACGGTTGCCCTCGTTCTCGTGATGTTATCGGCGTGCATCGGTTCCGTCGCCGCGGCGTCAGGCGGCTCCATTATCGTGACGGTGGTCGATGCGCAGAGCGGCGCACCGCTGGACGGCGCGCGCGTCGTTGTAAGCGACGCCGGTACGCGCGAATTACGCAACAGCGGGGGCGGACACTTCGAGGCCGGCGATGTCGCGGTCGGAACGCATCGCATTGTGGCCACCGCGGCGGGACACCGCGACGCATCAGCGGTTCTCAGCGTTGCTGAAGGGTCCGTAGCAACCGCGACGCTGCGGCTTGCACCGGCGAGCGAGGCTCAGCAGCTGCGCGTTATCGGTCGTACCGCTTCGCGAAGCGAATCAGAACCTGCCGAGGGGCTATCGCTGCACACGACGATTGGGACGACGGCGCTCGTCGATGCCGGGATCTTTCGGTTCGCGGATGCGCTCGACGAACTTCCGTCCCTCAATGCTACGG
The DNA here is from genome assembly GCA_019241305.1 of Vulcanimicrobiota bacterium. Taxonomy (GTDB): domain Bacteria; phylum Vulcanimicrobiota; class Vulcanimicrobiia; order Vulcanimicrobiales; family Vulcanimicrobiaceae; genus JAFAXE01. The sequence goes on from JAFAXE010000063.1 coordinate 3,726, forward strand.
CGAGTGGGCACACGTCGCTTTCGAATGGACCGGGTGCCTCGATTTATCTCGACATGCGCGGCCTGGGATCGATCGAAACGCAGACGCTCATCGACGGACATCCGATCGGACAGGGGATCGATCTCGGATACAACTATCAGGATGCGCCAATCTTCGGTTTTCGCGACGTGTTTGTCGGATACGGGACCGGTGCCAGCGGCTTGCTTTCGATCGGCGCGGTGGGCGGGATCGTCGATATGCGAACGTTGGAGCCAACGCAGCGCCCGCGCGAGTCGCTCCTCCAGGGCGTGGGGTCTTACGGGCGGTTGACGACGGCGTTTCGTGCTACCGGCGAGTCGGCGAACGGTAAGATCGGGTACGCGCTCGCGTACGGTGTCGACGGTACGGGCGGCCCGCTCGGTTCGCAGGTGATTTATTCTCCTGCCGCTTCATGGGATCCGTCTTCGAAAGAGGCGGCGATCGTCGGGCCGGCGACGTACATGCTGACGCAAAATACGATCCGCCGTGCTGCGCTGGGTCGCATCACGTTTTCGCTCGGCGGTCCGACGCAACTCTCGCTGCGCGCGCTCAGCAACACGTCGTATGCCGACGGGACGGGCAACAGCGACGACATCTTTCAGACCTATCCGGTCGCGCTGGCGCAAGGCCAACAGCGTCTCGCCGCCAAGGCACCGAACGATCCGTGCCCGCCTGGCAGCGTTTCCATCACGAATCTCTTCAATGCGCCGAACGGATTTGGGCGCAATGGCGCACCGGATGGCGGCCTAACGTGTCAAACGCCGCAACAGTTTGCGAGTTTCAATACCGGCTGGCAAGGCTTCGGGCCGCACTTGACCACCGAACGCGCCACCGACGAAGACCTCCGG
>JAFAXE010000176.1 GCA_019241305.1 Vulcanimicrobiota bacterium
TTGCAGGGATCATCATCGCGCTCGCGCTCTTTCAGCGCCCGGTCCCGCCGCCGGACAAGGTGGTCGCGCAAAACATCACGATCGTCGTTCGCCATCGGCCAACACCGCCGCCGACGCCCCCGCCTGCCACGCCGACGCCGCGTCCGACGCCACAGGTCACGCCGACGCCGCGAATCGCGCTGACGACGCGTCACTACAACGCGGCACAACCCAAAGCGGCCGCTACGCCGGCGGAGCATCAGGGCGGTGCGGCGGCGCCGCATCACCTTATCGTCGCCAAGCGTCCGGTGCATCTCGTTCCTGTGACACCGGCGCCGCAGCGCGTTGCTGTCTCTTCGAACTCTTCGCTGCAGAACGGCAACGCTGCCGGACAGGCGAATGGTGGTGCCGGAACCGGGGGTGGCCCAGGCACAGGCAATGGCGGCGCGGGTGGTACGGGTTCAGGAACCGGCGGCAACGGCACCAGTGCGGGGGAAGACGTTCCGCTCACGCCCTGTGGCGCCGTGTACTTCGATCCAATCCGTTCACAGCAGAATTCCGACGGCAGCGAATACGTGCAAGTGCGGATGCGCGTGCAACTCAACAACGGTCAGGAGTTGAGCGACGTGCTCCATTGGTTTTTCTACTACAAAACTAAAGGCGATGACCCATTCGCCAACCCCCACGAAGAACGTGCACCGATGCAGTTTCCACCGAAGAGCTACAACGTCGGCGCCAATCAGGAACCCGTTACGGCGTTCGTCCTCAAACACACACGCCCAAACGGCTATACCAGCCTGCCGGACTGCCCTCCCCAAACGAGTTCGAGTTCCTAAGCGGCCCACCCGGATGCGGGTATAACGGGCCAAAGCGCGGCCTAGGCCGCAAGTGGAGGAAGCGGCATGGGGCAAACCATGGTTCTCTTGAAGTCGACGTGGCAAGCCTTCAACGAGGACAAGGCGCCAAGGCTAGCGACGGCAATCGCGTACGCGACCCTGTTCGCGATGGTCCCGTTGTTCATCGTCCTCATCGCGATCCTTGGATGGTTTCTCGGTCTCTCGCACGGCGGACACGGACATCACGTTGCGGAAAAGGCGCTGCTCGATCCGATTCAGCGCGGCGCCGGGGGAAGCGCGGCCGAAGCAGTGCGGCAGTTGGTCGCTGCCTCCTTTAACAAGCCTCGGCAAAACGTCGTCGCACAAATCGTCGGTTGGGTGATGTTCGTTGTCGGCGCTACCGGACTGTTCACCGCACTCCAAGACGCGCTCAACGATATTTGGCGCATCGCTTCCTCGAAAGGCGGCTGGCAGCACATCGTTCGCACCCGCATCGCGTCGTTCGGAATGCTCGGCGTCGTCGGTTTTCTGCTCTTGGTTTCGTTTGCCGGGAACGCTGCCGTCACTGCAATCAGCGTGCATTTCAGGGAGGCGATCCCCATTGCCGGCGGCGCGGTGCTCTTCAACGTGATCAGCTGGCTGCTCTCACTCGCTATCGTGACCGTGATCTTTGCCCTCATTTATAAGGTGTTGCCGGACGTCGACTTGAGCTGGCGCGACGTCTGGCCGGGCGCCATCGTCACCGCAGTCCTTTTCATTGTGGGGCAGGCGCTGATCGCTCTCTATCTGACGTTTGCGGGAGTCGCGTCAGCCTACGGTGCAGCCGGTTCCTTGCTGGCGCTGCTGATCTGGATTTACTATTCCGCGCTCATTTTGCTCGCCGGCGCTGAGTTCACGAAGGTCCGCGCCGCCGCTGCGCGCACGACGGTTCCCGCCGCGATTCGCAAAACCACCGACGTGCCGGCCGGCACCGATCCGCGCCAAGCGTAGGAGCCCGTCGGCACGCCCAAAAACAGCCGAGCGTACGAAAGGAATTGTATGCGAAAAGCTCCCCCGCTGGCCGCCCTCGCGTTATTGCTGCCGGCATTCTTTGCCCTGCAGTCCGTTTCGGATGCAGCAAATAGTCTCGCCGCCTCCTGGATGGTAACCTATTACCTCGACCCTTACGGTACCGCGGGGGGGACGCAATGCGTGAATTTCAAGAAGACCGCAGAAACGAACGGGGTCATCACGGGTACCTGGCGGTCGCCGACATTTCCGAGCTGGAACGGGCAATGGGTTCAGAAGGGCCAACATTATAGCTGGTACGGAACGTGGCGCCAGAGCGGCGCGAATGGCGCTTCATTTGACGTGGGCGACTTCATCACCGCGAACGTCACCGCGGAGAGTTCCTCCGGCAGCTTCACGACCGGCGCAAAGCCCGTAACGCAAACGACCGGTACCGCAACGATGACGCAAGTAGCGTCCTGCAAAGGCATTCCCGTTTCACGCAGCTCCAACCCCACAACTCGCTACTAAGCGCTGTGCGTCCTTCGCAGAACGCACTTGCCTGTGTCATCCTGAGCGAAGCGTCTCTTCGATCGCGCGCTCAGGTGAAAGTGCGGCGCCTTCTGCACGCGCCTGTTGGAGCGCGGCCGCATCCAAACGCTCGCGAAGCAACGCACCAAGGCGTAGGTGCGTGCGCTGCTCCGTAGACTCACGCTGAAAGCCGACGGCGGCGAAGGCAACGTCGCAATATGCTTCGAGTCGTGCGGCGCGTTTCACGTCACCGTCCAGTGCACACGCCAGCGCAAAGTGCTCGAGCGCGATGATCACCCACACGGAGGAAGGATCGCGCTCGGCCAGCAGGTCGATTGCGTCACGCACTGCTTGCCGCGCTTCTAGGGACTGATTGAGGGCTAACAGATAACCGGCAAGGTTCGCGAGCGCAGCCGCATGCGACTCGCGTCCCATCAACCCCGACGCCGACGGCAGAAGGCTCCGCACTAGTTCGATCGCACCGCTGGTATTGCCACGCGCATGTTCCGTTTCAGCGACGCTGATCGTTGCATTCGCGGCCGCGTATTCATCGCCGATGGAGTGGAGGAGCGCAAGCTGCTTGCGATAGGTTTCCGCCGCGACGTCGAGATCACCGCGCAGTTGCGCAACGAAAGCCGTGATCTCCAGCTCCGTGAGACGCTGTCCTGCAGCACCGTCAGACTCACTCAGCCGGCGCGCTTCCCCGAGCGCCGCGTCGGCTTCATCGAACCGCCGCTGCCGCGCTGCAACGAGCGCGAAGTACGCAAGCGACCATGCGAGCGTCGCCGAATCCTGCGAAGAACGTGCACACACAACTCCTCGCGTCGCGGCCTCATAGGCCTGTGCGTTGTGGAGAGCACTGCCGGCGAGCCATCCCAACTCGGTCCATAGCCGCGCGAGCAGGCGCGTCTGGGATGGCGGGACGGCTTCAATGAACGCCTGCACGCGCGAAATCCCCTCACTGCTGAAGCCGACGCGCCGCCACGGCCGTCCAATCGCCGTAAGCAACGCAGCCCCAGCTTCAACGTCGCCTCCGTTCAAAGCCCAGGAGAGCGCTGAACGAACTTCGTTCACTTCGGGCGCAACCGCACTCACATATGCGGCATCGCTACCGCTGGCAAGAAAGTCCGACTCCGCGCGTTCCGCCAACGCGCGGAAAAAGGTGAGATGCCGCTGCGCGAGTGTCGCGCGTTCTCCCTGTTCGTCTGCGCGCTCCAGCGCGTACGCACGCATCGATTCAAGCAGCCGGAAGCGCGTCGCGTCGCCTTCGCGGTCGAGCACCACAAGCGATTGATCTTCGAGCGAACACAGCGCGTCGAAGGCAGCATCCTCATCGAACGCGCCGTCCTGGTCGACGAACGCGCAGGCCTGCGCCGTGAAGCTTCCGGCAAAGGTCCCGGCCGACCGGAACATGCGGCGCTGGGGTCCGTCCAGCAAATCGTAGCTCCAGTCGATCGTCGCTCGGAGCGTTTGCTGACGCTGTGCAGCGTCGCGCCCGCCGCCCACCAAAACGCGAAACCGCTCGGCGAGGCGTTGTTCTAACTTTCGAACGCCAAGGGAGCGAACGCGAGCAGCGGCGAGTTCGATAGCGAGCGGGATGCAATCGAGGCGTTCGACGATGCGAACGACGGCGGGGGCGTCCTCATCCGAAAACGTCAGGTGCACGTCTGCCTCTTGCGCGCGGAGCTCAAACAGCAGCGCCGCATCGGCACGCGGCAACGCTTGCACGCGAACCACGGCTTCGCCGGAAATCCCGAGCGGTTGACGGCTGGAGGCGAGGATGCGCAGCCGCGGGGCGGCGCGGAGGAGCGCGGAGGCGACGCTCGAGGTCTGTTCGAGCACATGTTCGCAATTGTCGAGCACGAGCAAGAGCGTTTTGTTGCGCAGCAGCGTGCAGAGCGCCGTCAAGTCGTCGCCAGGAGGCAACGACTCTCCCAGCGCGCCGGCGATCAAGCTAGGAATTGCGGTTCCGTCCGAGGTCTGCGCCAGCTCGATGAACCAAACGCCATCCGCAAAGTGGGCGCTTTCGCGCGCCGCAACTTGTAACGAAATGCGCGTCTTCCCGATGCCGCCAGGACCGACGACCGTGACGAGCCGGCGCTGATCGAGCGCCCGCGCGATTTCATGCCGCTCGGCGCTCCTCCCAACAAAACTGGAGACCTCCGCAGGCAAGTTGTTCGTCAGGGCGCCGAGTGAACGCAAAGGTGGAAAGTCGGCGCGAAGCTTTGCCGTCTCGACTTGGTAGACGCTTTGCGCTTCCGCGAAACCCTTGAGCCGGTGCGAGCCAAGCTCGCTGAGTTTCACCCCATCTGGCAACGCGCTGCGAACAAGTGACGCGGCGTCATGCGAAACGAGGATTTGTCCGCCGTGCCCGATCGCCAGCAAACGCGCCACGCGATTCAGGGCTGGACCGAAATAGTCGCCCTCGCGTTCGTCGGCGATTCCCGCGTTCACCGCCATCCGTACGCGCAACCCCTCGACCGTCGAAAAGTCTGTTGCTTCGAGAGCATGCTGGGCGTCGACGGCCGCACCGAGCGCCGCGTCGGGCGTTGCAAACGCGGCGCAGAACGCGTCGCCCATCGTCTTAAAAACGTGGCCTTGGCGGCGCGCAATGGCTGCCCTAATGATGGCATCGTGCTTCCGGACGGCTTCCCGCATCGCGTCGGGTGCGCGGTCCCAGCGCTCCGTGCTGCTTTCGATATCCGTGAAGAGAAAGGTGACCGTGCCAGTTGGGATCGGCGTCACCGCCTGCGCCATCGCCGCTTCTCCTCACCCGTCGTGTGGCTGTTCTCCTGTAGGCGAGGAAGCGGCGAAGGCGATTAGGCGGTCATGAACGGCGGCCGCAGCGGTGGGAACGGAAGCGCCATCGGCGTCTCGAGTGAGCGGAGGCTCGTGTGCGTGCTGTCCATGCCTCTACGCTAGTCTCTCGAGAGGCCCGAAACCACGAAGAAATTGGAGTTTTGCGTTCCCTGCGGTCGCCGATCAGCGGTGCTCTTCGAGGTGCTTGCGCAGCCTCGCGAGTTCTTCTCGAAGCGCGACCGCTTCGAGATGGTCGTAGGCCGCCGCGGCTGCGGTCGCGAGACTCCTCAGCATCACGCGCTCCTCCGGGTCGAGGGTCTCGCCGCTCTCGTGAGAGCCGTACAGCGCGAAGGCCACCAGATGGTGCCGAAACGAGACCGGGATCGCGACGACGGGTTGCGCGGGACCGCTTGGCAACGCCATCCGGTACGGCGTATCGTCGAGCGTTAACGGCTCGTGGCTGGCGGCGAGATAGGCGACCAGCGGATCGGCAGACGGAACGGAATTATCTCCCGCGCCGTCCCATCCCAGCGCGACGATACGTTGGAACGCTCCGCTCTGGTTCTGCCGGAAGAGCGCGGCCGACGAGAGGCGATACGCATTGAACGGTTCTGAAGTGATGAGTTCGTCCACGGTTTCCGGAGCGGCGGCGTGCGGCAGTGCCGCCGCTGCGCGGCGCAACCGCTCCGCCGCGATCCTCTCGCGTCGAAAGAACGCGCCTTCCACGACGTGATCGACCGCGCTCTTGAGACGATCGAACGAAAATCCAACCACGAGCGCCAGCGCGATCTCCGCATAGAGCGCGACGCGCGTCGCCTCGAGCTCCTTTCCCAACAACCATTCGATGAGCGAAAACCCCAGCACGACGGCTGTCGTCAATATGCCGTAGACGAGCGCGCGGTTGATGGCGAAGCGGACGTCGATGACGCGGTGCCGCTGGACGGCGTACCCTACGGCGAGTGGCAGGCACACGATCGCAACGCGGAAGATCAACTGCTCGATCGAGCCGTCGTAGTTCCGAACCTTGAAGAGCTCCGCCGCAAAATCGATGATCAGCCCGCTGAGTCCCACCGTCGAACCGGCGATCACCCACAAGCCGCGGGCGCGTTCGTCGCCTGTCGAGTGGCGATGCCGATGGAGAATGACACCCACTGTCGTCAGGAGTATCCCAAGTAGTACCACGTCGTACGCAGCCGACAGTCCCTGGAGCACGTTTGCCTCCGCTCCGGCTCGGCTTAAAAAGACTCTTGCAACGAAAAGCGCGATGGCGAGCGCCGTCGCGATCCACATCGTTGGCGGATACCACCTGTCCGCTTTCGTTGGCGTGCCATAGGGAAAGCGCAGAACGAAAAGGCTGCCGCCCAAGATCGTCATTCCGAGCGCGATGGCGTCTGCAAACACATAAACCGTTCGCGCAGTACCGGTCGCGAAGTACCACAGGGAACCAAACTGCACGATCACGTAGCCGCACGCGAAGAGATAGAAACTCCAGGTTAACCGGCGCGGCCGCAGCGCCACCAAAATCAGTGCAACGCCCACGAAGAGGAGCGCCGCAATGGTTTCGGCGATCACGGGTGCCCACGGTGGAGTTACCGCGCGGGACACGAGCCTGACATCGTGCCGCTGCTTTCCCCGAATCACCGTCACGACGATCGCCGTGCCCGCAGGTTTGTATCCGGGCGTGAAGAGCGAGCGGCCAGCGCTTCCTTCGGGACGGCTGACCACACGGTCGCCGGCGACGACGCCTGCGTCGGCAGTCGCGCTTTTCGGTGTTACGCTTTGTACGAGACCGTCCGACCGAACGACCATCCCGTACTGGCTATCCGGCAGAAAGATTGCAACAAACCCAGACGCCACTTCGGCGAACACCCAGAGCGCCAAGGCCGCCATGAGCACCGCAGACCAGAAACGTCGAGCGCGTTCTGCCGTCTGCGCGCGCATAAACGGTTATTCCTCGCCGTCGAAGTAGTTGATGTTGTCCGAGCGGATGACGCGGGATTCCGGCGAGCGGACCATCCACTTGTCGCTGTCGGGAAAGTAGCTCGATTCACCCATCGGGTTATCCGCAACGACATAGACGATCAAATCCTCGGTTCCGTCGTTACGCAACTGATGCGCTTCGCCGGGCTTGAAGATGAAGGCATCGCCGGCCACGATCGGCGTCGTTCCCGTTTCGTGTCGCACGAGACCCGCGCCGGAGATGACGTGATAGAACTCCCACTGCATGCTGTGAGAGTGGTAGGGATACGGCACCTTGCCCGGCGGAATGCGCAGAATCTCGACGTCGAAGGGATGCCGTTTCAATGCATCCGTCGAGCGCGGCTCGCGTCCAAGCGCCTCGGAGATTTGCCTTCCCGCCCCTTCGAACGTGCCCTTCGGAGAGACCCACGTGAGCTCTTCGACCTCAGTGCTGTTGACTTTTCGCATGATTCCTCGATCGATAACACGGCCGCCGAGGCTTACGGGCACCGGCTCGCCAAGGCGATAGCGAGATGAACTCCTTCAATCCGTCCAGCCGGCCCTTCACGCGACGGGGTTTTCTTGGGCTGACATCAAGCGCCGCGGCGATCGCGCTCGGTTCGCGCGCTACCGATGCCAGGATACTACACGTACGGACGTCGGCTTCGCTCAGCCGTGCGTATGCCTTCCTGTATGAGATGATGGATCGGTATTTCCGTGGCTCGACGCTACGGCTGATACAGAGCTACGTGTCGACGCATGCCTTGCAGCTGGGCGACATCGGATATACGTACGACAATGCCCTCGTCGCGATCGCGCTGCTGCAGCGTGGCGTGGCGGCCGACCTTCAACGCGCTACGGTTCTCGGCGACAGCCTGCTCTACGCGCAGGCGCACGATCCCGCAAACGATGGCCGCGTCCGTGACGGATATCACGTCGATCCGTTCCTCAAGCCGGACGGCAGCATCAACATTGCCTACAGCGACGGGGACGGCGGAAGCGACTGCGGCAACCTTGCCTGGACCGGTCTCGCGCTTGCCCATCTCTACGCCGCGACGAAACACACTCCGTACCTCAACGCTGCGCTGATGCTGGGCACATGGATTCAAAACAACGCGTACGATACGCGTGGGGCCGGCGGCTATACCGGCGGACTCATGCAAAACCAAAGCCACATCCGCTACAAGTCCACCGAGCACAACATCGATCTCTTTGCCTTCTTTACGATGCTGGCCGGCTTCACCGGCGACTCATCATGGACGGCCCGCGCCGCCCACGCGTGGACCTTCGTCGACGCCATGTGGAACGGGTCGCACAGTTTTTTCTGGGTCGGTACGCTGGACGACGGCATGACGATCAACAAGAGCTTCATCCCCGAAGACGTGCAGTCTTGGAGTTATCTGGCCGCCGAGAATTCAGCGTATGCGCCGTCGCTCGATTGGGCGTACGCCAATCTCTATGTGAACGCAAAGCCGTTCATCGGCGTCAGTTTCAGCAAATCGGATCTCAGCGGTGTGTGGTTCGAGGGCACGGCACACATGGCCGCAGCCTTCTTCGCGCGCAACGGTTCAGGCGACGCCCAAAAGGCTGCCGCATTCCTTTCAAGCATCGCGCTCGCACAAACCCGAGCGCCAAACCACGACGGTGAAGGCATCGTCGCCGCCTCGAAGGACGGTCTGCGTACCGGCGACGGCGACAAATACTTTGCTGCGCTACATATCGGTGCGACGTCGTGGTACTGCCTCGCCGCACAGTCCGCCAACCCACTCCGCCTATAGCCACGGCTCGTATCATGGCGATGTGAAAATGTAGGCGCGCACCCCCCCGTGTCATCCTGAGCGTAGCGAGCGGAGTCGAAGGGCGCCCTTGCCATTCTTCGCCTTCGTCGCAGATAAGGGTTGCAACGATTGAACGGAGGCCTACGATGGTCGGCACGGTCACGGGCGAGCGACGTTCGCGCACGCTGGAATTCGGAATCTACCGCGACGGAGACAACAACCTCGACGGAATTCAAGCCGCGACGATCGCGCAAGCTGCGGAAGTCTCCGCAAAGAACTCCGCCATCGAATTTACCGTCGAAGACACGACGGCGCGCCGCGGCTTTCTCCCCGCCCACACACTGCGCACCGAATCCTACACGATTGCCGGCGGCGGCCTCTCTTCCAACGTCCACGTCTCTTCACCCCACGACATGGCCGACCGTGAAAACCTCGCGGTCTTCGTCGATCGGACGCTCGACAACGCGGAGCGCGCCCACGCACAGGCGACCTGGATCGACCTCGTCGACCACGGCGGCGGTGATGGCGGCGGACTCGAAGCGGATCACGGCAGTGGAATCATGCGGGCCGACGATATCGCCGGTGCCATCGCCGACGGCGTCGCACTGCACGCGCGCGAACATCCCGAAGACGCGGGGCGCACCGTCGATGGCGTCGTCGCGAACCAGTGCCTCATGGCGACCGAATCGTTTTCGTACGCGCTTTCGGGCGCCGGCGTACGTTATCTCGCCGCTTCCCCCGAAACGATGCTCGCTCCAGGGGTTCCAACCACCGTCGCGAGCGACATCGAACGGCATCTCGATGATCCGCTTGCCATGGCGCGCGCCGTCGTGCATCGCACGATGTCGACACGTTACGGCGTCGCTGACGGGGAAGCGTTTGGTCCGGCCGCCGCTTTCGACGTGATCGATCTGGCGCCCGACAAGCTTGCCGCGATGCAACGTGCGGTCACGACGCTGGATGGCGAGATCGTTCGCAGCGCGCACACGCGTGGGGTGCGGACCGCGATCCGAGAGGACGCACGCGCCATTGAAGGGATGGTGCGTTTCACCGACGTGACCCACGAACCGATGCCGTGGCGCGCAGACCGCCCCGCGATCGCGTTGTACGACATCCTCGCAAGCGACGGACGTCTTCCCGTTGCAATACGCCGTGCCGCGACCGCCGCTTCTGACGCCGTTTCCGCTACGGTGCTCGCCCATCGCGAAAGCGGTGATTTCGAACCGTTCGGTGACGCCGACTATACCGACGCGGTCGGGCCGACCGTGCATTTTCCGGTAACGGCTCGGCAGATTGATGCGTGGGCACCCAACCTGCGCGAGACCGACACCGCTTTCTACAAAACCGTTGGCGCCGACAAGCTCGCGCGCGTCATCGCCTAACGGGTTCGCGTTACGCCGTTGGCGCTTTCACCGCCGTGGGCGCCGGACGGCGAATGAAGTTATTGATCACGCCAAGTGCAGCGCCGATCGCAAGCGCGATCCATATCTGCCCCTGATCCGGTAACACCCACCAGCCGAGCGCGCGATCGACCGAGTACGCGCCGAAACCGACGAACGCGAGCGCGAGCGCCAGCGCCACGTACATCGAATTCACCTCGTAGCCACCGTTGGAGTTCCAAAAGCCCTTTGGCAAATGCACCGCGAGAATGGCCGCGATCATCACCATGACGACGAGCGCGGGCCCAACCGGACCGCCCACTCCCAAAACGATGAGCAGCCCACCGAGCAATTCTCCGAGCCCTGCTCCAAGAGCGAAGAGCTGTCCCGGTCGCCAGCCGAGCGTTTCCATAAAGCCGCCGGTTCCGGCAAGGCCGTAGCCGCCGAACCAGCCGAAGAGTTTCTGTGCCCCGTGGGCTGCCATGGCGAGTCCCACGATGAGCCGAACGATGAGTAGCGCGATATCCACGCTGTGTCCCCCTACAATTCCTTTTAACGTATCTTGCGTCGCCTACATACTTATGGTAGGTTGTTGCTGAATCTAGCATGAAGTCCGAACAGATGTCAAGTAGCCAAGCAACGGAAGGTAGCCTGATGGACGAGGGCTCGCTTCTTTGCCCACGGTTTCACCGGGCAATCGAGCTGGTCGGTCGCCGCTGGAGCGGCGCGATCATCCGCGTCCTCCTGAACGGACCGCGCCGGTTCAACGAGTTGCTCGCCGCCGTCCCCGGGATGTCGGACCGGTTGCTCACCGAGCGCTTGCGCGAACTCGAGGC
>JAFAXE010000035.1 GCA_019241305.1 Vulcanimicrobiota bacterium
GCGAGAGTTGGCGAGCGCTATCGCGATGCTGCTATCGGTCACGCGAGACCCCGACGAATTATCGATGCGGCCGTCGTACGCACGGATCTCCGTTTCGAGCGCCCGCGCGTCGGCGATCTTCGCCTCGCTGCTCCGTTCCCGCACGTCGGCGAAGTCGATCTCCAAGTTGACGTTGCTCGCGCCATCTCGGGCGGCTTCAGGAATGCCGCCGAAGGGATCCGCGGCGACGTAGCGTGCCGCTGCGACCACTTCAGCAACCAGTGCAGCGACCCCATCGGCGCTGAGTTCCGTCGTCGTCAGCGACGCTTTGGCCCCATCGATGAAGACACGCACCGATAGGGAGCGGCCCGTCGACTGCTCGAGCTTCGTGACGGTTTCGCCGCGCGCTTCCGTCGAAAAGCGTTCTGAACGACTCGCGGTCGCGTCGGCGTCGGTCGCGCCCGCTTCTCGCGCATGCGCGACGGCGCCCTTGGCGAGCGCCAGTAAATCATCCAAGCGCAGAACCGCCGACCGTCACGCTGGAGACCTTGACCGTCGGCATCCCAACGCCGACCGGGACGAACTGGCCGCCTTTGCCGCAGGTATAATAGCGGGCGGCGAGCCGTCCGTCGTTGCCGACTGCAACCACCTTCGTCATGACGTCGGGGCCGTTACCGATGAGCGTCGCGCCGCGCACAGGCCGCGTCAACCTGCCGCCTTCGATCAAATACCCCTCGGCGAGCATGAACACGAAATCGCCCTTGCTGATTTCGACTTGTCCGCCTTGAAACGACTTCGCGTACAAGCCGCGCTCCACTGAGCCGATGATCTCTTCGAACGTGGAGTCGCCGCTCGGCATGTAGGTATTGCACATGCGCGGTTGCGGCATAACGCGAAACGATTGGCGCCGCCCGCTGCCCGTGGAGCCGACGCCCATCAGCGTCCCGTTTTGACGGTCGTGCAAATAGCCGCGTAAGACACCGCGCTCGACCAACACGTTGTGCCGTCCGGGCGTCCCCTCGTCATCGACGGCAACGGTTCCGCGCTCCCCGATAAGATTGCCATCATCGAAAATCGTCACGAGTTCGCTTGCGACGCGCTCGCCGACGCGGCCACTGTACAGGGACGCGCCCTGACGGTTGAAATCGCCTTCTAGACCGTGACCGACGGCTTCGTGCAACAACACGCCGCCGCTCCCCGCACCCACGACCACCGGCATATCGCCGGCCGGCGCTTCGCCGGCGTCACAGTTTACCAGCGCAATGCGCGCCGCTTCGCCCGCGATTGCTTCCGGCGTTTGCGCTTCGAAATACGCGAGGCTGCGCCGTCCGCCATCCCCATAGAAACCGCTTCCACGCGCCGTACCCTGCGCGATGCATTGCACGCCAAGCGCAACGAGCGGCCGCCGGTCGAGGACGAACAGCCCATCGCTGGTTGCCACGGCAACCTCTTGCAGTTCATCGGAGACGAACGCATTCACGTCGCGGACCCGCGCATCGGCTTTGCGCGCGGCGATGTCGGCGCGCTCGAGCAGTTTGACGTACTGCTCCGTTTCAAAGTGAGCCGGCGCCTCGCTGACGTCGAGGTACAACGGCTGGGCCAGGCGCGGTTCGCCAAGGGAAAGCGATGCGCGTTCCACGCCGCCGTTGCGCGCGATGAGCGATGCGATGTGCGCGGTCCGAAGGAGCGCTTCCGTCGAGAGGTCGTCGGAATACGCGTATCCTGCCTGCTCGCCGGAAAGGACGCGGATTCCCACGCCTTCGTTGACGGTCAGTCCGGCCTCGTGAATGTGTCCGTTCTGCAGTCGAAACGAACGCCCGATGCGATGTTCGTAAAACGCGTCGGCGTACTCGCCGGCACCGAGCGCCGCGACGATGACCCGTTCGAGCGTACCGGCATCGGGCCTCACAATGCGGCGAGCGCATCGAGCGCGTGATCGGTGCCTTCATCCACGGCATCGGCATCGGCATACGGTCCGTTCACGATGAAGGCGAAGACCAGCCGTCCGTGGTGGCGCGACAGCACGGTCCCGGCGAGGGCGCTGACCTGGTCGATATGTCCGCTTTTTGCGCGCACGTATCCCAGACCAACGGTCAAGCGATGGCGACGCACCGTTCCTTCCCTCCCAACGAGCGGCAAGTCGCGAAGGAAAACGTCACCGTTGCGGCCCTGCAGCGCGGCGTTCAACACGCGCGCCAGCGCCAGCGGCGGGACGCGGTCATGCGGCGAGAGACCGCTACCATCGACGACGTGCATACCGGTGGTGGGAATATCCGCCGCCTCCAGGTAGGATCGCTCGGCGCGCAGGCCGCCGGCGATCGTTCCGGTCCGGTAGCGTTCGAAGCCTACGAGTTGCAACAGTTGTTCCGCGACGTGATTGTCCGAATAGACGAGCATATCGTGGACGAGGTCGGATAGCGGATGCGAACGATGCACCCACAACGGCTCGGCGGCGAAGGGGGCACTTCCGACTTGCACGCCGCCGTCGAGTTCGATGCCACGCTCCGCGAGCATCGCGGCGACCGCGCCGCCAACGTATGACGGAATGTTCAGGACGGGCTTGTAGAACGACTGCGCTTCACCGTCGGCGATGTGGCCGCTCAGCGCAAAGACGTTGCGATCGCCGGCCGCTTCGCCGGTCGGCGGATCGCGCACGATGCTGACGTCGGAAT
>JAFAXE010000012.1 GCA_019241305.1 Vulcanimicrobiota bacterium
CGACCGTCGCCAGCGATTCCTTCGTTGCGTTCGGCCACGGCGAATCGTCATCGTTGACCTCGACGAACGCGCGCAAACTCTCGGCGAAGTACTCATCGAGACCGGTAGCGGCGTAGGGCGTTACGAAGCGCCGCGCGCGTGAGAACGCACCCCGGATCTCCGTGTCGTACCCGGAGCGGTAGAGCCCTCCGCCGAGCGCGCAGTCGAGTGCGTGGCCGAACTCGTGCGCGACCGTCATGGGCGTTGCACATCTTAGCAGTACGGCCCGTTCTTCGACCACGAACAGACCTGCAGGTGGGACAGGCCAGGCATCGACGTCGACGCCGATCCGCTTGAGCGCAGCGGAGGCGTCACGATACCGTTCCCCGGCACGAAGCAGCCGTACGCGAATCCCGCTGTTCAGTGCATAGCGCAAAGCGCCATCACCGAAGCGCGCCAGCGTGCCGGCGATGATGCGCGCCGCTTTCTCATCGTCCGCGCAGAGGATCGCTGCCGACCGCTCCACGACGGTGCACATCGCGCCCATCGTCGACGATGTACGTTGCGGAAACGTGAACCATACATGTCCGCTAGGGCGTTGTGACTTCGCGGACGCCGAGAAGCGTGCGGACCTCCCAGAGTTCGGGAAAGAACTTTTTCGACAACGTTCGCTCGAGATAGGAAACGCCGAGCGAACCGCCGGTCCCTGGTTTCATTCCGATCATCCGCTCGACCATACGCACGTGGCGTCCGCGCCACAACAAAAAACGCTCGTCGAATTCGATGAACTCTTCGAGCAACAGATAAAGATCGTAGTAACGTTCCGAGTCGTCGTAGATCGTTTTGAAGCTTTGCACGAGCGTCTGCGACGACTCGGCCGCGAAGCCGCGTTTTGACAAGAGCGTTTTCAGCGCATCGTACAGCGTCGGTTCACGTAGCCGGCGCTCCAGACGATCGTGTTCCGGCGGCGTCGACTCGAGGAATTTTAGGTAGCTGCTCCGTTGCGCCCCGCACAGAAATTCGATCTCGCGAAACTGGACCGATTGAAAGCCGCTCGCAGGGTTCAGGTGCTCGCGAAAAGCGTTGAACTCTTGGGGTGTCATCGTCTCGAGCACGTCGACTTGCTGCTCCAGGAGGTGTTGAATCGCATGGATTCGCCGAAAGTTTTTGCTGACTCGCAACAAATCGTCCGTGCCGAGATGGGTGATCGCCGCTTCGATTTCGTGCAGCATTTGGCGAAACCACAGCTCGTACACTTGATGCACGATGATGAACAGAAGTTCGTCGTGGTGAGCCGGATTGCTCAGCGGTTGCTGAAGGCCGAGGAGTTCCTCGATTTTGAGGTAGGAGCCGTACGTCAGTTTGTTCATCGACGCGGACGAATGCGATAGATCACGCCCGCCTTATCGTCGGCCACGAACAGGCTCCCTTCCGAGCCGATCGCCACGCCGGAAGGGCGCCCGATCCGTTCGCCGTTTTCGAGTTGGAAGCCACCGACGAACTCACGCCACTGGACCGTCGGATCGTTCCAGTTCACCGCCGTTTTCGGCGTATCGCCCGTAAGGGGCACAAAGACGACGCGCGGGGGCACCGGTGGAACGTGCCACGAGCCGTGCAGGGTCACGAAGGCACCACCGCTATACGGGGCGCTGAAGGCGAACCGGCCTTTCTGGTCCGAGCGGTAGAACGCCACGCCAATCGGCGTAGCGTACGCTGGGAAGACCACGCGTGGGAGCGTTTGTGACGAACAGTCGTGAGGGGCCGCCACAGCCCGATGGTCGTCGTAGCAAACGGGCCAGCCGTAGTCGACGGTGCCGCCATGCAGGCTTACCGGATCGAAGATTTCGTACGGATGTCCGTGCGGAAGTTCGTCTTGCCCCGCAACGCCCGCCCACACGGAACGCGTCGCTGGATTCTCTGCCAGCGCAATCGGGTTGCGTATCCGTATCGCCTTTGAATGCATCGCTTTTCCATCCGGTGCGAGCTCTTGAACGGTGGCACGCGTCGCATCGAGGTCGGGATCGCACGCGTCGCAGGATGACCCAATCCCTGCGTACAGCCGTCCATCGGCGACTGCGACGCTGGTGGTGTGATGGTTCCTCGAAATACCGCTCGGACGGACATGAGCAATCTCGACCGGCGTCACGCGCGCTCGCTGATCACCGCTCGCATACGGCAGTCGCCATATCCCAAACTGCGTTCCGACAAAGAGCTCACCATCGGCCAGCGCGAGCCCAGCGGCGTATGAATCGTTGAGATGGACGAAAACGTGAGCATCGTGGGGCGACGACTCAGCCTGAGGGACGATGTAGACGTCGTTACTTTCCGTTCCAACGATCACGTCGCCGTTGGGTGTCGCAACAAGCTCGCGTGCAGCGGGAACGTGCGCAACGACCATCAGGAGATATCCGCTTGGGACCGTCGGTATGCTCAGGTCCTGCTGCGCGTTCTCCGCTAACGCTCCGGCCACGGCCAGGACCAACGCACCAACGAGCAACAACAGGCGTCCGACCACGCGTCACTCTTCGCGATCGCGTGCCGCGATTCCAGGCTGAAACGAACGGAAGCGGCTAGGGCACGATCGCGACGGTTTCGTCGCGGAACACTTCGAGCGTCGCGGCTGCAGGGGTGGAGTTCAATGCCAGGAGATGGTTCTGCATCGTTTCATAGAGCGCAACCGCGTCGTTCGAGGCGGGGGCTGAAGAGAGTTGTTGCAGCGCGGGTATGCTGAGCGTTGAAACGGAGCGCCCGAGCGGTCCGCCCGCGATCGCATACGCAACGCTTCCGCCATTCGCGCAGGTGGCGCCGGTCGCGGCAAAGCGGCTCTTCGCCTCGTCGCCGCGCGGCGATCGTAAGATGAGCAAGCCTTGCGGTGCCGCGCTATACAAAAGGAAGTCGCCGCGAATGCTTGGGCAGAGTTGCAACGACGTTGCGCCCGCGGACAGCGGAACCGGCTTCCCGACGCGCAGCGACGATATGCTGATCGGCGCGGCGGCGCGCGCATCACCGCCCCCGAGAAGCACGTAGGCCGTGTTATGGCTTACCGCCGTAATCCCAATCCCTTCGGTAGGGAGCGGTATGACGCGCCGCTTTACGCCGGCCAAGCCCCATACTTCAACCGCGCCCGAGCGGCTGCCGCCGTTGTTGGCGCCGATCGAAAGCAGGAGCGGACCGTCGGGGGTCGCTGCAGTCACGCCCGTCGCCTCACGCGTGACACCGAAGCTGCCGAGGACCACTCCACTCGCCTCGTCGACGATGAAGATGCCTTTGGCGAGCGCCGAACCGGCTAAAACCGCAATGCGCTCGCGGCTGAGGGGTGCCGCAGCGAGTGCGCCGGCCGGCGCCGGGACGAGGCGGCCTCCCGGTTGGAATGCGTGAGCGCACCCAAACAGTGAAACCGAAGTAAGCGCGGCACAAAGCAAACCGAGGCGGCGCGTGGAGGGACCGTGGGCCAGACGCGGAGATACCATGATTGTTCCGTAGCGAAGGGGGCGCGCTAGGAGGGGGGACCGGCGGAGGCGCTCTCCGGGCTTTGTTGCTCTTGCCCGGCATTGCCGCCGCACCTCAAGATAAGGGGGCAATCGTTTTTCTGTCAAGCAAGCCGGGGAGTCATCCGTCGGTGGTCCGCCTGCGTAGCACTAGACAAAGCAGGCGTTCGAAGGGGGCCATCGATGCGCGTGCGGTGCGATTACCGTTTTTATCCCAACTACTATCCGCTCTCCCGACGATGCCGGCGGGAAGGGACTTTACGGGCGTGTGGGCACCGGCTGTGCGAGCGGCACGCTCGTCGCCACGAAACGGTGTGTGTCCCGCCCGCGGCCAGCGTTGAAGGAGCGGCCCGCTCGGCTCGCACGGGCGGTTTGCGCTCCGCGTAAAAGGAGCCGAACGCCGCCGGCGCAAGTTCGCTGCACTGCAGCGGAGGAGAGCCGATCGCGACGCTTTATCGATACGGTGAGATGACGTGGCCGGCCATCAAGGCCGCCGCTGCTGAAAACCGCGTTTGCATCGTCCCCGTCGCAACGATCGAAGATCACGGCGAGCACCTGCCGGTCGATACGGATCTGCTGCTCTGCACGTCAGTGTGCGAAGCGGCTGCTGCTCGAATTCCGGACCGGGCGCTGCTCGTTCCCGCGATCAATCATGGGTTCAGCCCGCACCACATGGATTTCCCGGGGCCGATCTCCATCGCGGCCGACACGTTCATTGCCTACGGCGTCGACGTCGTACGAAGTCTCGTGGAGCATGGTTTTCAACGCGTCCTCATCGTCAACGGTCACGGAAGCAATTCGCCGTTCGTCGATATCATGGCTCGGCTTGTCGTCGTAGAGACGGGAGCGCTCGTTGCGGCGGTAAACTACTGGTCCGCTCCGCACGTGCGTGACGTGGCAGAACGTTTGCGCGAGTCAGATCCTATCGGAGGCATGAATCACGCCTGCGAATTCGAGACATCGCTGTACCTTGCACTCCGTCCCGAGCTGGTCGACATGTCGCGCGCCGTTCGCGAGCTTTCGCATCGGCCGTCGGCAAACTACTGGACGGATTTGATCGCCGGCGATGGTCCACTCGTGATGATGGAACCGTGGAGCGCGCTCTCTCGCACCGGCGTCATGGGCGATCCGACGAAAGCCAGTACGGAAAAGGGTCGCGTGCTCCTCGATGCCGCGGCAGAAGGCCTTGTCGAGCTGATTGAGGAGTTGCGAGCCCGGCCACTACCGCAGCGTGTCAATCACCACTAACTCAATTCGCGTGATCGATCCAGCGTAGCGGCTGCTGCAGGCGCGCTTGCGCGCGCCGCCCAAGGGTCGCTCCGATGAAACTCGCCAGCTACGCACGCGATTCGTGGACGTTTTCAGGAAATGGGACCGTCGCCGATGGCCTTATCGAGCTGCGCAGTGCGATCGATGGACATGTCGTCGCGGTCGCGTCGCGGGGCGGCGTCGATGTTGCAGAAATGGTTCGCTACGCGCGCTCGACCGGGGGGCCCAACATACGCCGGCTCACCTTTCGAGAGCGCGCCGATATGTTGCGTGCGCTCGCGGCGTATTTAAACGAAAAGAAGCCGTCGCTCTACGACCTTTCGTTCGAGACAGGTGCGACGCGCGGGGACAACTTCTTCGACATCGATGGCGGAATCGGGACACTGTTCTCGTACGCGTCGCGCGGTCGCCGAGAAATGCCCGACGAGCGCTTTGCGCTCGACGGTCCACTCGAGCCGCTTTCGAAAGGCGGAACCTTTGTCGGCCGGCACGTGATGACGCCGCTGTACGGCGTCGCCGTCCACGTCAACGCGTTCAACTTTCCGTGCTGGGGGATGCTCGAGAAGCTGTCCCCTGCGATTCTCGCTGGGATGCCCGTCATCGTCAAGCCCGCCACCCCGACGGCGTACGTCGCGCACGCGGTCTTTCGCTGTATCGTCGAATCCGGGATCCTGCCGGCTGGCAGCGTTCAGATGATCGTCGGAAGCGTCGGCGATCTGCTCGATCATTTGAACGGTCAAGACGTGATCTCGTTCACCGGATCCGCCGACACCTCGCTGCTGTTGCGCAATCACGCGGTCGTGGCACAGAACTCCGTCCGCTTCATCGCCGAGCGCGACTCCCTCAATGCCGCCGTGTTGGGAAAGGACGCGCGACCGGGAACTCCCGAATTCGATCTGTTCATCCGTGAGGTCGCGCGTGAGATGACCGTCAAGTGCGGTCAAAAGTGCACCGCGATTCGTCGTGCGCTGGTCCCTGCGGAATTCTTGGAGCCGGCCGAAGCAGCACTGGTGGAACGACTCGGTCAGGTGGTCGTCGGCAATCCTCGACTCGAGTCGGTGCGGATGGGTGCGCTGGCGGGTCAACCACAGCGCAGCGAGGTCCGCGCACGAATCGCGGAGCTGTCGAGCGAGGCTGTCGTCGCCTACGGCGATCCTGAGCACTGTACCGTGACGGGCGCCGATGACCAGCACGGCGCGTTTCTGTCGCCAATTCTGCTACGGTGCGAAAACCCGCAAAATGCCACAAAAGTCCACGGCGTCGAAGCCTTTGGGCCAGTCGCGACGCTGATGCCGTACGAGGATACGGAAGATGCCATCGCTATCGCACGGCGGGGGAGTGGAAGCCTCGTCGCTTCCGTCTACAGCTACGATGACGCGATCGCGAACGAACTGATCCTTGGGATGGCGCCCTACCATGGGCGCATCATCGTGATCGACCGCGATTGCGCGAAGGAATCGACTGGGCACGGCTCTCCGTTGCCCCCGCTCGTACACGGTGGTCCAGGAAGGGCCGGCGGCGGCGAGGAGCTGGGCGGCTTACGCGGCGTGTTTCATTATATGCAGCGCACGGCGCTGCAAGGCTCTCCGGAACGGCTCTCCAGCGTGACGCGGTGCTGGTTGAAGGGTGCTCCCGAAAAAGAGACCGGTGTGCATCCGTTTCGGCGCAGCTTCGACGAACTCGAGGTCGGTGAGACGATCCACACGCCCCCGCGGACCGTGTCCCTCGACGACATCGAGCACTTTGCTCGGTTCACGGGAGACCAATTTTACGCCCACATGGATGAAGAGGCTGCGAAAGCGAATCCGTTCTTTCCCGGTCGCGTCGCGCATGGGTACCTCATCCTTTCGTTCGCGGCTGGGCTCTTCGTCGATCCGGCTGTCGGACCCGTTCTTGCAAATTACGGTCTCGACGGACTACGCTTCCTCAAACCCGTTTCGCCCGGTGATGAGATTCGGGTACGGTTGACCGTCAAGCAAAAGACTCCACGCAAGCCGGAGTACGGCGAGGTGCGCTGGGACGTTGAGGTGACGAACCGCGATGGTGAGGTTGTTGCAACGTACGACTTGTTGACGATGAACGCTCGAGCACACGCCTCGGCGTAAGCGGTGAGCCGTGGACGAAGACGAGGCTGCCTATCCACGTCTTTTCGGTTACGCATCGCTCGCTCTGGTGGCGGCGTTCATCACCGATGCGCTCATCGAATGGCATCGCGCCGTACCCGCGCTCGATGCATGGATCTGCCGCACGACGCCGACGCCATCCGGCCCGCAAATATGCGCCGCGGCCTTCGTCGTGCGCTGGATCACCGCGCGGCTTCCACTGTATGTTTTCGTGCTCGCCGTGTGCGGGGTTGTGGCGAGTTTTGCGTGGAGCGTCGTCCGTCCCGGAGGGGCCGGGTGGAAGCCACTCCTGCGCATCACCATCGTTGCGGTCTGCGTCCTTGCGGTGGCACAGCTCATTGCCTGTGCCGGAGACGCTACGTGCGGACTGAGCGTCAGTTGCGCGTGAGCCATCGGTGAGAGGTAGCCGGTTTCGGTTTGGAGGCTGCTGTCGGCGGGTATTCCCGCCGCGAGAGCAATCATCGGAAAGTGGAGGTCACCATGAGCAGGCGCGACATCATCGTAGACGAAGGCAGCGGCTGGTCCGCAGCGACGTTTGTGATCATCGCACTGGTCATCGTCGCGGCCGTCATTGCGCTGTTCGTTTGGCAGCCTTGGAACACGACGCATACGTCGACGACGACCACGACTATTACGCAACCGGGGTCAAACGCCGGTGGCAACACCAGCGGCGGTACGACGGGAGGCTCGTCCGGCGGCAGTTCCAGCAGCACGACGACACAAGGCGGAGGCGGACACTAAACCGCCGCGTTGACCCGCCGGGTCTACCGGCGGCCAAGCCGTCGCACGGTTACGGCAAACAACCAACGAAAATGAGAGAGCCTCCGCATAAGCGGAGGCTCCTTCAGTCTAGTCCATTGGTCTGTGCGCCTTTGCGCGCTCTCATCGTTCCCGCCGAGCCCGTTTTCTAAACGGAGAGGTACGCATGCCCACGATCAAACGCGTCGAGAACCAGATTGCCAACCATGAGGGGTTCGACGTCATCTTCACGAGTGAGGATGGCCGGGACATCCGCGGCGACAAAGATGGGATTCCTGGTTACTACGGCCGCTACGAAAAAGCTGCCAGTCACACAAAAACGGTCGAATCCTGGAAGGCGGCGCGTTTTCGGCCACATTACCCCGGCTATGAGGTCGACGTACTCTATGGTGACGGGCGGGTCGCGAATGGTAATGCGCTGTTACGGACCGTTCGAGAATCCTACTACGAGGAGAGCTGAATTCGTCGTCCGTTATGCCGGAGCGCGGACGGGGAACGGTATGCTCGAACGACTAGGAACAAGACCCTTGAGGAGAGCTCATGGCAGCCAAGAAGAAGCGTCAAACAGCGTCTCGGAAAAAGGCCACATCATCACGCGGTGCGGCCTCGAAGACCAGCACAGGACGCAAGTCCGGGGGCCGCTTGAAGAAGGTCGCGGCACCAATGGCCGGCGTCGCAAAGAAAGCGAAGGGCGTGGTCGGCAAAGGACGCCGGGCCGTGAAAAAGATGGCAGCAGGAGCGGGCGACGCGCCGACGACCGTCAGAAAGGTGAGCCGGAGAGTCGCGGAGATCGGTGCGGCCGTCGCGACCGGCGCTGCGGCGGTGGAAGCCGCGGCAGGAATGATGGAGTCTCAGTCGCGCGCCAAGCGCGGACGGAAGAGCTCCCGGAAGAAAAGCTGATTCCTTAAGGCCCCTAACCTACACCGGAAAGTACGGCGACGGCGACCGTGTGAGATCCAGCATGGTCGTCAGGTCGTCTGCTTCCAACTCGTCCAACGTATGGAGCGAGGGGAGCGAGAACGTCGTCTCGATGAAGCGCAGGATCGCAGCCTGCGAGCGCGGGGTGTGGTCGATGGTGTTCAGCCTCGCGTATGGCGCGATCATGAGGAGCGGCGTGCGGAAGCCGTATTCGTCTGGGTTCGGAACGCCGACCCACTTCGGCCACTGTCCTTGGAAAGGAAGAACCGGCGGCCGGACGTGATCGTACCAGCCCCCCCAGTCATCCCACACGACGATCAGCGCGGTCGACGTCCAGAAGGGCGAC
>JAFAXE010000017.1 GCA_019241305.1 Vulcanimicrobiota bacterium
TCGGGACTCCGAGCAAAGCTGTGCCAGCGGTCGTCGATCTGAAAGAGGCCGTGGCCATGCCCTCCGTCCCCGACGACGTTGTTTCCGGAATTGGCGCCCGGTCCGCCGGTTTCTTGAGCCGCAACCGCGGCGAGGAAGCGCGGATCAAGTTTATGCGCCCTGGCGGCAGCCTCGATTTGGGCTCCGAACCGGACCTGCGAGACCAGGTTCATGGGAATTCCTCCGTCGGGCACGCGGCCCGTCAGGGGAGTCTCACGACGACTGGTTTCGTTGACAAGCCGGGGGAGGGGGTCTATCCTAATGGACGTTATGAGGCGGGGCCTTCCGAAGCGGAGGCCTCGATTGTTGTGTGTG
Organism: Vulcanimicrobiota bacterium; assembly: GCA_019241305.1. Classification (GTDB taxonomy): domain Bacteria; phylum Vulcanimicrobiota; class Vulcanimicrobiia; order Vulcanimicrobiales; family Vulcanimicrobiaceae; genus JAFAXE01. The sequence continues at coordinate 355 of JAFAXE010000017.1, forward strand.
GGGCTCTGGTAAGAAGGTCGATATCAGTGGCGTCTTGGCAACGGGCCGCCCCCTTGCGCTCGATGCGCACGTGCGTGTGCCGAGCTTTGGGTCGTACACGTTTGCCGAGCCGGCCCGCGTTGCGGTCGAAATCTGTCGCATCGATCACGACCTGGGTCTCTCCGGCAGCATCTGCGCTACGGCGAGCGGTGTCTGCGACCGCTGCCTTCGCGACGTGCATACGGCGATCGACGTCGAGGTCGACGAGTGCATTCCGGTCGGGTCGCAGAGCGAGGCCGATTTTGCGGAGAGCAACGTGCTCGAGGGAACGTTCTTGGATGTCGCAGATCTTGCGCGACAACTCATCGACTCGGCGCTCCCGATGCTCCTTCTGTGCTCCGATGACTGTCCAGGGCTATGCCCATCGTGTGGTAGCGTACTGCGCGACGGTCCCTGTACGTGTTCCGTTTCTGTAAAGAGGTAATTTGTGGCAAATCTCAAGTGGAAGACTCCGCGTTCAAAAACTCGCAGCCGCCGAGCGGCCAACTGGAAGCTGCGTGCCGTGACGACCGTATTGTGTCCGCAGTGCCGTGAGGCGAAGCGGCCGCATTACGCCTGCGCGTTTTGTGGCTACTATGACGGCCGGCAAGTCATCGTCCCGAAGGACGAGCACGCGACTGAACAGCGCGGATAATCTTTGGCGGCCGTGAACGGCAGAAGCCCCGCGCCCGCACTTTTCGGTGCGCGCATTGCCGGCATCGGCCACTACGCCCCCGAGCACATCGTCAGCAATGCGGACCTCGAAAAAACGCTCGATACCAGCGATGAATGGATCGTGACGCGCACGGGGATGCGCGAGCGCCGTCACGCCTCCGCCGACATGGCGGTCAGCGACCTCGCGATTCGCGCCGCCGAACAGGCTTTGAAGCGGGGCGGATACCACGCAACCGACATCGACTGCTTCATTCTCGCAACGGTGACCCCAGACTTCGCCTTTCCTGCTACGGCCTGCATCGTCGCCTCACACCTGGGCGCGACCGGTAAGCCCGCCTTCGATATGGAGATCGCCTGCAGCGGCTTTATCTACGGTTTAAGCCTGGCAGCGGGGATGATTCGCAGCGGCGTGTTCACCCGGATGATGGTCATCGGCGCAGAAAAGCTGTCGGGCATCATGAACATGGAAGACCGCGCAACCGCCATCCTCTTTGGCGATGGTGCCGGCGCTGCGATCGTGGAGCGATCGGAGCAAGATTCATTCCTCGGTTGCGAACTCGGAGCGGACGGCTCGACCCCGGAAACGCTTTACATTCCGGCCAGCGGCTCGCGCAAGCCCATTACCGCTGCGGCACTGGCGGCGGGCGAGCAGTACATTCATATGCAGGGGCGCGAGATTTTCAAATCCGCAGTGACGCGCATGGTGAATTCCGCTCTGGTCGCTCTCGACCGAGCCCAGTTGACGCCGAGCGACGTGCGGTGGTTCGTGCCGCACCAGGCAAATAAGCGGATCATCGACGCTACCGCCCGGCAACTCGCAATGCCACCCGAACGCGTCTTGATGAACGTGGATCGCTACGGAAATACCTCTTCCGCGTCCATTCCGATGGTGATGTCCGAGGCGGTCGACCGCAATCTGTTTGCCGACGGTGATTTGCTGTTACTTTCGGGATTCGGCGGCGGCCTGTCGTGGGGTTCGGTGCTCTGGCGCTGGGCCGCGTGATTTTGGCATGAAGCATGGATGTGCGCGGGTAGCATGAAGCTCGGTATCATTTTTCCAGGACAGGGCTCGCAAGTCGTCGGCATGGGCCTCGGCGTCGTCGCCGCCTTTCCGGTTGCGGCCGAAATCTTCGCGCGCGCCAGTGATGTCCTGGGTTACGATCTCGTCGCGTTGGTGCGCGATGGCACGGAAGAGCAGTTGCGAGAAACGCGGTTCAGCCAACCTGCGATTTACGTGACGAACTATGCCTTGGCCGCCGCGTCCGAAAGCCTCGACGTATGCATCGTCAGCGCGGGCCATTCCTTCGGTGAATATTGCAGCCTGACGATCGCGGAGTCCCTGCAGTTTGAAGACGCGCTGCGCCTGGTGAACGAGCGGGCGCTGGCGATGCAGCAGGCAGCGGAGGAGACGCCGGGCAGCATGGCAGCGATCCTTGGATTGGATGTTGCCGCGGTGCGCGCGGCTGCCGAGGCAGCCCGGCACGAAGGTCGCGTGCAGCTTGCGAATTTCAATGCCCCCGGCCAAATTGTGGTGAGCGGCGACGCGGCCGCCGTCCAGCGTGCCGGCGACCTCGCGATGGAGGCCGGCGCAAAGCGCGTCGTCCCGCTGAACGTTTCCGGCGCTTGGCACAGCGTCCTGATGGAATCCGCCCGCGTGCGCTTCGCACCGTTTGTCGAAAGTGCGACGATTCGCCCTCCGGTGTTTTCTGTGATTTCTAACGTCGATGCACGCCGGTACGAGAGCGTCGCAGCCGTTCGCCACAACCTGATTGCGTCACTGACCACCGAAGTTCTCTGGCATGAAACTGCCGAGCGGCTGATCCAAGAAGGCCCAGAGCTCGTGGTCGAATTCGGCGCGTCGCCGGTCTTGGCGCCGCTCTTTCGTCGCATGCCAGGCGCTCCCAAGGTGTTTCATGCCGGCGACGCCGCAAGTTTGACGAAGCTGCGCACGATCATCGAAGAACAGGCTGCGTGATGCTTTCCGGCAGAGTCGCGCTCGTTACGGGCGCGAGCCGCGGTATCGGCAAAGGGCTTGCCGTGGCATTCGCGCGTGAAGGCGCCGACGTCGCGCTCCTGGCGCGGAGCGCCGCGACCCTCCGTGAAACGGCCGCCGCCTGTCGCGAAGCGCGCAGCGATGTGCGGGCACTCGAAATCGTCGCCGACGCCACCGATTCAGCCGCGGTCGACGCCGCCGTGCAGCAAACGGTCGCACAACTCGGCCGCCTCGATGCCGCCATCGCCAACGCCGGACAGGCGGAAGATGGATTGATCGTGCGTGCCAAACCCGAACACCTGAACGCGATGCTCGACGTCAACTTGAAGTCGGCATTTTACCTCGTCAGTGCAGCGGCGCGACCGATGATGCGGCAGCGTGGGGGCGCGATGGTCCTCATGAGCAGCATCGTCGGGATCGCCGGTAATGCCGGGCAGGCGGCCTACGCATCGGCGAAGGCGGGCTTGCTTGGCCTGACAAAGTCGGTAGCGAAGGAGTTGGGGTCGCGGAACGTAAGAGTGAACGCCGTCGCTCCCGGCCTCATCGAGACGGCGATGACCGGCAGGATGCCGGACGAGGCTCGAGCTCGCTACCTTGCGACGATTGCGCTCGGCCGGGCCGGCACCGTTGATGACGTGAGCGGAGTCGTCACGTTCCTATGCTCCGATGCCGCGCGGTACATCACGGGACAAACGATCGTCGTCGACGGCGGCTTTTTGATGTGAACGACGCCACAGCGCGTGGGGAGAACGATGTCAACTGATACAACGACGTTCGAAAAGGTCAAGAAAATCATTGTCGAGCAACTCGGCGTCGACGAATCCGAGGTAACCCCGGAAGCCTCGATCACCGAGGACCTGGGGGCGGATTCGCTCGACCAAGTCGAACTCGTCATGGCGTTCGAAACCGAGTTCAACATCGACATTCCGGACGAGGAAGCCGAAAAGATCAAGACGGTGGGTGACGCGGTCGCCAAAGTTCAAGCGATGGCGCCCAAAGCATCCGGGTGACGTCTAGGAACGCACAAGGCTCGGCGCGGTGCTAGAGGCACTCAGTCAACGCCTCGGCGCGATTTTTGCGCGCCTTGGTAATCGAGGGCGACTCACCGAAGCCGACGTCAACGAGGTCGCGCGCGAGGTTCGCATCGCGCTCTTGGAAGCCGACGTCAACCTTGCGGTTGCGAAAGACTTTGTTGCACGCGTGAAGGAGCGCGCGGTCGGTGCCGACGTCCTGGCGTCCCTCACACCTGCCCAGTCGGTGATCAAGATCGTTCACGACGAATTGGTCACGCTGATGGGGGGCGCGGTCGCGCGTCTGCAGTTTTCGGATGCGCCGCCATCCGTGATCATGCTCGTGGGCTTGCAAGGGTCGGGAAAGACGACGCAGGCTGCGAAACTCGCATTGCGGCTCAAGGAGCAGGGAAGGCGATCGCTGATGATCGCCGCGGACGTGCAGCGGCCGGCCGCTATTGCGCAGTTGCAGACGCTCGGAAAACAGATCGATGTGCCGGTGTACGCGGAGCAGACCGGTGATCCGGTGGGGATTGCTCAGCGCGGTTTGTCCGAAGCGCGACGTCTGGGACTTTCGACGGTGATCGTCGATACCGCTGGACGGTTGCAGATCGATGATGAACTGATGGTCGAACTCGAACGCATCAAAGAGCGCACGAGCCCGAAGGAGATTCTGTTCGTCGCGGACGCGATGACGGGTCAGGAAGCAACGCGTGTCGCCAAGGGGTTTCACGATCGCGTCGGCATCACGGGCGTGATCCTCACCAAGATGGACGGCGACGCCCGCGGCGGAGCCGCCCTCTCCATCCATCACGTCACCGGCGCACCAATCAAATTCGTTGGTGTGGGCGAGCGGGTGAGCGCACTCGAGCCATTCCACCCGGATCGCATCGCGTCGAGGATCCTGGGGATGGGCGACGTGCTCACGCTCATCGAAAAGACGCAGAGCGTCTACACCGAGCAACAGGCGCGCGACCTCGAACAGAAACTGCGCCGCAACGAGTTCACCCTCGACGATTTCTTAGGACAGTTGCGCCAAGTGCGCAAAATGGGCTCGATGGCCGAGCTCGTCAAAATGATTCCCGGCCTCTCGCGTGCGTTGCCCAACGTCGAAATCGACGAACGGGACGTCCAGCGCATCGAGGCGATTATCTGTTCGATGACCCGCCGCGAGCGGCGCTATCCCCAGATCTTGAACGCTTCTCGGCGCCGGCGCGTGGCGAGCGGAAGCGGCACGCAGGTGTCGGACGTCAATCGCCTCGTCAAGCAGTTCGAGGCTTCGCGTCACATGATGAAGCAACTTGGGGGCGGTAAACGCCCTCGTCTCCCCTTTTTAGGTAGATAACATGGTAAAGATCCGTTTGCGCCGCATGGGCGCAAAAAAGCAGCCGACCTATCGATTCGTCGTGACCGATGCGCGCTCGCCGCGCGACGGCCGCTTTCTCGAAATCCTCGGACATTACAACCCGCGAACGGAACCTAAAACGGTCGTCGTGGACGCCGAGAAAGTCAAGGCCTGGCTCGCAAAGGGTGCTCAGCCTTCCGATCCGGTTCGCCGTCTGCTGGCAGCACAAGGTTTGGTGGAGCGGGGTCCGGTCCCAACGACGAAGCGCAAGCCGAAATCGGAGAAGGCCGCGGCCTCGTGAGCGCGTTCGACGACGAATTCGGCCTCTTCGGCGAAAAAGTCGAGGAGGAAGATGAGCGTCGGTCGACCCTTGGTGCGCGAAAGATCGCATCCGGCGAAACCATCATTGACGAGATCGAGCCCGAAGATGAAACAGCGCCTCGGACGCGGGGTCCGCGGCGGCGCACCAAACCGGACGAGCCACAGCGCCAGGAAGCCGAAACGTACGCGCCATCGCGACGGAGGCGCGGAATGGAACGTGCTCCAATCTCGCGAGAGATTGCGCATCCGCGCGCCGCGCAGCTGCTGGAGTTTCTCGCAAAGTCGCTCGTTTCGAAGCCTGAGGCGGTCATCGTCGAGCTGCATCCCGATGCGAAAGGCGCGGTCCTCGAACTGGAAGTCGACCCAGACGATATCGGCAAGGTCATTGGACGAGGAGGCCGCGTCGCGCAAGCGCTTCGCACGCTCGTTCGCGCCGGAGCGGAGGGACGCGTGACCATCGACATCGTCGATGCAGAAGAAGAAGAAGAAGTCGACGACGACGAGGATGGTAGCGAGGACGACATCGAGGCCGGCACGGGCGAGGCGAACGGCGACTAACGAAAGCCGTGTGCGTGCCGGCTCGCTGGGCGCGCCGCATGGACTCCATGGAGAACTGACGTGCCGGCCGTCGCCCGTTGGTGCCGACGCTATTGCCGCCGGCGCGACGCTATATCTGGACCCGGCGCCTTTTCATGACGAACACGTGCGCGTTGTGTCGGCGCGAATGCATCACGGAAAATTGCTGTTACGGCTGGAGGGCGTCGCGACTCCCGAGCACGCTCGCGCGCTCAACGGACGCAACGTCTGGCTGCGAAGGAACGATGTCGTGCTCGGCCGCGACGAGTACCTCGACGAGCAACTCATCGGACTGCGCATTGTCGATACTGCGGAACGCGAGCTCGGCACCGTGGCCGTGGTCCGCCATTTTCCTGCCCAGGATTGCCTCGTCGTCGATCCGGGAGGCGGCATCGTTCCGATGGTCCGCGAGTTCATCAAAGCGATCGACTTGGAAAGTGCACGCATCGTCGTAGACGTGCCGCCCGGTTTACTCGACGAGTCACTCGCCGAAGAAGCGTAACTCGTTCACCGCCGGTCCTTCGACTCCGCGAACTGAGCGGCACGCTCAGTTCGCTTCGCTCAGGATGACACGCTGAGGTTATGTGTGCTTCGTTTTGGCGAGGTGAAGCGCGGCGTCGAGTGACTTCTCAACAGCGCGCTGAATCGCGACCGTTGTTTGCGCACGTCCACTCGCCTGCGCCTGGACGAGTTCACGGGCCGTCATCGTCCCGCCGCAATCGTAGCGCAGCAGCTCGAAGTTGGCAGCGGAGGCTCGCGTCAGCGCCGCACCGACGCGATCTATCGAGAGATTGCCACCGTAAATCGCAGTCGCATGATTTTGCGCGCAAAGTTCGCGTGCGTGCGCGGGAACTTCACTCGTCGTGCGGCTTCCGACGAGCATTCCACCCAGGCCCGCTTTCGCGACCGCTGAGGCGAGCGCGCTGGCGGCGTAGGAGCGATCTGCGTCGCTGGCGCTGCCGTTCACGGCGACGACGATGGCGGGACGCCCGCTGGTATCGCTTGAGGCCACCGTTTTCGTGCCGGCCACAAGCGCCGGCGGAGGCGGAGGTGCGGGCGGACGCGTCGCGACCGAGCGGGGACGTAATGGCGCGGGCGACGGGTTAGCGGCGGGTGGTGGGGACCCGGCAGGGCGGGGTGCCGGAGTGGCACGCGACCTACGCCGGAACAGACCCGAGAGGTTCGCCTGGCCCGCTCGGTTGCTGCTCGTGGGCGCCGGCGTCGATTGCGGAATCGGCGCAGGCTGATCGAGCGCCGCAAGCGTTCTGCCGGCATGCCGCAGGATCGCGTCGCGAATGAGGTCGGCCTGACCGCTCGCGTCCGCGTAGGTTTGAATTTCCGTCGTGTTACTCCACACGACGATTCCGCTGTACGTGCTGACCACTTGGTCCAGCAGCGATACGGAATCGCCAAGCGGCGTCAAGTATCCGGTGACATAGTAATCGGCGCCTTGTGCCTTGGCGAACTGGAGAAACTGCGCGCGCTGGATGCCGGGCGTAGCAGGTTTCACGTTGAGTCCGCCCGCTTGCGTCAGGCGGGTCGCGAACAGCAACGCCATTCGTCCGCTCGCGTCGGGGTTCGCGTTGCCGCCGACGGTGAAGGGATAGACCACCACGGTTGGTGCGGGCAACGTGGTGACTTGAGCAGCCCCGGGCTGCAGGCCAAGCGCAACCGCAAACGTTGAGGTGAGGACGAACGCGAAGGTCTTCATGCCGACCTTCGGGATTCGAGGTGAGCCGGCGCAGGACTTTCCGTGCCTCGCAGGAGGCTCCACTGCGCGCTGAGCTGCGCGCCGTATAAAAAGATGATCCCCATGTAGTAGAACCACAATAAAAGGATAACGAAGGTCGACAAGGCGCCGTACACGTGGAAAAAACTGATGTGCGTGGTGTAGATCGCGAACGCGATCTGCGACGCTTGCCACGCGACCGCCGTAAAGGTCGCGCCCGGAATACCAAAGCCGATCCCGACTCGCCGGTTCGGCAAGTACGTGTAGAGCAACGCGGACAGCGTGAAGATAAGCAAAAATGCGGACGCGTAGCCGGCGAACACGGAGAACAGCGGCGCATGTGGAAAACCGCCGTACTGCACCGCGATGGTAATGATGATCGGTACTGCCGTCGCGGCGATCATCAAGAGGCCCACGACAGGAAGCATCACCAGACTCACCATGATGCCGCTCAAGAGGGGACGACCTACACGGATGCCGAGCGCACGATCGAGCGCGAACGCGAGCGCCATGAAGAGGTTCTTTCCGGACCAAATGAGAGTCAACAAACCGATCACGCCGGAGATGCCGCGCAGGTTGATGACCTGATGGAGATTTTCCGTGAGAGTCGTTTTTATGCCCGGCGCGACGGTCGCAAATAAGGCGATGGCGGTGGCCTGCCCCTCGTCAGTCCCGTAAATGAAGGCGAGCACGGCAATTGCGAGGAGAAGAAGGGGAAAGACGGCAAGCAGCGCGTTGAACGCGATCGCTTGCGCCAGAAAGGCGCATCCGTCTTCGGAGAAACGGACCGCCGCCGCCCGAAAGACGCGAACTATGCCGTGCAGGGCACAGTCCTCGTGATGCCGCCGGTGACGGTCGTTATCGATGGGCGCATCGTTCCGTCGTCGCAGCCGGCGATGCTGGAACGAGGGACAGTGGTCGCTCCGGTCGACCCTTTCTTGCGACGGATCGCCACGACGATCGTGGTGGATCCGCGCCACGGGACGATCGCCTTTTCGCGAGGAAATTTTTCCGGCGCCATTGTGCTCGGGCGCTCGCTGGCGCGCCTAGGGACAAGGAGCGTCGTCCTTCCCATCGCGCCGTACCTCCGTGATGGTGCACCGCTTATCCCCCTTGCTCCGCTCGCACGTGGCCTGGGCGCTTTCGTGAGCTTCGATGCACCCAGCAAAACGTTGAGCATCGTCTTGCCGCCACCCGCGCCCATCGCGCTGCCATCCGGAAACTCGCCATCAGTGCGTGAGACCGCGGTACCAATCCGCGTCGAACCGACGCCGACGCCGCGGCCGACCGTCACGTGGATACCGCGGCCGCGGCGCACGCCGATTGAAACGATACCGTCGGAGCGGTCGAGGCCTGGCCGCTAGTCGCGATCGCGCGGATGCACCTTGTCGAATTGGTCGCGCAAGCGCTGCACCGAAACCTTCGTGTAGACCTGGGTCGTCGCGAGGCTTTCGTGACCCAGCAGCTCCTTGATCATCAGCAGGTCAGCGCCGTTTTCGTATAAGTGGGTAGCAAAAGAATGGCGTAGCGTGTGCGGTGTCGCGCTGTGGTCGATGCCGCTGATCGCGACGAACAGACGAAAGATTTTGTAGAGGCTCGAGTCCGAGATGCGCCGCCCGAGCCGACTCAAGAAGAACGCCGGGTCAGCGGAACGCGGGCGGTGCGCCAAGTAGCGCCGCATGGCATCGGCAGCGGCATGCGTTAGGAGAACGGTCCGGTCTTTGTTCCCCTTCCCTCCGATGATGCGCATCTGACGGCGCTCGAGATCGACGTCCTCCAGATTGAGCCCCACGACTTCGGAACGCCGAATGCCGCTACCGTACAGCACTTCCAAAAGTGCACGGTCGCGAAGCCGCAGCGTCTCGTCACGGCCCGCGAGTGACGCATGCAGCAGCTTGCCGACGTCACGCTCGGAGAGCGCCTTCGGCAGCGACTTTCCGATCTTTGGCGATGGCACTTCGCTCGCCGGATTCGTTTCCCGACGCCCCGTCATCTTGACGAACTTGTAGAACGTGCGCAGCGATGAGAGCTTGCGCCGGATCGACTTGGGCGAGTAGGAACGCGCCTTCAAGAGGTGCGACGCGTAAGCCGAAATGTCGGACGACTCGGCGGCCGGCAATTCTCGATAGGGCGGCGGTAGATGGCGGCCGGGCTTCCCTCCCCTGGCACGCGCGGCCAGAAACGACCCGAAACTCTCCAAGTCGCGCTGGTACGCGATGGCTGTCCGGGCGCTGGCGTTGCGGGCGGCGAGGTACTCTGCGAAGTTGCCAATCAGCGGGTCTTGGGAGCGAAATTCCTCGCGGGCGTACACCCGGCGCAGCCTGGTGGACTTCATCTGCCGGTAACGATAATCACAATTTCCGTGAATTCGCGAGCGGCAAAAAGAAGCCCTCCTGTGGTAGGCGGAGCGTGCGCTGATGGCGGTCCGCTTGCCCGCACGCCAACCTGCTCTTCTCCAGAGAGCGGCGAGGTCGAAGCCCCGCCTGAGACACGGCGATCAGTTCCCGATAGAGAGATTCAGAAAATTCAGACCGGGCGGTGCGCACACGGCGGCCGGCGACCACGGCTGCTGCGCCGAGGGAATCGTATCGAACGACGGCGTTGCATTGAGACTTACCGGTGCGAACCAGGAGCCGGCGCCGGCAGTTCCCAGCGCTCCAAGGGTTGGAGGGTTCAGCGCGGTCGCGTTTTGCGCCGCCAGGGACTGGCACAAACCGGCGTTGAGCCCTGTCATTCCAAACGCGTTAAACGCCGGCCAACCAAATGCGGCGTACGGGATGTAGACCGGGACAAAGACCGGGAGCGGAACCGGCACGTGGACACGCGGCAGCGCCGGCGGGACCATATGTTTCATCCCGGCGAGGTGCATTTGGGGATGTGCGAGCATTGGGGCCGCCGGCACCGCGGCGTGCGGTCGAGCGATGGCGGGACTCGCGGCGGCGAGCATTGCGGCGAACAGAATCGGTGAAAGCCGGCGAGCAGTCATGGCGGCATCCTCCAGTATGGACTTCATGTGCCTGCGCAGTGCGCTCCTATCAAGGCAAGCGCTCGTGGCGCGCGTCACGTTGAGCCGTTCTGGCGCGGCGCTCCAGTTCGTCGCGATGGCGTTCGACGTAGCGCTCCGTCAACGGCATGCGAAATTCCAGCATCCCGCCGGCTGGAACGAACACCACATCCTTCTTGATGAGCTGGTTTCGCACGGAACTCAGACCTTCCGACGTTCCCTGCAGCGCCGCCGCGATCTCCCCCACGCTATGCGGCCCGGGACCGAGACTTGCCATGGCGAGCACGTATTCGCATTCTCGCGGCGTCAAGCGCCGAAAGCGGTTGTCGTAATAGCTATCCTCGAGAATCTTGCGAACGCCGGGCGCGGAGGCTTCGACGTCTGCTCCGGTGACGCGATCGCCATGGTGCTGCATCCACGCGGCTGACGCGTACTCTTGGACGAAAAACGGATAGCCCGTCGTTTCTGCGGCGAGCCGCCGGAGAGCCGCCGGTTCGAAGGTAACGCCGAGCCCGCGCGCTGGAATCGCGATGGCCGCGCGCGTCTCCTTCTCACTCAGGAGTCCGATGCGAAAGTAGCGCCAACGTTCGGTGTAGGTTCGGACGGCGTGCAGGTGCGTCGGCGTGTTCGGCAGCCCGGCGCCCAGAAAGAACGCGGGTTCCGGCGTCCCGGCGGTGAGATGCACGAACTCGACCAGGGTGCGAAGGTCGCGGATGTCGCCCTCCTGGACTTCGTCGATGGCGATGACCAGAAAGCGCGCGTTGCGCCGCGTCTCGGCGTTGAGCGTCTCGAGCGCTTCGGTGAACGATTCATGGCGCGTCGGTGTGGCCGGAACGCTCAGCTTGACCCCGCCGAGATCGTGTGGGAACTCGTAGGTCGCTTCCGGGAGCGAACGAATGGCGGCTTCCAGCGCACTCTTGATCTTGCGGGGTACTGAGGCATATTGGCGTTTGGCATGCTCGAGGCTTCGTCGCAGCGCCTGCGAGAGGTGCGTCTCGCGCGAGGCCTCCGTGTAGAGAACCACCGCGCCCTCTTCTTCAGCCTCCGTGACGCAGCGCCGCAACAGCGCGGTCTTGCCCATTCCGCGCAGCCCCGTAAAGATGACGGGCTGTGCTGCTCCACCGGTGCGCGTCAACGCCAGCGCGTAACGGACCGCACTGAGCTCGGCATCGCGTCCTACGAGTGCGGGCGGAACGCTGCCCGGAGCGGTCCGGTACGGATTGTCGAACGGCGGCTCCACAGCGGCATCCTAGCCGATCTGTCAAACGCTGACAAATCTGTCAATTTTTCCGCGGTGAGCGACTTGCTGTCGAATCGGGCGATTGGTTTAAGCGGTTGGCCGTCCGGCGTCGACCTGGGTACACAGGCTTGCGTTCCAGTCGCCATCTCAATGGTGAACGGGATCGCTCTTGGATGCGCTCA